>JAFSYP010000006.1 GCA_017449935.1 Clostridia bacterium
CGGGGTTCCGGGGATCGTCCTCGGGGATCCCGGCCTCCACCTTGCCCACCAGGTCGGCGACCACGTCGGCCGCCTTGGTGAAGATGCCGCCGCCCACACGGGCAAACAGCGCCATCGACGACGCGCCCATGCCGAACGTCAGCATCGCGCTGGTGATCGCGTCATTGGTCAAAGGCATGCCGCCTTCTTTAAAGACAAATTTCAAAAGGAACAGCCAGATCGAAATATCCAGAAGCCCCAGACCGACGACCGTAAAGCCCATCACGCTGCCGGCGGAGAATGCCACGCGCAGACCGCGGTTCAGACCTTCCTGACAGGCGTTGGCGGTGCGGGCGTTGGCCGCTGTCGCGATCTTCATACCGACAAAACCGGACAGACCGGAGAAGAAGCCGCCCGTCAGAAATGCGAACGGCACGTAAGGCGTTAAGAGCTTGGCCAGAGCCATGCCGCCCAGCACGACGAACATAACGCCGAAGAAGATCAGCACGACCTTATACTGACGGCCGAGGTAGGCGTTCGCGCCGCTGCGGATGGAAGCGGAGATCTTTTGCATCCGCTCCGTGCCCTCAGAGAACTTCAGCACGCGTTTCGCGGTCAGCCCGGCGAACAGCAGGGCCAGCAGCGAACAGGCGGCCGTCAGAACGACGATCCATTTTTCCATGAAAACAACCCCTTTAAGACGACGATTTCCTGCAAGCCGTTCAAAAAAATGGAAAAACAAACGGTCGGTCCGGGTATTCCCCCAACCAACATTTGCCTTTACACGCCGAGGCAAAAAAGCCTTCCGCGCACCCTATTTTCTTTTGAAAAAGCGAAATCAGGAAAAAGGCCGCTTTTTTTTTATACTAACACAAAATCTGAAAAAATGCAAGAAAAATCCGAAAAAAAACAAAGGATTTGCGGTTTGTTGTATGTTTATACACAGTGCGTGCAAACGATGCACAAGATATTGTATATGGCGCCGCGCGAGACTTTCGGACGCGGCTATTATTTCGATGTTCACGGCTTTTTGTGGGATTCCGAATAACAAACCAAGTGTCATCGCGAGCGAAGCGCGTCGATCTCCCGCAGATGCAATCATAAATTCCGTTAACAGGGACTGTCATCCGGTTGAGATTGCCACTCCCCTTCGGGGCGCGCAATGACAATTCTTCTTGTTTGCAGTATCCCGCAAAAAACCGTGAAGAGGGTTATTTCTTGCTGAACGCTTCGCGCGCCAGACGGACGAGATCCGATCCGATCAGACGCAGACAGCGACCGACCATGCGGAAATAATACACGATCTTTTCCGCGGCGGATTTGTCCGTTTCTTCACGCAGCGTCATATCCGGCCGCGCGTAATCCTGCGTGTTCAGACGCACCGTGCAGGACATCACGGCGTGATCGGTCAGCGCTTCGGGTCTGTCCGGCTTGTCGGTATAGAACGTGTAGGAAAAGTCCGTCACGTCGAACGACAGACCGTCGCCGCTGCGGTACAGCAGACGCTCGTAGGAATCCCACAATCCCCAGAACTTGTTGTCGTACTGCGCGTTGTAGCGGTCGATGATCTCTTCGGCGTCGTCGCCGTGCAGATAGTTGCCGCCGTTGATCTTTTCCGCCCAGCCGTCCGAAAATCCGCCCTCCACGATCATGGTCCGGTAGAAATCGGAGAAAGGATAGGTGTGCAGCGTGCAGTTGAAGTCGCCCGTGATGAGGATCGGCCGGTCCGCGGAATGCTCGCCGATATACTGCGAGAGCTGGATGAACTGCGCTCTTTTGGCGAGCTGGTCCTCCATGGTCTTGGACGCGTCCGTGTGGATGTTGTACAGGTCGATCAAAACGCCGTTCACATCCAGCGTGCATTTCAGAAAGCCCTTCGGCGTCAGCCCGTCGTTGTCCGCGGTGAGGATGCCGTAAAACTCCGTCCACGCCACCCGGTCGACGTTGCAGATCGGGTACTTGGAAAAGAGGTTCAGACCGTCGCCGGCCGGGATGCCGCCGCTGGTGAAGGTCTTGTACGGATAATCCGTCATCTGCGCGGCGAGCAGCGCATGGTACTGGAAATCCTCCTGCACGGCGACCACGTCCGCGCCGCTTTGATTCAGCATCCTGCCGAGCGTGCGTTCCGCGTGCGCGACGACCTTGTGCTCGGAGGAGAACAGCGCGGGGATCGGCAGGCCGCCTACGTTCGAGCAAAGGACCGTCAGCGACAGCGTATCGTCAGATGCGGCAAGGGCCGAACACGCGCAGCCGAACATGAACAGCACGGCCAGAAAAACAGAAAGAATTTTTTGCGGTTTCATAGTCAAACGCCTCTTTAAAAAACGGCCGGCTGTATTCAGCCGGCCGTGCATATTCAGATGGATTATTCCGCAGCTTCCTCGGCGGCCGGCGCTTCCTCAGCAGCGGGGGCTTCCTCAGCGGCCGGAGCTTCCTCGGCGGGAGCTTCCTCGACAGCCGGGGCTTCCTCGACAGCGGGAGCTTCCTCGACAGCGGGAGCTTCCTCGACAGCGGGAGCTTCCTCGACAGCGGGAGCTTCCTCAGCGGGGGCATCCTCTTCTTCGATGGACGGGATCTCCAGAGCGGGATCCAGCAGCGCACGGATGGACAGGCTGACGCGCTTCTTGTCGAAGTCGATGCCCGTGATCTTGACCTTGACGGTCTGGCCGATGGACAGCTCGTCCTGCGGCTTCTCGATGCGGCGGTTGGCGATCTGGGAAATATGGATCAGACCGTCGATGCCGGGGATGACGCGCGCGAACGCGCCGAACGTCGTCATGCCGACGATCTCTGCGTCCACGACGGAGCCTTCCGGATAGTTGCGGCGCAGGATCTCCCACGGATTGTCCTCGGCCTTCTTGTAGCCGAGAGAAATCTTCTTCTTCTCGTCGTCGAGCGCCTTGATATAAACCTCGACCTCGTCGCCGACCTTGAGCACCTCGGACGGATGCTCGATGCGCTTCCAGGACAGCTCGGAGATATGTACCATGCCGTCCACGCCGCCGATGTCGACGAACGCGCCGTAAGAGGTGAGCGATTTGACGGTGCCCTGATAGACCTGACCGACAGCGGCATGGGCCCAGAACGCGTCGGCTTTTTCCTTGCGCTCCTCGCGCAGCACGGCCTTGATGGAGCCGACTGCACGCTTGCGCTGCTTGTTGACCTCGATGATGCGCAGACGCACCTTCGTGCGCAGCAGATCGTCGAGAGGCTGATTTCTGGACTCGGTGGCAAGGCTCGCCGGGACAAACACGCGGATGCCCTTGGTCGCCACGAGAACGCCGCCCTTGATGACGTCGGTCACGACGCCTTCAAAGATCGCGCCGTCGGCCTCGGCATCCATGACGTCGTTCCACGCCTGCGCAGCGTCGTAGCGCTTCTTGGAGAGCATGACGGTGCCTTCGGCGTCGTTGGTCTTCATGATGATCAGATTGATCTCGTCGCCGATCTTCAGATCCTTCTGCGGGTCGGCTGTGGGATCATTGCTGTATTCGTCAAGCGGGACGAAACCGGCATGCTTTCTGCCGATGTCGACCTGAATCTCCGTCGGGGAGAAGCCCATGACAACACCCTTGACCTTCTGGTCGGTGCTCATGCTTTTAAGCGATTCTTCCAGAGCCTCCGAAAAGTCCATCTCGTCAATCGACTTTGCAGGTTCGGCATTTTTCACCTCCTCTGCGACTGCCGTATCCGCAGTCTGCTCAAGTTCGACTGAATTGGTTTCCACGATTTCGGACATGGTTTTAAGTACCTCCTTTATAATCCCAGCAGGAGTGGAGGCTCCTGCGGTTACACCGATACGCGAACAGCCGGAAAATGACGCGGCGGACAGTTCCGAAGGCTGTTCGATCAGAAACGTCGGGCAGTGCGCGCTGCACACGGCAAACAGCTTTGCCGTATTGGAGCTGTGACGCCCGCCGACGACGACCATCGCATCCGAAGCGCGTGCCAAAGTCTCCGCCTCGGACTGGCGATCTTGCGTCGCATTACATATTGTATCAAAAATTTTTGCGTTTGTACAGACTTTTTTGATGTTTTTTTTACAGTTTTTCCACTCTTCTATCGAAAAAGTCGTCTGCGCCACGCAAATTATTTCTTTATCGGAATAATCAGGACCGGAGCTGAGCAGCTTTTCCAGCGTTTCGGCGTCCGGAAACACCGTCGCGGGCGCAATGGCGTGGCCGACGATGCCCTGCACCTCGGGATGCGCGGCGTCGCCGGCGATCCAGACGGCGTCGCACGGCACATGCACCAGACGGTGGATCTTCTGCACGAACGGACAGGTGGCGTCCACAAAATCGACGCCGGCCTGCCGCAGCTCTTCGATCACGCACGGCGGCACGCCGTGCGCGCGGATCACGACCGTTTCACCGGGACGGGCGCCCTGCGGCGACGTGATCGTGCGCACGCCTTTTTCCCGCAGATCGTCGACGACCTGCGGATTGTGGATCAGCGGGCCGAACGTGGCGACGGCCTTTCCGGCGGCCACGAGATCGTACGTCGTGCGCACGGCTCTGTCCACGCCGAAGCAGAAGCCGGCGGTTTTGGCCGGAATTATGCGTGTCCCTGCTGCCATAATTCGGTGATCTTTTCCATCACGAACGCGGCGGCGACACGACACTGCTGCGCGCTGTGTTCATCCTCCGGCAGCTCGAGCGAATCGTACGGGATGACCTCGCCGTAACGGATCGTCAGCTTGGAACGGAAATGCGGTTTTTCGGAAAAGTAGATGCACACGGGCAGGATGTCGGCGTGCGTCTGCTTGGCGATCATAGCGACGCCGCCCTTGGCGCGGTGCGGCTTGAGATCCTTGGAGCGCGTGCCCTCCGGGAAAATGCCCAGGACGTGGCCGCGGTCCAGAAGCGCCTGCGCATAGCGGATCGCTTTCATATCCACGCCGGAGCGGTCGACGGGGAACGCGTTCATCGTCGTCAGCAGCCAGCGGGAGAACGATTTTTTGAACAGGGAGATCTTGGCCATAAAATGCAGCGTCCGCGGACAGGTCTCCGCCACAAAGACGGGATCGATCGCGGTGACGTGGTTGCACGCGACGATAAAGCTGCCCTCCTGCGGGATGTTTTCGGTGCCGACCACCTTTTCCTTGAACACGAAATGGACCAGGAAGTGGATGACCGGACGGATCCGCGGATACGCGGCGCTTTCTTTGTCGGGGTCATAGTGAAACTGGAACGGTTTACTCATGCTATTCTCTCCTTTATGATCTGCATCAGCGCGGCGAGCGCGGCGTCGAAATCCAGATCAGACGTATCGAGCAGCACTGCGTCGTCCGCCTGCCGCAGCGGTGCGACGGCGCGGTGCGAGTCGTTGTAGTCGCGCTGAATGATGTCGGCCAGAACGTCCTCGAAGGGCGTCGGCATCCCTTTTTCCAGCAGCTCTTTGTATCGGCGTTCGGCACGCGTTTCGGCCGATGCGGTCAGGTACACCTTGACGTTTGCGTCCGGCAGCACGACCGTGCCGATGTCGCGCCCGTCCATGATACAGTTGTTTTCCGCGGCGATGTCGCGCTGCAGAGAAAAGAGAAAGTCGCGCACCTGCGGATGGGCGGAGACGTCGGACGCCGCCATGGACGCGTCGGGGGTGCGGATCGCGTCGGACACGTCCTCCTCGCCGAGAAACACGCGCTGCACGCCGTCGGCATAGCGCAGCGAAACGCGCACGCCGTCCAGCGCGGAAGCGACCGCGTCGGCGTCCTTCGTGTCGATGCCGGCACGCAGCATGTAAAGACCGACCGCGCGGTACAGCGCGCCGGTGTCGACGTAGATACAGCCGAGCGCCGCGGCGACGCGTTTGGAGAGGGAGCTTTTTCCAGCGCCGGCGGGGCCGTCGACCGCGATGTTGAAAACAGACATGGTTTACCGCTCCTTTTCGTAAAGATCGAATGTATAGTACAGACCGTCCTGTTCGTGCAGGACGCTGCGTTTCGCAAGACGCCAGTCGGGCGAGGCGTCCAGATCGGGCAGGAATGTGTCCGCCGGTTTTGCGGCGTAAAACCGCGTGATGTACGCCTTGCCGCAGTACGGCAGCAGCGCACGGTAGACCGCGCCGCCGCCGATGACGAAGACGCGCTCGTCGTCGTAATCGCGCAGCAGCCGCAGCAGCTCGTCGACGCTGCGCACGACCGTCGCCCCGTCGGGCGCAAAGCCGAGGTCGCGAGAGAGAACGATGTTGACGCGGTTCGGCAGCGGCTGTCGGTTCGGCATGGAGAGAAACGTGTTCCGGCCCATGACGACGACGCCGCCCGTCGTTTTCTTACGGAACTGCACCATGTCCGCCGAGACGCGGAACAGCAGCCCGTTCTGATAGCCGATCCCCCAGTCGAGGGTGGCGGAAGCAATAAGGTTCATAGGTATTCTCCCGTCAAATGCCGGTCCGATGCGAGCGGCGGCATTTTATCCGCACACGTTCCCTACGGGTGTGTACGACGCAGATCGTTGTTATACAACGGTTTCGTCACAATACGATTCAGTCAATGATCACCTTGAACAACGGAATAACGGATGCGGACGTCAAAGCGGCTTCCGTTTCGATCGAGAAGCTGCCGTCGGATCGGATCATGGCGTAGGAATAAGACTTTTCGTCGGTGCCGTTCCCGAGAATGATCTCGATCTCTCTGTCCGCATAGGACGGATCGACCTTGCCGGACAGTGTGATGGCGAAGGTCGGGATCCCGGTCATAGACGTCCCGACTTTTTTGCACAGGAACGACCGGATGGAAACGTCCGTGCGCAGATGATACAGTTCATCAAAAGAGTACCAGGTGGTAGGTATAGTCGGCTCAGGCACAGTCGTCTCCACAGTCGGTTCCGCAGTCGGCTTCACAGTCGGATCAGGAACGGTCGCGCCGGTCGGCACGGGGGGTTCGTCGCTCTGTGCGCGCACAGAGTCTGCGCGACGGGTCGTGGATTCGGCGCGATAAGTCGTGCCGGTCGGAACGCTGTACGTCGTTTCCGGTTTAGTTGTCGTTGTGGTTGTTGTGGTTGATGTGGCCGTTGTGAGGGCCGGCCGTGTTGTTGAATACGCCGGCTGCGTCATGGTCGTTGTGGCCCATGTCGTAGTCAAGGAAAGGTCGCGCACATACGCCTGCACCGTCGTGCCCGCGGCAGGATAGCAGGGGATCGTTTCGCCGATCTCCATATCCATTGTGTTCAAAGGCGCGCCGAAGCTGTCAATGACCTGCTGCTGCACGGAGACCTGCGATTCCAGCCGGTCGATCTTCTCGACGGCGGCCTTGTCCAGAACGATATAGCCCGCGGAAGCGAGGATGGTCACAAGTAAAGCGGCGATTGTTTTTTTCATCATGATCCTCCGTGATTATGTGCTCGTGACGCGCGGCGCGATCGGTCAGATCGCAACGGGGATCTTATGATCGAACGCGTTGTATTGATAATCCTCCAGCCGGAAGCTGTCGGGCGTGAAGTCGTAGAAATTCGTGACGGACTTGTCCATGATGAATTTCGGCGCGGGGTAGGGGGTGCCCTTCAGCAGCTCTTTGACCAGCGGAATATGGCGGTCGTAGATGTGCGCGTCGGCGACGACGTGGACAAACTCGCCCGCTTCGAGACCGGACACCTGCGCCATCATGTGCACGAGCACCGCGTACTGCACCACGTTCCAGTTGTTCGCCACGAGCATATCCTGCGAACGCTGGTTGAGGATGGCGTTGAGCCGGTTGCCGGACACGTTGAACGTCATGCTGTACGCGCACGGATACAGTCCCATCTCGGACAGGTCGTGGTGGTTGTAGATATTGGTCAGGATACGGCGCGAACGCGGGTTGTTCTTCAGATCGTACAGCACGCGGTCCACCTGATCGAAATCGCCCTCCGGGTAATGGTGCTTGACCGAGAGCTGGTAGCCGTACGCCTTGCCGATGCTGCCCGTTTCGTCCGCCCAGGCGTCCCAGATGTGCGAGTGCAGCAGATGGATGTCGTTGGATTTTTTCTGCCAGATCCACAGCAGCTCGTCGATCGCGGACTTGAACGCCGTGCGGCGCAGCGTGGTGATCGGGAACTCCTTCGCCAGGTCGTAGCGGTTGACCATGGCGAATTTCTTGACGGTGTGGGCGGGCGTGCCGTCCTCCCAGACCGGACGGACCTTGCAGCCCTCGTCCGAAACGCCGTTTTCGAGAATATCGTTCAGATTGCGGATCAGGACTTCATCAGCGTAGCTCATGGTGTTTCCTCCGTCTTTTTCATGATATGTATGCCGTGCCGGATGCACTGGACGGCGACTTCCTCGGTCTCGCCGCCGAACTCGCCGTCGAGCGACCACGGGACCGACGCGCCCATAAAGTCGAACAAAAAGATCTTGCCGTGCCGGACGGTGACGTACTCCTCGTCGAAGACGCCGTTCTGCACGTCGGTGTACAGCCGCACGAGATCCATCGGATTCTTCGGCTTTTTGATGAGGACCAGCTCCATCAGCCCGTCGTCGAGCCGCACGCGGTCGGGCGGGAATTTCAGCACGCCGCCGCCGACGGCATAGGCGTTGGTCACGGAGCCGAATACGTATTCGCCCTCGATCACTTCGCCGTCCGCGTCCAGGCGCAGCGGGATCGTCTCGATGTGCAGCAGCTCCTTGGCGCCGCCCATCAGATACGCGGCGTAGCCGTAGCGGTTTTTGATATGCTGATCGGTGGCATAGGAGGCCTTGGTGAACAGGCCGAAGCTCGCAGTATAGCAGAAATAGCGCCCTTCGCCGAAAAGACCGACGTCCTGCGGCACGGGCTTGCCCTCCAGGATGGTGCGGATCGCCGCATCTTCGTCGAACGGGATGCCGTTGCTTTTGGCGAAATCGTTGGTCGTGCCGGCCGGGATGTAGCCGATCGGCACGTCGACGCCGGCCTCCAGCACGCCGTTGACCGTTTCGTTCAGCGTCCCGTCTCCGCCGCGGCAGACGACGAGATCGAAATCCTTTGAAAGACGCGCGGCGACGTCCGTCGCGTCGTGTGGGCCGGTCGTCAGCCGGATGAACGGCTCGTATTCCGTGTCGCGGAAATCGCTGCCGAAGCTGAACGCCAGTCGGCGCGTCACGATACGGCCCGACCGGGGATTGACCAGGATCAGCGCTTTTTTCTTTTTCATCATGTGATACCCTCCGCGCGGAAATGCTTACCGCAGACTCTTACCACGCTTCGACGAGGATCTTTTCCAGATCCGATTTTTCCGGTTTTTTGGGATTGGTGCGCGTGCAGGAATCGAGCATGGCGGCGTCCGCCATTTCCGGGATGCGCGCAAAGTATTCCTCGCGCGTGCAGACGCCCAGCTCCGAAACGCACAGCGGGATGTCCATTTCCTTCATCATGTATTCGACCCAGCTGACCAGCGCGCGCACGGTGGTGATCGTGTTGAAGTTGCGCAGTCCCAGAATCTGGGCGATGTTGCAGTATTTCTTGACCTGCTTGGGATACTCGGCCTGGCTGCGGCTGTGCTTGGAGATGCCGGAATTGTACTGGATCACCAAAGGCAGCAGCATGGCGTTGGCGCGGCCGTGCGGGATGTGGAACTGCGCGCCGAGCTGGTGCGCGAGCGAGTGGTTGATCCCCAGTCCCGTCGCGTTGAACGCGATGCCCGCCAGGCACGACGCGACGTGCATTTTCTGCCGGGCGTGCGTATCGTTGCCGTCGAGGTACGAGCGCAGCATGAACGCGCCGAAGATCTCGATCGACTTTTCCGCAAGCGCCGCGGAGAATTCGTTGTTGTCGGTGCTGACGTAGGATTCCATCGCGTGCGTGAACACGTCCATGCCCGTGTCCGCCGCGACTTTCGGCGGCACGCTCTTGACCAGCTCCACGTCGAGGATCGCTTCCTGCGGCAGGAGCGTGTCGGACACGAGCGGGAACTTTGTGTTGTTCGCCGGGTCGGAGATCACGGAGAAATTCGTGACCTCGGAGCCGGTGCCGCTGGTGGTGGGCACGGCGATCAGCCGCACGCTGCGTTCGGGATGCATCTGCCGCGCGACCTCGCGGATGCCCTTGGCGGAGTCGATGGCGGAGCCGCCGCCCACGGCGACGATGCAGTCCGCGTCGTATTCCAGCAGCGCGCGCACGCCCGCCGTGATCTTGTCGATCGGCGGGTCGGGCACGATGTCGTCATAGACGCGGTAGTCGATCCCGCTTTTTTGCAGGCGGTCGGTCAGGAAGCGAATCATGCCGCTTTTGACGACGAACGGATCGCTGATGAGCATCAGACGCGTACAGTCCAGCGCGGCGAGCCGATCCAGCGCGTTCTCGCCGAAATAGATGGTGGTTTTGATGTCGAAGGATTTCAAGACAGCACCCCAAACAGTCGGATTATTCTGTTATTATACTCCCTGCGGGAGATAATGTCAATTTTTTTGTATGGATCAGACGCCCGAATACGCCGAAAATCCGCCGTCCACCGGCAGCACGACGCCGGTGATGAACGCGGAATAGGCGCTGTCGCACAGGAACAGCAGCGCGCCCGTCAGATCGGCAGGCGTGCCGAAGCGGCGCAGCGGCGTGTGGGAGATGATCTTATCCGAACGCGGCGTCAGCGAGCCGTCCTCGTTGAACAGCAGCTTCTGATTCTGGTTGGTGGCGAAGAAGCCGGGCGCGATGGCGTTGACACGGATGCCCACGTCCGCAAAATGCACCGCCATGAACTGCGTGAAGTTAGAAACGGCGGCTTTCGCGGCGGAATAGGCGGGAATCTTCGTCAGCGGACGGTAGGCGTTCATGGAGGAGACGTTCAGGATGCAGGCGTCCTCTTTGCCGACCATGTCCTTGGCGAAGCACTGCGTCGTCAGCAGCGTGCCGAGGAAGTTGAGATTGAACACAAACTCGATGCCCTTGGGATCGAGGTCGAAGAAGGTCTTGACGCCTTCGGCTTTTTCGGCAATATCGGAAAGCTCCAGCGTTTCCTTCGTCGTGGTGCCCAGCGGGGAATTGCCGCCCGCGCCGTTGATGAGGATATCGCAGGTCCCGAAGGTGTTCGCGATCGTGTCCCGCGCCGCGGCGAGGCTTTCCGGCTCGAGCACGTTGCATGCGACGGCCAGCGCGATCCCGCCGGCTTCGCTTATGTCGTCCGCGACCTTCTGCGCGGCCGCGGCGTTCAGATCGAGGATGGCGACCTTCGCGCCCTGCATGGCGAGGTCCTTCGCAAAGCCGCTGCACAGCACGCCGCCGGCGCCGGTGACGACCGCCACGCGGCCGTTCAGCGCGGGATGCTGCATCGCCGAAGCGCCGCGCACCAGTCGGATCTGACGGTGCAGCGCGTCGGCCGCGGCGCAGAACGCCTCCTTGTTGCTCGCGTACTGATACGCGACGATCCCCTGCGTCAGCGCGGTGGAGCCGCCGTGCTTTTCGAGCTTGTCGATGCCGGCGAAGATCTTCAGGTGCGGTTCGATCGTCAGGAATCGGTCGCCCTCCTTCTTGTCGAAGCGGCGCAGCAGCTCGGTATACTGCGCGTCGCCCTCGCCGACGGGCGTGACGACGCCGTCCGAGAAGCGCGCGTCCTTGACGTGCATATAGTCGATGTACGGCTCGAGCAGATCATAGGCGGGCAGGATCGGCTCGTTGGTGTGGACGTAGTTGGCAGGGTCGAAGATGCCGCCGAGCTTGTCGCCGAGCGCTTTGTGCAGATCAAGGCAGCGAGACGCGATATCGCCGTAGATGCCGACCTCGTTTTCATGGCAGCAGCGGATGCCGAACGGCGCGGCATAGTCGCAGAACGCTTCCAGACGGCGCAGCACTTCGCCGCGGTATTCCTCGTACGATTCGCCTTGGGTGAAATAGAAGCTGAACAGGCGGATGTTCTTTGTGCCGAGGATCTTCGCGACCTCGACCGTGTTTTTGAACGCGGCAAAATGCGGCTCGAAATCGTCGGTGATCTCGATCTTGCCGTAGCCGGAGCCGATGGCGGACACGCCGACGCCCGCTTCATCCAGGATCGCTTTCAGCTCCCGCGCTTCGTCGGGCGTGATGGTATTGATGCTGCGGCCGCCGTCCAGCGCGCGCAGCTCGATGTGGGTGATGCCGTTCGCTTTGCAGGCGGCGATCTGTTCGCGGATATTGGGGGAAGCCTCGTCCGCAAACGCGGAAAGAATGAAATGTGCCATATTTATTCTCCTTTGAGCGGATCGGTATGATCCGCAATATATTGCTGAATGGATCGAAGCAGGACGTCCCGCTCTGCGGCGAAGTCTTCGTCCAGCTTCCGCACGTCCTCCGGCAGGACGGAGACCGTTTCGTCGTCGGGATCGAACATCCGGTATCCGCGCTCGAATGTGTCGCGGTGCAATACGTCGAACGCTGCCCGCGCGCCTTCGAGCGCCGCGTCCGTCAGCGGTTTTCCGTTGAGCCGGAAGAATGCGCTGAGCGTTTCGGCGTCCTCGCACAGCAGATAGTTCCACGCGTAGACGTACTGCTTCGGGGCAGGCAGCGCGCGGAAAGCCGCGGTCAGATCGTTTTCGTCTTCCAGCGCGCGCTGTACGCACAGCGCCGTGCCGTGCAGCAGCTCTCCGGCGTCGGCCGAAAGCGCCGTCTCCCGCGTGAGCGCGCCGTATTTCTGACGCAGCGCCGCTTCCTCGCGCAGCTTTTTGAGCACGGCGTCGCGCGCGGCGTTGTGCCGGCGCACGGCGCGGGACGCTTTCACGCCGACGAACAGCAGCAGCGCGTACGATACGATCAGAACGGCGGTCAATACTTTATACTCCGCAAACGCGTGCAGCATGTCAGAGAACATCCGCGTCTCTCCTTTCGGTCAGCGCTTTGTATATGTCGCCTTTTTTCAGCCCCGTCTGCTTGGCGGCGCGTTTGGCCGCGTCGGTCGGGGACAGCCCTTCGCCGAGATACCGCTCGGCCAGCGTCAGCGCGTCCTCCGGCGAGACTTCCTCGGCCTTTGGCGGCGCGGCGCCCTCGACGATCAGCACGATCTCGCCCTTGATCGGTTCCTGCTCGATCTGCCGCAGCGCCTCGGAAAAGGTCGTGCGGATGACCTGCTCGTGGATCTTCGTGATCTCCCGCACGATCGCGATGCGGCGATCGCCGAACGACGCGTACATATCGCGCAGCGTCGCGGGGAGCTTGTGCGGCGCTTCGTAAAAGATCATGGTGCGCGTTTCCGCCTGCACCTGCCGCAGATGGTCGCGGCGGCTCTGCTTGTTGACGCTCAGAAAGCCCTCGAACGTGAATCGGCCCGCGGGCATCCCGGAGAGCGCGAGCGCCGTCGCAAAGGCGCACGGCCCCGGCACCGCGGCGACGGGCACGCCGTGATCGTGACACGCGCGCACCAGGTCCTCGCCGGGATCGGAGATGGCGGGCATCCCCGCGTCCGTGACGAGCGCGCAGCTCTCGCCCGCCAGAAGGCGCGAGAGGATCTCCTCGCCGCGCACACGGCGGTTGTGTTCGTAGTAGCTGACCAGCGGCTTTCTGACGCCGAAATGGTTCAGCAGCTTCAAGGTCACGCGGGTGTCCTCGGCGGCGATGAAGTCGCAGTCCTCCAGCGTCTGCACCGCGCGCGGCGACAGGTCGCCGAGATTGCCGATGGGCGTGCCCACGACGTATAACGTACCGCTCATGGCGCCGTCCTTTCGTTTTGATACAGACCGTACATGGCGAGCGCGTCGTCCGTGTAGCGGCCGTTTTCGTCCTTGAGATACAGCGGCGGTTCGACGATCATGCCGCTGTTCGCGCCGAGTTTCCCTTCCAGAAGGAACAGACTCGGTTTTTTACCGACCGAGTGGATCATCAGCCGCAGACGCTTCGGTTCGATCCCGCATTCGCGCATCGCGCAGACCGCGTCCGCCAGCCGGTCGGGACGCTGGCAGATGCACAGCCGTCCGCCGAAGCGCAGCAGCCGGCGCGCCGAGACCGTCACGTCCGGCAGCGTACAGAAGATCTCGTGTCTTGCGATACGCGCACGCTCGTCCGTGCTCTGCAGTCCGCCGCGCGGCGTCACATAGGGCGGGTTCATCGTCACGAGATCGAACGAGCCGAACGGGACCTGTTCGTTCGTGAGCGCGCGCAGATCGGCGCAAACGACGCGCAGCTTGTCGGTCAGACCGTTTCGTTCGGCGGCGTCGCGGATCTGATCGCAGGCGTCCTGCTGGATCTCGACCGCCGTCACGCTGCGGCACAGCCCGTCCCGGCAGAACAGCAGCGGGATGATCCCGCAGCCGGAGCCGAGATCGCACGCGGCGTCCGTGCGCTTCGGCGCGGCGAAGCAGGCGAGCGCGATCGCGTCCGTGCCGAACGTATGCAGCGCCGAAACGGTCGCCGTGATCCCGCCGCCGAGATCTTCGAGACGCGTGCGCATCTTCTTTCACCGCCATGCTTCTATATTTCAAAAATTATACCGCGTTCCCGCCGGTTTGTCAATTGATTGCGGCGTGCCTGAAGGAATTTGTAACGATTTTTTGAATTTCCCCGTACAGGCATTGAATCCCGCCGGAAGATATGATATAATTTTTTGCAGAACACTACTAAAAGGGGGATCCGTATGCTCAAGCGTTTGCTTTGCGTACTCTTTGCCGTTCTGCTCTGTGCGTCCGTCTGCGTATCGGCGGCGGCGAGCGAGGCCGAGATAGCCGCCGTGTCGTCCGCGCCGGACGGTCTTCGATTCGTATTCACCTATCCGAACGAGGGCAGCGAGTGCATCGAGGCGGTCTTTTCCGTGCCGTATGATCTGGGCTCGATTGCGAGCAGCATTGCCGAGTATTATGCCTGCTGCATCCAGTTCGACTGGTCGGTCGACAGCCGCGACGCGTTCCATTATGATACAAGCTGGGATAAAGCCGGCGGGAATTATCCCGTGCAGCAGCTCGGCGGCAGCTTCGTCGAAAAGCGTGAAGTGTTCTGGTTCGCCTACCCCGAGGCGGCCGAGCGCTGCGCCGGCGCCGTGAAGGAGAGCGCCGGAGAGGGCGGCGAGACGGTGCGCACGTTCGATTTCGACGCGCATGATCTGTACGTCCGCGCGCGTTTTATGCTGTATTCTTACGTGGTGAATCAATGCTGGTTCTCCGATTGGTCGGATGTGTACGACGTCGGCAAGGATCTCGGCCGCGAGGCGCCGAAGGTCCCCGACGTCGGCAAAGACCGCCCGGAGATCGAGGAGGCGCGTCTCGACAACGGTACGCTGCTTGCTTATCTTTCCTACCCCGACAGTATATACGATACCGCGTCCGCGCTGCTTGCCGGGTACGGTACGCAGTTGAGCTTCCAGTCGCAGATGCGCGTGGACGATGGCATATGGGAATTCTGGAGCGTGAGCGGCGACGATACGCCGTATCTGCTCGGAGAGCGCGAGACGCAGCTGCCCGACGGTGCCGATGCGGGCAAGGTCGAGTACCGCTTCCGGCTGATCGGCAACGATCCGGCAGACGGCTCGACGATCCTCACCGGATGGAGCGATTACGTCACGGTCAAGGACGGCGAAGCCCGGGTCGTGAAAAACGACGATCCGTTTGAAAAGAAGGAGGCCGAAAAGCGCAGGCAGGAGGCGATCAAGGAGGCCAACAAGTGCAAGCTCTGCGGTATCTGCCCCTTCCATCCCTTCGGCGTGTGCATGTTCCTGTGGCTGGCCATTGTGCTGGCGATCGTGCTGATCGTGGTCTATAATGTGCGCGCGTCCGCGAAAAAGAAAAAGCGCGCCGCCGAAACGAAAGCGCGGGAGGAAGCCTCCCGACGGGCGGACGCCAAAACCGATTCGTTCATCAATACAGACCGCGTCAGTCTGCACAAGGACGGCGCAGACGTAAAAGAGAAAGACGCAGACGCGAAAGAGGAGGAAGCAGAGCATGAGGATTGAAAAGATCGCGGTGGGCGCGCTGAACGCGCTCGCGAAACATGAAGGCAAAAAGATCCTGAAAAAGGAAGGGTATGCGCCAAAGCCCGCGCCCGCGGAGCCGGTGCGGATGAAGAATCCGGACGGCGACCGCTTCCGCTGCGGCTTCGCTTCGCGCGTCACGATGCCGAAGGACATCCATGCCCGCCCGTTTTATCTGGCCGGCCACCGCACCGGCAAGACCGTCTCCGACGTGCTGGACCCCCTGACGGTCAGCGCGCTGTGGCTCGACTGTGAGGACGGCGGCGGCATGGTCGTCATCGGCGCGGACGTGGTCGGGATCTCTGGCGTGGAGATCGCGCAGATCCGCGCGTCTTTGCAGGATTTCTGCAAGGAAACGGGCTGCAAAAGCGTGAGCATCCTCTGCTCGCACAACCACGCGGGCATCGACACGCTCGGCTACTGGGGCAAGGCGATCGTCGGTCCCATCCCCGGCGACGGCAAGGACCCGGAATACATGGCGCTGCTGATGGAAAACATGCGCGCGTGCTGCCGCGAGGCGTACGAAAACCGCCGGGAGGGCAAGCTGTACGTCGGTTCGGTGCGCGTGCCGGAGGGCGTGTTCCGCAAGCGTCCGCCGATCGTCGCGCGCGACGTGCTCTCGCGCATCCGCTTCGTGCCGGACGACGGAACGACGGAGACGTGGTGGCTGAATTTCGGCGCGCATCCCAACACCATGGGCGGCGACAATCAGCTCGTCAGCGCCGAGTACCCCGGATACCTGCGTACGGCCGTCAACGCGCAGCGTAAGACGAACGTCCTGTTCGGCGTCGGTCCGATCTTAGCGGTCGATCCGGGCGAGCTGAGCGAGGATCCGTATGAAAACGCGAAGCTGGAGGGCGAGCTGCTGGCGAAGGCCGCGTTCACGATCGACAACGACGTGCAGCTCATGCCCGACGTGACGATCGTCTGCCAGCCGTATCTCGCGCCGGTCGAAAACGCCGTGCTGGCGCTCATGGGGATCATCAAGACCGTCAACTATAAGCGCGCCGCCGCGAAGGACAGCAGTCTCGGACTGGCGCTGCGCACGGAAATGACCTATATGCGCATCGGCACGCAGCAGAT
This sequence comes from Clostridia bacterium, assembly GCA_017449935.1. Lineage (GTDB taxonomy): Bacteria > Bacillota > Clostridia > Oscillospirales > Acutalibacteraceae > UBA1425. The sequence continues at coordinate 16,869 of JAFSYP010000006.1, forward strand.
TCTGATGCTGCCGGGCGAAGCGGCGCCGGAATTTGCGTTCGATATGTACTCGAGCGCGGAAACGTCCGCGACCGGTCTGGGGCCGGAGGTGAACGCGAAACCGCTTTGCCGCGTCGCCGAAGACGACAATCTGATCGTGTTCGGCCTGGCGAACGACATGACCGGCTACATGGTGCCGACGAACGATTTCATCCTCAACGAGTACGGCCCCTATCTCGATACGGCGACCGACCGCAACGGGGCGCGGCACTACCATGAAACGAACTCCCTGGGCCCGAAGATCACGCAGGTCGTGTCCGATACCTTTGCCGGGATTCTGGAGCGCCTGCGCTGATATGGCACGGGAGATCACGTTTACCGTACCGCCCGAATATGACGAAAAAAAGCTCTGTGCCTTCCTTCGCGGGGAGGCGCAGATTTCCTATGCTTTGTACGCGACGCTGCGCCACACGCCCGGCGCCGTCACGCGCGACGGCGCGCTCATCCGCAGCGTCGACCGCGTGCATACGGGCGAGCGCATCCTGGTCGCGTTTCCCGCGGAACGCACGCAGCTGATCGCGACGGACATGCCGCTGGATATTCTGTATGAGGACGCGGATCTGCTCGCGGTCAACAAGTCCGGGTATCTCGCCATGCACCCGTCGCACGGGCACCCCGACGACACGCTCGCCAACGGCGTGACGGCGTATTTTCGCCGGCAGGGGACCGAGGGCGTGTTCCATGCCGTCGGACGGCTCGACAAGGGCACGTCCGGCGTGGCGGTCTGCGCGAAGCATACCTATGCCGCGTCGCGGCTGAACGGCCGGGGACAGAAGACGTATATCGCGCTCGTGGACGGCGAGCTGTCCGGCAGCGGCACGGTCGACGTGCCGATCTATCGCCCCGATCCGGACAAAACGACGCGCGCGTGCGGCGAGGGCGGCGAGCGCGCCGTCACGCATTACGAAACGCTCGCTTCGGGCGGCGGCAAAAGCCTGGTGCGTCTGAAGCCGGAGACGGGACGCACGCACCAGATCCGCGTGCATATGGCGTATCTCGGCGCGCCGCTGACGGGCGACAGCCTGTACGGCACGCGCGTGCCGGGGCTCGGCAGGCATCTGCTGCACTGCGCCGCCGTGTGCGTGCCGCATCCCGTGACCGGAGAGACGATGACCTTTACCGCCCCGCTCCCGCCGGAGTTTGCCGACGCGGTGCGCGCCTGTATGCCCATGCCTGTTTTTTAAGATTGCCGTTCGGATTCTTTAAGAATGGTTTAAGAGCCTTGACAGAATCCGGTTTTCGTGCTATTTTAGTACAGCAATATGATGAATTTGGAGGAAAAAACATGGTCAAAAAGATATTTGCGCTGCTTTGCGTACTCTCTGCCGTTCTGACGCTCTGCTCCTGCGGGCTGGTGAATATGTTCAAGCAGGAAGAGGAATCCACGACGGAGGTCACCTTCCCCGCGCCCACGACGGAATGGTTCCTGGACTGGACCGTTCCGGAGCTTTCGAGCGAGGAAGCGTCCACCGAGGCGCCGACGGCTGCGCCCGCGGCCGCCACGACGCGTCGCGCTTCCGGCGGCAGCTACTCCGGCGGCAGCTCCGGCGGTTCGTACAAGTCCGGAACGACAAAGAAGTACAGCGGCAACCAGAGCACCTGCCAGCATGACTGGGCGGATGCGACCTGTACGACGCCGATGACCTGTAAAAAGTGCGGCCTGACCAAGGGCAATCCCAACAAGCACAGCTACAAGGCCGCGACCTGCACCGAGCCGGAGATCTGCCGCAACTGCGGCGCGAAGAACGGTCAGCCGCTCGGCCACGACTACGATTCGCAGGGACGCTGCAAGCGCTGCGATCCGTATTACACGTCGAAGAAGACCACGACCTCGACGACGACCACCACCACGACGGCGGCGGACGATACGACAAAGGCGGACGATACGACCAAAGAGGGCGAAACCACGACAAAGGCGGACGAATCGACCACTACGACGAAGGCGGACGAATCGTCCACGACCACTACTACAACCACGACCACCACGACGACAACCACCACCACGACCACTACGACTACCACGTCGCCGGAAAACACAGCCGTGTTTTAACGCGCCGCGAAAGCGTCAACCCATCATAAATACCGAAAACTGCCGAGGCCATGCGACCGCGGCAGTTTTTTTATGTCTTTCTTTGGCTGTTACAGGAACTTCGTCTGCTCCGGCAGCATCGTCGTCGTGTCGCACGTTTCGACGTAGCCGAGCATCGCGTCGGCGTCCGAAAACGCGTGCATCAGCGCGCGGCAGGCGTCCTTCATGAAATTGCCCTCGATGGCCTTTTCAATCAGGGCGAGCATGTCGTCGTAGTAGCCGTCGACGTTGAAGACGGCGATCGGTTTATTGTGGCGGCCGAGCTGCTTGAGCGTGAGCACCTCGAAGAACTCCTCGAACGTGCCGATCCCGCCGGGCGCGATGATGAACGCGTCGGCGCGCTGCTCCATCTCAAACTTGCGCTCGCGCATGGTTTCGGTGTAGATAAAGTCGGTGCAGTGCGGGTACAGCACGCCGTCCACGTTGAAAAATGTCGGCGCGACGCCGATGATCTCTCCGCCGGCTTCGGTCATGCCGCGCGCCGCGGCGCCCATCAGACCGGCGGCGCCTCCGCCGAAGATCAGCGCGTGTCCGCGCTCGCCCATTTTTCGACCGAGCAGCTCGGTCTGCCGGATATAGACAGGCGCGATCTCATCGCTTGACGCGCCGTAAAGACAGATCTTCATGAATGTTCAACCTCTCCTGGCCTGCATTTTCATCCATTATACAGTCTTTGCGGAACGCTGTCAATCCTTTTCGGATCAAGCCGCCGTGGATGAAACGGACGGTTCGGGGCGGTCGAAGCCGTGCATGAAACCGTGCAGCTCGGTCGAGCAGACGTCCCCGCCGATCACCATGCCGTCCAGCACCAGCAGATTCAGCTCGATCACGTCCGCGCGCCCCTCATAGCCGGGATAGTTCCGGACGGCGTACGTCCAGCGCTTGACGCGCTTGCCGCAGTACAGCGACAGGTCGAGATCCTGCGATTTCTGGATCGCGTTGTATTTTTCGTATACCTCGTCGAACTCCGCCGGGATCAGGATCTCCGTGACCTGCACGGGGTCCTCCTCCACGTCCCAGCCGAACTGCGAAATGAACGCCAGACGTTCCGCCGCGTTGCGGGCGTGCAGCTCGATGCTGCCGTCCACGGCTGCGGGACGGCTGTGTCCGAGACGCCAGAAGATGATCGCCGCGATCGCGACGAGCACGAGCAGAAGGACCCATTTGAGCTTGGACGAACGAAACGTATACACAAACATGCAAAGACCCGCCTTTCCTGCGCATTCTGTGCAAATATATGGAAAAGCGGGGCAAAAAAGAACTGTTCAGAAAACTTTTTTCGGCAGCCACATGACGCCTTGCGGCACGATCTCCAGCACGGCGTAGTCGCCGCTGTGCACGCTGCCGGGATTGCAGACGTACAGACCGTCGTCGTATTCCTGCACCGGGACGTGCGTATGGCCGTATAATGCAATGTCAGCCTTTTTATCGCGGGCGACCCGGCGCAGCATACTGTCGCCGTACTTGACGTTCTGCATATGGCCGTGCGTGCAGAAGATCCTTTTGCCGCCTTCCTCGGCGCAGATCTCCGTCGGCAGATCGGAATAAAAGTCGCAGTTGCCGCGCACCTGAAGCAGCGGGACGCCGGGCATCGGGAAGAACGGCGCGACGTCGCGTTCGCCGTCGCCCAGATGGATCACCAGCGAATAGCCGCGTTCGCGGGAAAAGATCTCCCGCAGACTCCACACGTCGCCGTGCGTGTCGGACAGGACCAGTATTTTCACGCATGTATCCTCCTCGGGATGCATATAAAGATAGAAGAAATGGGGCGAGCTTTATGGAAAACCGTCAGAGCCAGGGACCGCAGGAGCTTTTGCGGATGATGGAGCGGCTGCGGCAAAGCGGCCTGAACGACGACGCGCGCGAGCGTGAGCTGCTTCGCTTCGCGGGCGAAAACATGAACGAGGCGCAGCAGGAAAAGATGCGGTCGGTGCTGCGTGACCGCCGCTCGCTGCAGGAGCTGCTGCAGTCCGAGCAGGCGCAGGCGCTACTGCGCAGTCTGGGAAAACAAGGCAGCCAAGGATAAACGGTGCGGTGAGGTGCGGAAATGGACATTTCCATAGACAATATCGGACAGCTTCTGTCCTCGCTGAGCGACGAGGAATTTCAGTCGCTCAGGGACACGGCGCAGTCGCTGCTGTCCGGAAACGCCGCCGCACCGCCGCCGAACGCGCCGCAGGACGAGACGGCGATCGACCCGCAGATGATGGCGAAGCTCGGTCGCCTGATGCGGGCGATGCGCCGCGGCGAGGACGAGCGGTCCGCGCTGATCGGCGCGCTCAAGCCGTATCTGAGCGCCCCGCGCCGCAAGCGTGCGGACGAGGTGATGCAGATGCTGCGTCTTGTGGACCTGCTGCCGATGCTGAAGGAGGAAAAATGAACAGACGGATGACGCCGCCGATCCGCCGCGATCCGCGGTTTTTGGACGTTTATCGCGGGGAGAGCCTGCGTATGCACGCGCCGCCCGAGGAGCCGGGCGCGCCGCCGCAGACGCAGGGGCCGCCCGCACGCGACGAAGCGGTCATTCTGCCGCTGCTTTTATTGCTGCTGCGCGAGGGCGCGGACCGGTATCTGCTGCTCGCGCTGCTGTATATTCTGATGTAGAGATCAATCGAGATGCATGGCCGCGAGGATTTGACGCTTGTAGTCCAGAAAGTCCGTCGAGAGCGCGAAATCCTCCGTTTTCTCTTTGTCGATGCGGATCTGCGCGCGGATCTCGCCCGGCTTGCCGGACAGGATATACACGCGGTCGCACAGCAGTATCGCCTCGTCGACGTCGTGCGTGATCAGCAAAACGGACAGCTCGATCGTACGCATCACGCCGAGATACCATTTGTGCATCGTGCGCTTGGTGATTGCGTCGAGCGCGCTGAACGGCTCGTCCAGAAGCGCCACGCCGTCGGACGCGAGATAGGTGCGCAGAAACGCCGCGCGCTGTCGCATCCCGCCGGAGAGCTGCGCGGGATAGAGCGTCTGCGTGCCGGCGAGGCCGAACGGTTCAAAGTACGGCTCGGCAGCCGCGCGCGCCTCGCGCCGGGACATGCCGCGCAGCGTCAGCGGCAGACAGACGTTGTCGACGACGCGCCGGTACGGAAACAGCAGGTCCTTTTGAAGCATATAGCTGACCTTGCCCGGTTTCCCCGTCACGTCCTCGCCGCGCAGCAGCACGCGTCCGCCGTCGGGGGCGCAGACGCCGGACAGCACGTTGAACAGCGTCGTTTTGCCGCCGCCGCTGACGCCGAGGACGCCGACGATCTCGCCGGCGTTCAGCGTCAAAGAGACGTTTTGCAGCACTTCTTTGTCGCCGAAGCGCTTGCTGATCTGTTCAGCCTTCAGTATTTCCATAGCTTATTGCGCAAGATACGCGTTGGAGAAGCCCGTGCCGGCCGGCAGAGCCTTCTCGACCAGCCCTTCCTCGGACAGCCATGCGTAAAAGGCGTCCCAGCGTTCGGGCGAAATATAGCCCCAGTAGGGCGCGTCGCTGACGTATTCCGCGCTCAGGTATTCCTGACTGGCCAGCACCAGCGCTTCGGAGTCGGTCAGCGAATGCGTATCGTCGGCGTCGATGAGGATGCGGGCGGCCTCCTGCGGATGCTCCGCGGCAAACAGATACCCCTGCTTCGTCGCGGCAAGGAACGCCTTGGCGGCCTCCGGCTCGCTTTGCAAAAAGACGTTGTTGGCGATCAGCACGGGCGTATAGTAGTCGAACACGGGGTTCAGGTCACGGAAATAGAAGAAATCCGTGTCCACGCCGCTGATCTCGGCATTGATCCCGCTCCAGCCGTAGAATACCCAGATGGCGTGGTCGGGATGCTGCAGGACGTCCTGCGCTTCGTTCGTGACGGTGTTGGGGATCAGCTTGACCGATTCCCAGTCTGCGCCGGCGTTCGTCACGACGTTTTTGAGCATGGCAAGCTCCGTGGGCGAATCCCACGTCAGATATGTGTTGCCCGCAAGTCCGGCGGGCGTGTCCATCCCTTGTCCGGCCTTGGAGAGGATGCCGGAGGAGTTGTGCTGCACGAGCGCCGCGACCGCCGTGACGCCCAGCGGCGTGTCGGAGGTGAACGCGGGCGCGAGCGTGTCCTGCATGTCCACGGCGAACTGCGCCTGTCCGGCGGCGCACGCCTGCGTCGCGCCGTTTTCCGGCGGCTGCACGATCGTCACGTCCAGCCCCGCGTCGGCATAATAGCCGTTGACGAGCGCGACATACAGACCGGTGTGGTTGGTGTTCGGCGTCCAGTCCAGACACACGGTAATCGGCGTTTTGCCGTCCGCCGCTTTCTTTGCGCCGCAGGCGGTCAGGCAGACGAGCAGACAGACGCTCAGAACGATACAAAAGACTCTTTTCATGAGGAAACTCCTTTCTGCTTCCACGGCATGGCCGCTTTTTCCATCAGCGCGACCGCGCCCATGAGCAATAAACTGATCGCGGAAATAAACAATATCACGGCGAACATCCGGTCGTAGGCGTAGGCTTTTTTGACGCGCGTCATGTACACGCCCAAGCCTTCAAAGCCGCCCAGCCATTCCGACACGACCGCGCCGACGACGGCGTAGGACGCGGAGATGCGCAGCCCGGCAAAGAAATCCGGCGCCGCGCAGGGCAGCTTTACAAAACGGAAGATCTGCATGCGCCCTGCGCCCATCGTGCGCATGAGGTGGATACAGTCCGGATCGACACAGCCGAAGCCGCTCAGCAGTCCGACTGTGATCGGAAAGAACGTCGTGATGACGACGAGCGTGATCTTCGGCGCCATGCCGAAGCCCATCCACAGCACCAGAAGCGGCGCTATGGCGATGGTGGGAATGGTCTGCGTCACGACCAGCAGCGGATACAGCGCCTTGTACAGGAAGCGGAACCGGTCCATCAGCACGGCGACGGCGAATGTGAGCGCGATCCCGATCAGAAGGCCGTACATCGCCTCCTGCAGCGTGACGGCGGCCTGCCGCAGCAGATCGCCGATGTTGCGGACGAACGCGCGGAACACGTCCGCCGGAGAGGGGAGCATATACGCCGGCACGATCTCGCCCTCGCAGCACAGGAACCAGATCGCCAGCACCGCCGCGACCGCTGCCGCGGGCGCCAGCTTATTGGTGATGCTTGGAAACCTTTTTGTCAATGGTGAGGACCTCGCCTTCCGGAGAATAGACGACCTTGATGTAAGCGCTCACGCTCTCGCAGCCGGCCTTGATGGCGACCTTCTGGCAGTTTGCGGCGATCTCCATCAGCTGGTCATAGCTTTCGCCTTCGACCGTCGTTTCAAAAGGACCGACGTAACAGTTCAGACCGGAGGATTTGATGTAGGCGATCACCTCGTCCACAATGCGGATCAGCTCGTCCTCGCTGTCCACGGCGGGCAGCACCTGGATCGCTATGCTTGCTTTCATGCAAAAAACTCCTTTCAAAAAAAAATAACGCCCCGTTCGGAACGGGGCGCGTCGATGCGGATTGTACGTCTTCCACGTTCGCATTACCGAACAGGTTAGAAGGGTATGATCTCAGCCGAAAAGGCACCCCTGACATGTCACGGCTATTATAGCGGGAAGCGGCGCGTTTGTCAAGAGCGATTTCGGGGAATTGACAAATCGGACGGACGATGTATAATAGCTGGTGGAAAAAGGAGGGCGTATCCGTGTCCGTTCGCTCGCGCGGCCGTTTGGAGATCACAACGGGACCGCTGCTATGGAATATTGTGCGTTTCGCAGTGCCGATCATCTTGTCGGGACTGCTTCAAATGCTGTTCAATATGGTCGACGCCGCTGTCGTCGGACGTTTCGGCAGTCCGACGGCGCTCGCTTCCGTCGGCTCGACCGCGTCGCTGACGCACCTTTTGGTCAATCTGTTTCTGGGACTGTCCGTCGGCGCGGGCGTGACGGTGGCGCAGGCGATCGGCGCCGAAGACAGAGACGGCGTGCGCCGCGCCGTGCGCACGTCGGCGACGCTGAGCCTGATCTGCGGCGCTGCGGTGGCGGCGGTCGGCGCGGTCTTTTCGGCGACCTTTCTGCGCTGGATGGGCTCGCCGTCGGAGATTCTGGACGGCGCGGCGACGTATATGCGCATCTATTTTCTCGGCATGCCCGCGATCATGCTATTCAATTTCGGCAGCTCGATCCTGCGCTCGATGGGCGACACGAAGCGGCCGCTGTATTTTCTGCTGTGCGCCGGCGCGGTGAACGCCGTGCTGAACCTGCTGCTCGTGATCGTCTTTCGCATGGACGTCGCGGGCGTGGCGCTGTCGACCGTGCTGTCCCAGTGCGGCGCGGCGGCGCTGGTGACGCTGTGCCTTATGCGCCTGCCGCATGACGTGCGTCTGTCGCGGCAAAACGTCGGGATCGACCGCAAAAGCTTTTGGAAGATCGTACGCATCGGCGTACCGGCGGGGCTGCAGAGCTGTCTGTTTTCTTTCTCCAACGTCGTGATCCAGTCGTCGGTCAACGCGCTCGGCGCCGCCGCCGTGTCCGCCAACGCCGCGGTGACGACGCTGGACAATTTCGTATACGTCGCCATGAACGGCGTTTCGCAAAGCACGAACACCTTCTCCGGCCAGAACTACGGCGCGCGGCAGATGCAGCGCGTGCGGCGTACGGCGCTGGACGCCGTGCTCGTTACGGTGATCGTGGGGTGTGCGCTCGGTCTGTCGGAAGCGCTGTTCGGCGAAAAGCTGCTGCGGCTGTTCACGACCGATCCCGCTGTGATCGCCGCCGGGATGCAGCGGCTGGAGATCACGGCGACGACCTATTACTGGTGCGGCGTGATGGAGGCGCTGTCCGGCGTGCTGCGCGGGACGGGACGCTCCATCCTGCCTATGGGCGTGACGCTGCTGGGCGTCTGCGGTCTGCGGATCGCATGGGTTTACGCCGTGTTCCCGGTCCTGCCGTGTCTGGGTACGCTTTACTGGTCGTATCCGTTTTCCTGGATTCTGACGACCGCCGTCCTGTTCGGGATGCTGCTGGCCGTGTTTGCAAAGGAGCGAAGAAAAGAACATGTCGATCCTGATCTGTCCGGTGTGCGGACGTGACCTGACGCGCGCAGAGCGCAGCTTCGCGTGCGACGCGGGACACAGCTTCGATCTGTCGAAGGAGGGGTATCTCAATCTCCTTCTCCCGACGCAGCGCCGCAGCCGGCATCCCGGCGACGCGCCGGAGCTTTGCCGCGCGCGCCGCGCGTTCCTGTCGGCGGGGCATTACGCGCCGCTGCGCTCGTTCGTCGCCGCGCGTCTTTCGGGCGAAGTCGTTCTGGACGCGTGCTGCGGCGAGGGGTATTATACGTCCGCCGCGTCCGAACGCGGCTTTCGGACCTTCGGCTTCGACATCGCCAAGGATATGGTCCGTCTGGCGGCAAGGGCGGACAAGCGCACGCAGTATTTTGCCGCGGGACTGCACGCGATCCCCGTGCGCACAGGCTCTGTCGATGCGCTCATGCATCTGTTCGCGCCGCCGGCGGACGCGGAGCTGTCGCGCGTGCTGCGGCCGGGCGGCACGCTCATCCGGGTAATGCCGGGCGAGCGGCATCTGTGGGAGCTCAAGCAGGCGCTGTACGACACGCCGTATCTCAACCGCGAAACACCGCAGCCGTGCAGCCTGACGCCGGTGCGGCAGGAGCGTCTGCGCTATGATTTCGAGCTGTCCGGCGCCGAGGAGATCCTGGACCTGTTCCGCATGACGCCGTATTCCTACAAGACGTCCCGCGCGGGCGAGGAAAAGCTGCGCGCGCTGAAGCGTCTGCGCGTCACGGCGGATTTTCTTGTGCTGACTTACTGCAAATGAAAAACCGTGTTGAGAAGCACGAGCGAGATCGTGCCGGGCATCCCCAGAAGACCGACCGCGCCGAGCGTATAGGGATTGACGGCGACGGTGACGCCGGTGAGCGTGCCGAGCACGTTGACGGCCAGGAGCGAGACGAGGCCCTGCACGGCGGAGGACAGCACGCAGCGGATAAAGCGGCCGGTGCGCGCAAAGGCGATCAACACCGCGAGCGCGGCGGCGGCCAGCGCGAAATAAACGAAAAACAGCATCAGTATCCCTCCAAAAACACCTTGCTAAAATTATATAGTATTTTCCGGACAAATATGATACAATAACGAAAAGATTCCGAAAAAAAGGAGAAAGCACATGGAACCGGTAAAAATGATCCCCTATATTTCGTCCACCATCTGGGGCGGCAGACGGCTGATCGAGGAATACGGCGTGCGGACCGACAAGGAGAACGCGGCCGAGGCATGGGTGCTGTCCTGCCATCCGAACGGCTGCGGCGTGATCGCGGGCAGCGCGCTGGACGGCCGGACGCTGCGCAGCGTGTACGAGGAGGACCCTTCGATCTGCGGCACGCGCGGGGCGAAGTTCCGGGAGTTCCCGATCCTGATCAAATTCATCGACGCGCGGGACAACCTGTCGATCCAGGTGCATCCCGACGAAGAATACGCCCGGCGTGTGGAGCACGGCGCGGGCAAGACGGAGTGCTGGTATATCCTGGACGCGGACGAGGGCGCGCAGCTGGCGCTGGGGTTCAAAAGGGCGATCGACCGCGAGACGTTCCGCGCGTCCATCGCGGACAATACGCTCATGGACTATGTGCAGAAGGTCGACGTACACAAAGGCGACTTCTTTTTCATCGAATCCGGCACGCTGCACGCGATCTGCAAGGGCGTGCTTCTGGCGGAAGTGCAGCAGAATTCCGACACGACCTACCGTGTCTATGACTATGACCGCCGCGGGGCGGACGGCAAGCCGCGCGCGCTGCACGTGGACAAGGCGGTGGACGTGACGAATACGACGCCGTACACGCCGGTCGTGCCGTCCGAGGCGGACAAGGCGCGGTTCAACACGCCGCAGCGCACGCTTCTGACGTGCTGCGAGCTGTTTTCGGTCTGCCGCGTGGACTGCCGCGGCGAATATGCCGACGCCGTGACGGCGGAGAGCTTCGTGTCGCTGCTTGTGCTGGAGGGCAGCGGGACGTTCACATGCGGCAAAACGGCGTTCCCGCTCTGCAAGGGCGAGAGCGTCTTTATCCCGGCGGGCGCGGGCGACTATGCCGTGCGCGGGGAAATTGAACTGTTGGAGACCAGGATCTGAATGACGGTACTCAGTGCGCAAAACGTAGAAATGTCTTTCGGCGACCGGACGCTGTTCCGGGACGTCTGTTTTGACGTGGGCGAGCGCGAGTGCGTGGCGCTGGTCGGGCCAAACGGCACGGGCAAAACGACGCTGCTGCGGCTGATCACGGGCGAATTGGAGCCGACGGCGGGGCAGATCGTCAAGTCCCGCGCGGCGACGCTCGGTTACATGGAGCAGCACGCGTGCGCCGCGTCGCGTCGGACGGTCGTCGACGAGATGATGACGGTGTTCGAGCCGCTCATGCGCATGGAGGCGCGGCTGGACGAGATCGCGCACGCGCTGCAGCGGGGCGAGGGGGATCAGGCGGCGCTGATCGCCGAGCAGAGCGCGCTGCAGGAACGGTTCGAGCGCTCGGACGGACTGACGTACCGCAGCCGCACGCGCGCGGCGCTGCTGGGGCTGGGCTTTGCGGAGCGGGATTTTTCGCTGACGTGCGACGCGCTCAGCGGCGGCCAGCGTTCCAAGCTGAGTCTGGGCAAGCTCCTGCTGTCCGGGGCGGATCTGCTGCTTTTGGACGAGCCGACCAACCATCTCGACGTGGATTCCGTGGAGTGGCTGGAGGATTTTTTGAAGGAATACAAGGGTTCGGCGATCATCATATCGCACGACCGTTACTTTCTGGACCGCGTGACGAGCCGGACGATGGACTTTTCGCGCGGAACGCTGCGCACATGGCGCGGCGGGTACAGCGAATACATGCGTCAGAAGAGCGCGCGCGACGCGCAGGAACGGCGCGACTATGACAATCAGATGGCGGAGATCGAGCGCATCCGCGGCATCATCGCGCAGCAGCGGCAGTTCGGCCGCGAGCGCAATTTCATCACGATCGCCAGCAAGGAGAAGATGCTCGAGCGCAAGCTCGCGGAGCTGGTCGTGCCGGAGTCGGCGGGGGGCGAGGTGCATTTCCGATTCCCCGACGTGCCGGAAACGGGCAACGAAGTCGCGGTGCTGCGCGATCTGTCCAAGTCGTTCGGGGACAAGCGGCTGTTTTGCGGCGTGACGGCGCAGATCGACCGGCATGACCGCGCGTTCCTGCTGGGCGCGAACGGCTGCGGCAAGACGACGCTGCTGCGCATCCTGCACGGCGAGGAGACGGCGGACACCGGCAGCGTGCGGCTGGGCGCGAACGTGAAGATCGGCTATTTTGACCAGAGTCTGCGCGGACTGCACGCGGAAAAGAGCGCGCTGGACGAGATATGGGACAGGCACCGGCTGATGACGCAGACCGAGGTGCGCAGCGCGATGGCGCTGTTCCTGTTCCGCGGCGAGGACGTATATAAAAAGGTATCGGAGCTGTCCGGCGGGGAGAAGGCGCGGCTGGCGCTGCTTGTGCTGATGCTGTCGGGCGCGAACTTTCTGGTGCTGGACGAGCCGACCAACCATCTGGACGTCGGATCGCGCGAAGCGCTGGAGACGGCGCTGCTGTCGTTCGGCGGCACGATGCTGGTCGTGTCGCACGACCGATACTTCATCAACAAGCTGTCGACGCGCATTCTGCACCTGACGCCGCAGGGCGTGGAGGAGACGCTCGGCGGGTACGAGGCTTATGCCGAAAAGCGCAGGCAGGCGACGCAGACGGCGGCAAGGCCGGCGGTCAAGGCGCCGAATGAATACAAGCGCCGCAAGGAACGCGAGAGCGAGAAGCGCCGGCTGGACGGCAAGATCCGCCGCACGGAGGAAGCGATCGCCGAGGTCGAGCGGCAGACCGACGAAGCGAACGCCGTACTGGCCGCGCCGGAAACGGCGTCGGATTACGAAAAGATCCTGTACTGGACGGACGCGCTCAAGGCGCTGCACGCCCGGCAGGAGGAGCTGCTCGCGCAGTGGGAAACGCTGTCCGAAGAGCGCGTGCGTATGGAAGAGTAGACGGCAATAACGCACGCCGACAACGGCGCCCCCGCGCGTAGGGGCGGCAATCTGCCGCCCGCAAAAACCGTAACATATCAACGATCTGCGCCGCTTGCACCCGTAGGGGCGGCAATCTGCCGCCCGCAAAAACAACGCCGCGTCAAATTGACAAAATGTCCGGCGGCAAGCATGTATGCTTGCCCTGCAAACGGAAACAACCTGTCTCTGTACGCCCCCGCATCCATGCGGCTTTTTGTAAAGCCCACCCTCTTTACTCCGCCCGGAAACGCTTGATACACAAGACAAAACTCCCCCTTTAAATGCCTTGCCTGTAAAGGACGCCTCCGTTACAGGCGCGGCGGGGTGCAAAGGCGGGGCCTTAACAGAATTATTCTTCACAAGAACAAAGGAGTGTATACTATGTCGATCACGGTAAGGTCATACAGGCAGTCGGACCGGGACGCGGTGGAGCTGATCTGCGTGGCGACGGCGGATTACCGCGTGCGGTCGATGTCGCGGCGGACGCTTTTGCTCAGGACGCAGTGCGACTACTATCTGGAATGCGAGCCGGAGAACTGCTTTGTCGCGGTCAAAACGGCGGACGACGGCAGCGAAAAGGTGATCGGTTATGCGCTGTGCGCGGCGGACTGCGAGACGTACGCGCGGCGGTATCTGGACAAATATCTGCCGAAGCTGCGCGAATACAGCAAGTTCAACGCGCGTCTGGCGCGTGCGGACGTGATGCTGGCGGGGCAGTTTGCGGCATTTTTCCCGGCGCACATGCGTCTGCAGGTGCTGCGCGAGGAGCGCGGGCAGGGCGCGGGGGAGGCGCTGGTGCGTACGCTGGCGGAGCATCTGACGGCGCAGCGCGGCAAGGGGATCGTTGTAATTCTGAATAAGAAAAATACTGAAGCCGGAGCGTTTTTCAAGCAGTGCGGTTTTTCGTTTTTGCGCAAGACGCCGGGCGGAATCGCCTATGGTTTGGATCTGTGACGGCGGCGGGAGAAAAACGGGCCAAATTGTTGTAAATAGGCAAACTGAACAATTATATGACGTCGGATTTGTGGAAAGTGTCCACATGTCCGACGCTTTTCTTTACAATTTCTTAAAATTTTTTCAAATCCATATTGACAATTCGCCAAAGGGATGGTAAAGTGTAAGAGACTAAGAGTGTGTCATTATCTGTTATTGCGTGGCAAGTCGCGTGTGCGCGACACATATATATAGTATTGCGGATCGCGGATCCGAATTCAGCTTGACGGGAGTGCCTGAGATGGAAGAAAAAATGAACGCCGCGGCGAATACCCCGACCACGGAGCAGAAAAAAAGCTCCGGCTCCTCTGCGCGTGCGCTGCGCACGCTGGAGATGCGGTACCAGCCCGTGTTCGACGTGCATCTGAACATGGCGATCGACTTTCTGGTGACGCTGCGCATCAACGACCGCAAGATGGGCGTGCTGCTGCAGGACGCGTTCTTCCCCGTGGCGGAAAAGAGCAACCAGATCTGCGAGCTGAACAAGTGGACGGTCGAGGAAGGGTGCGACGCGATCCTGCGCTGCCAGAAGCGCGAGGCGGACGTCAACCGTCTGATCGTCCCCATTTCCAAGAAATACCTCTCCAAGCCCTACTGCGTCAAGCAGCTCGTCAAGGTCGTCGAGAGCAAGGGCGTCGAGCCGGATAAATTTTGCTTTAACATTTCCGAGAGCATCTATGCTGCCGAGCAGGCGCAGGTCGCCGAGACGATCAAGCAGCTGCGGGATTACGGCTTTGTGGTGTCCATCGACGATTTCGGCGTGGAGTACACCTCCCTGTCCCACCTCGGCATGTATAACGTCGACTACATCGGCATCGACGGCAGTCTGCTGGACGACATTATGACCGAGGAGCGCGTCCAGAACCGGATGCAGGGCATCATCGAGTTCTGCAAGAAGATCGAGGCCCAGACGCGCATCCACGGCGTCAATACGCCGGAGCAGGCCGCGCTGCTGCGCACGCTCGGCGCCGACCAGATGCTCGGCGATCTGTACGGCAAGCCCATCGCCGAACGGTCGATCAAGATCTGATCGGACGTTTCCGAAGTGACACGCCCAGATCGCAAGCCCAACCGTCTGCCGGACTATGACTACTCCCGGAACGGCACGTATTTCATTACGGTCTGCGCCAAAGACAGACAGCCTTTGTTTTGGACCGTAGGGGCGGCAACCTGCCGCCCGCAAAATCCGGCAATCGGCCGCCCGGACGAACGCCTTTCCGAAATCGGGCGACTGGTTGAAACGGCAATTCTTCAAATCCCGACGGTTTATTCCTTCGTTTCCTTGGATATCTTCTGTATTATGCCGGATCATATCCATATGATCTTAACGCTGCATGCATCCGAACCGGACGGGCGGCCGATTGCCGCCCCTACGATCTCGACGATCGTCGGAAGCATGAAACGATGGGTGAGCATACAGGCAGGCGGAAGCGTTTGGCAGAAAGGCTTTTACGACCACGTGATCCGCGACGAACAGGATTTCCTGACGAAAGCGCAGTATATTGAAAACAATCCCGTTCGCTTGCTGCACCCGTAGGGGCGGCAACCTGCCGCCCGAAAGATACCCGGCGGCCCGCACCCGTAGGGGCGGCAACCTGCCGCCCGCATTGAATCGGCATTGTACGGTGACGCGGCGGACGCGCAATGCGCGTACATACAAGGAATCCATTATATATCAACGCTCGGCGCCGTGCCTCACCCGTAGGGGCGGCAACCTGCCGCCCGCCAAATATCCCCCGCACGAAAACGAAATATCCCATACATTTTATTATATAAAAGCAAACGGAGTTGATCGACTTGGCCAAGAAGAAGAAGGACGCCGCGCCCGAGGCGCAGAACGGCACGGTTGCCTCTCAGGGGGACAAAGGCCCCTACATTCCTGCATTGTCCATGGCGGATCAGAGCAAGAAGTACGACGTCAACACCACCGCGGAAAAGGTACGCAAGCGCGACTGGATGATCCGTATTATTGCGTTGATCCTGTTGATATTGCTGCTGATTCTCGGCATCGGGTACTGCAGCGTCTCGATCCTCAACAAAGCCGGCCGCTTTACCGTCAGCCTTGTGCCGAACGAGTACGGCATCCAGCTTGCGGAGTCGGAGGATTTTGACCACCCGACGCTGAATCTTTCGGCAAGTCCCGTGGAGGACATGAACAACATCACGAAGGAGTGGCTCCTGAACAAGAACGGCGAGCTGGGCGACGACCCCGTATACGAGAGCTTTACGGCGTTGGATAAGGTCTGGGGCGAGCACAACGGCACCAACTACCTGGCCTACACGTTCGGCGTGCGCAACTCGAGCGCCGATGAAAAGGACGTCGTCTCCTACCGCGTGTCCCTCAATCTGGAGAACCAGTACAAGGGCGCGGACGAGGCGGTCCGCGTGATGGTGTTCCGCAACGGCGTTCCGACGATCTATGCCAAGCCCCGTACGGACAACGGTAAGCTCGAGGAATTTGCCGCTGATAAGAGTTTCCTGGAAGACGACGTCGTCTTTGAAGACGTCCGCGCGGACTTCCAGATCGGCGAGGTCGACCGCTACACGGTGGTCATCTGGCTGGAAGGCGAAGATCCAGAATGTGTAAACAAGATCATGGGCGGAGAAGCAAAGTTTTCGATGCACTTTGAAGTCATCGGAGGCAACAGCTCCGCGGACGCCGGTTGAGCTTGGGGGAGACCGACCGACGGCTAAAGGGCGCAAGCCTTTGCCCATTATCCCATTACACTTGGATATAAAACTATTTTTTGGAGGAAAAAACAATGAAAAAACGTTCTCTTGTTGCAGCTGTTGCGATGCTGATCGTTTCCGCGATCGTGCTCACCAGCTCCACCTACGCATGGTTCGTTGTTGGTACGCAGGCTCATGTGACCAACATCGCAGCGACCATCTCGACCGCCGCGTCCGGCGTTCAGGTCCGTGACTACGGCTCCACGCTCTCCTGGAGAAGCACGCTTGCTTGGGCTGATTTCTACAATCTGTCCGACACCGCAACCTTCCCGACCACGTTCTCGCCCGCGACCTGCTGGGCTGAGGGTGCAACCCCCCTGTTCCAGTGCAAGGCCGGCGCGTACAACTCCAGCATCGACGACCAGATCGACATCAGCAATGCGACCGGCGCCGGCACGGAGTATGCGACTGTGAAGTTCTTCGTCCGCAGAATGGACGCGACGGGCTCCGTCACCCTGAAGCCTACGATCACTGTCCCGCAGAACGGTGAAGCGAACAAGGCGCTCAAGATGGCTGTTGCGTACCACAACGGTACGGCCAACCAGGGCGTTCTCGGCATCTACAGCGATGCGGACTACGAGGCGATCAAGACCAACGGCAACTACACCGACACCAATCAGGACCATTACATCAGCAGCGCTGATACCGGTTATGACAGCAGCAAGATGGCTGCTGTGGCCAGCACGAAGACCTTCGGCACCGACACCGTCACCCTGACGAACGTCAACACGACCGGTACCGCGTATGTCACGCTGTACATCTGGCTCGAGGGTAACGATCCCGATTGTACGAACGCGCTGAGCAACATGACCGCGACGTTCGGCATCGATCTTGAGGCTGCTTCTTAATCGCAAGCGGAATCATTCGGCACACGTTTAACCTTTAGTCCCTTTGGCTGTGCGCGGGGCGGTCCCCGCGCCGCGCACAGCGCGCAACACTTCTCCCCCCAAAATGTAGAGGCGGTTGAAGCCGTCCTAAAAAAGTGATTAGCTAAGCACAAATAGGGCTGTTTGAACAGTCCCTACACGGTACCGTGCCAACCGGCACGGCCCGGCGGCACGGTATCGTTTGTGCGGCGCGCAAAGGAATGATTTGTACGCTGCGCCCCCGCAGCGCAGAAATGATCCCTTTACAGTAGTGAAAGACGGAGGGCAGTTCATGAAAAAAGTATTGAATATCCTTGTCGACGTCCTGATCGTGATTGTAGTGGCGTTCGCGGTGCTGATGACCATAATGGCGGTCACGGCCTCCAAGAGCAAGAGCGGCATCCCGACCGTGTTCGGCTACGGACTGCTGTCCGTCCAGACCGACTCCATGGTCTCGCCCGAGGGCTTCTCGCCGGGCGACCTGATCATCGTGCATACGCTCGAGGACAAACAGTGCAACGAGCTGAAGATCGGCGACGTCGTGACGTACCAGCGTGTGTATGACAACGAGCCCTTCCTCGAATCGCACCGTATCGTGCCGAACACGCCGGAGGTCAACCCCTTCTATGCCGATATTGCAAACGAAGTCGTGGACGGCGTCTGGGTTCATGAAGGATACAATTACTATGTGACCATGGGCGACAACACGCCCGGTATCGACTTTACCCAGACCGGAAACAAGATTGATTATGCGTCCCACGAGAACATTGTCGGCAAGTGGACGGGGACAAAACTGCCCGGCGTCGGCAAGGCGCTCGATTTCCTGCGGACGCAGAGCGGCTTCATGCTTTGCGTGGTGCTGCCCGTCGCGGCGTTCTTCATCTATGAGCTGTACGTCTTCATCATGACGCTCAACAGCAAGCAGAAGGAAAAGACGCTCGCCGAGGTCGCCGACAAGGAAGCTGAGCTCAAGCAGAAGGCGATCGAGGAGTTCCTCGCCCAGCAGCAGAAGGACGGCGGCGAGGCCGCCGCGCCCGAAACCGCCCCCGCCGCACCCGTAGGGGCGGCAACCAGCCGCCCGGAGGATGAACCGGCAAAACCCGCGGAGGAACCCACCGACTCCCCCGCCGCATCGTCCCCCGCCGACATCAGCGAGGAAGAAAAACAGCGCATCATCCAGGAGTACCTCGCCAAACAGTCCGGCGAGAAAAAGGAATAACCGGGCCTTCCTCTTATATACTCCGAACGGGAACACCCAAAGCCTTCCCCTATAAGGAAAGCCCAAATGGGAACAGCAATTGCCTTCCCCTCCAGGGGAAGGTGCCCCGAAGGGGCGGATGAGGTGGAAAACGCCGACCAAGCATAGAATCCGGAAGCCCTCCACCTCATCAGTCACGCCTTGCGGCGTGCCAGCTTCCCCTCCAAGGGAAGCCCGAGAAGGAACATCTCAAGCCTTCCCCTCAAGGAGAAGCCCAAACAGTCCCCCCGCAAAACCTTGATTTATAACCTGTCTCCGACAGATTATAAATGACGGCTTTGTCAAAAATACAGAAAAAGAGGTAATCACTATGGCAAAACGCAAACTTGGTGCATCGGTCATCATCCTTTGCATCGCCACGGTTACGCTGATCTCAGGTACCTACGCCTGGTTCCTGAGCGGCGGCGCGGCGAACCTGTTTGACGTCGGCTTCGACGTCATCGAGTCGAGCGGCAACATCCTCCTGCAAGGTGACGCCGGCACGGCCAGCGGTACCTTGTCCGAGGACGGCAATTGGGGTACTTTGCTGGAGCGCAAGGACTTTGTGCTGAAGGACTTCATTGTCGACGGCGGCTCCTACAAGCCCGTATCCGGCAGCGCTTTCACGCAGGCGAGCGCGAAGTTCATCCTTGTCAACCTTCGCAACGATGCTTTTGAGTCGATGGATGCTCCGTCCAAGGCGACGCTGTCCAACGAAGAGCTGGACCAGATCTGCTACAACGATTTCACCTTCAAGGTCAAATCCGGAGGAGAAGAAATCGTCGGCACTTCCGCAAACGGCGCTTATATGACCGTCGATTTTATCGGCAGAGAGTATAAGCGTGACTCTCAAGGCAACAAGACAGACGAGCTTGTGGATAGCGTTGAGGCGAGCGCAGCCAAAGCAGCCCGTGTTGCTGTCACATTCGACGGCCAGACGACAATTTATTCCATAGATGGTGAGAGTTATAAGGCTGTAACCAGCAATTTTGTTAGCGGTATCACCGATACCCCGGATTCCAGCAATCAGAAAGACCAGATCATTACGGAATCTGACACCGGTTCCGGAGCAGCGGCTCTTAAGACGCCGGCAGAGATGGGCGTTGTAAGTTACAATTCTTTGGGTTCATCCGAGAATCTTACCAAGATCTTCCTCGGCAACATTCCGAACACCGACAGCGCCGGCAAAGAGGTTACAGTGCGTGTCTGGCTCGAAGGTAACGATAAGGACTGCGTCGATATCGCCGGCAGGTCCATCGCGGGCAAGAACCTGCTGACCAAGATCAACTTCGGCATCGTCGAGTAATTGATCCCAAGCATAATACATACTGTTATGCACCATTTTTGACAAAACCCTGTATTGGCGGGGCGGACGCCATATCCGCCCCGCACCGGGTGTTATAATGCGGTGATTTATGGGCTGTTCCGGTCAACATATAAATGACCGCATTGGGTAAATTATGTTTCAGAGGAACTGCAATGGATAAATCGAAAGAAAAAGGCCTGGTTTCGACCATAGCCAATATCGTCTCTTCGATCGTTCTGGTTTTTGCAATTCTGATCACTGTACTTGTTATCACGTCGATGAAATCGTCGTCCGGCGTCGCGCATCTGTTCGGCTACTCCGTGCTGTCCGTGCAAAGCGACTCCATGGAGCCGACCTTCAAGGAGAACGACCTGATCGTCATTCGCATGACCAAGCCGAGCGAGCGCTTTAAAAAAGGCGACGTCGTGTCGTTCTTCACCTACGACAACACCGGCACGCGTTTCATCAACAGCCACAGGATCGTGGAGGTCATGCACGGCGAGACACGGGACCGCTATGTGACAAAGGGCGATAATGCGGAATCTGCCGACCACAAGAAGCTGTACAGCTCGAGCATTATCGGCGTCTATGTCGACAAGAAGATCTCCGGCCTCGGCGCGATCGTGGATTTCATCCACTCGCCGACCGGCGTTCTGCTGTGCGTCGTCATCCCGTCCGCCATCATCATCATCGCGCAGGTGGTCAGTTATGCCAACTCTGCCTCCAGACGCAAAAAGCAGCTGCTGCTTGAGGCGGAGGAGCGCGCCAGAATGGAGCGCATCCAGTTGGTGAACGACGTGATGGCCGCGCAGCGCGGCGCGATGGGCGGGACGTTTGTGCCCGGCGTGCAGCTCGACCCGAATGTCCGTGTCGACGACGCCGACAAGCAGCGCGTGATCCAGGAGTATCTGCAAAGGCAGGCGCAGGAAGAAGCCAAAAAACAGGCGATCATTGAAGAATACCTGCAAAAACAGAAAGAAGCCGAAGCCGCTGCCAAGGAGGAAGCCGAGGCCGCCAAGATCAAGGCGATCATCGCGGAATTCTTGTCGCAGCAGCAAAAAGCAGGCGCGGACGCGCCCGCGAACGAAAGCCCTTCCGGACCGGAAGACAGTGAGGGCTGAGTATCTTCGGATATTTATATATAGTATGTAAACAAATCCATAGCAAAATACAAGGAAAAGGTGGACTTGAATATGGGTGCTATCGTAAAATTCATGGGTGATTTCTTGAACCAGTTCGTCGTGAAAGGGTTCTGGGGTATTCTCAAGGGTATTGGCCTCGGTATTGCCAATATCTTCAATATCCCGCGTTATATCACCATTTTCAAGAATTATTCTTCCGAGCTCGGCGCCGGCGGGATCGTTCTTGCCATCCTCGCGATCATTCTCGTTCTGGCCGTTCTGGCCGGCATCATCTTCCTGATCGTGCTCCTGTGCAAGAAGTACATCCGCTTCCGCAAGACGGTCGTGGATCAGGAAGAGCTGCTCAATGAGGTCGCCACGCTCAACCGCGAGGTTATCAAGCTGACGCTCGAAAAGGAAAAGATCCTTGCCATGAAGGTTTCGCAGCTCGGTCTTCGTCCGGGCGAGAGCCCCTATCTCGAAGCGCCCGACGGCTCCGCAGGCGAAGCCGCTGCCGAAGGCGGCGAAGAGGGCGCCGAAGGCGATATGCTCGATGAAGATTACAGCCGTTTCTACAAGCTCACCCAGGTCGACCTGGAGCTGGCGGATTACCAGCCGCCCGTTTACAACAACGACATCACCCTTCCCGAAATCGTCGAAATGTACAGAAACTTCGCGGCCTCCCGCATGGGCCTGTACTACGAACCCAATACCATCCGCCTGTTCCTTGCTGCATTCGCTTCCACGCGACTGATCATCCTGCAAGGTATTTCCGGTACAGGTAAAACTTCACTTCCGTATTCCTTCGGTAAGTTCCTGCAGAACGACGCGACCATCGCTTCCGTGCAGCCGTCGTGGCGTGACCGTACCGAGCTGTTCGGCTACTTCAACGAATTCACCAAGCGCTTCAACGAGACCGAAGTGCTCAAGAAAATGTACGAAGCTACATATAAAGAAGACATCTTCCTGACCATCCTCGACGAAATGAACATCGCTCGTGTGGAGTACTACTTCGCCGAGATGCTGTCCATCCTCGAAATGC
>JAFSYP010000007.1 GCA_017449935.1 Clostridia bacterium
ATCAGGCAACAGGCCGCGATCGAAAACCGCTGCGCGTCGATCGAAAGCAGGATACCGACCGCAGCAGCCGTGATCATACAGCAGATCAAAATGTTATATACCTTCGGCTTTTTATCTCTTGTGTCAAATTTCAGCATTATGCAACAACCTCTGTGCGCAAAATAGACTCACTTTTTCAGAACAGAAAGATAAAACTTGATCCAATTGTAGATCCGGATGAAGAACGCTTTGACCGGCGCAAAGAAACGTTTGATCCTGCCGAGGAAAGAGTTGTCCGGTACGTCCGTGGATACGAAGGGCACGCCGCTGTTTTTCGCCGATTCTTCCGCGTCGCTGCCGGCGGGGCCGTAAACGGTCAGCCAAGTGTACGCGACGACGTCCTCCGGCCCTCCCTCGCCGAGATAGACGCTCGACAAGCTGTCTTCGATGTCTGCCGCTTCATACATTTCCGTGACCTTTTCATCCAGCAGCGCGTCGCGCTCGGCATAGCTGCCGTCCTCCGTTTGGACAAACGTATAAACTTCGTCGACCTTGGTGTACTGTGTGCCAAAATCCGCATTGATCCGTTCGATGCAGTAGGCCATGCACGCGTCCATCGCCCCAAAGTCCGTGCCGTAGTATTCGTTGAAATTGGCGAGATACTCCGCCTCGGTCAGATCGTTGTCGATGCCGCACTGCAGCTCGTATGCCGCGCCGAGGTCATAGACGGCGAACATCTTTTTTTCCATCACATCGAGCTGCACTTCAAAATCGACCTGCGCCGCGATCGCTTCGTCGACCGAAGCGTAACCCGCCGTGTCTGTGTTGTGTCCGGCGATTACGACGCCGCCGCTGACGAGGAGATCCTTGCTGTTCACGGTCAGCGTATCGGCAAACATCGCGTTGATACCGCCGTTGCCGAGGAACGTCAGCGTGGAGGGCAGCGTGATGCTGCGAGGATAAATGTCTCTGAACTCGTCGCCGGGGATCTTCGTGATCCCTTCCGCAATGACCAGTTCTTTCACCAGATCAATGCGCGCACGCGCCTTTCCTGCGGCGTCCATACCCTCTGTACGCGCATCCAATACGCGCTCGATCTGCCAGCCGATGCAGTCGAGCTTTTCTGAGTATCCATAGCCGTCTTCGTCGACTTCGACATGGACGTCGTCCACGATCGGGCCGTCGCCGCTGACGGTCATCACGCCGCCCTCGGTCAGCGTCCATGTGATCCCCTCGCCGCCGGTGCCGGTCGCGATCACGTCGTCCGCCGCCGCAAATGCCGTCGGCAGCACGGCCGTCATCAGCAGCGTCGCCAAAAGAATGGAAAGCACATTTTTCACATACTTCGTTACAGATGGTTTCATGCCAAAAATCCTCCTTGGTGTTTCTGCGCGTTTATTAAGAGAAACGACGCTTTCGGGCAAATCATTCTTTGTATCGAGAGTATATCATTTTCAAAGAGTTCGGTCAAGACGTCTGCACTTCAAATATTCATTTTTGAGCGAAACCATTTTTTCGTTTTTTGCTTCAGCAGTCTTTTTTTGTTCATCACGGAAAGTTGGGGGATGGTCAGACGCAGCCAAAGGCGGCGTCATCGCGAGGAAGGCGCTGGCGCCGACCGCGGCGATCCGTCCCCCGGGAGCACTTCGGACGGTACGCAGAAAAAAACGGATTGCCGCGCGCTGACGCGCTCGCAATCGGTACGAAAAAAATTTCATCACGATGAACGAAAACGTGGTATACTGGGTACATGGCACAGAATTCGCTGTCATTTGGTCTAAGAGACCGACTCGCAATCTGAATCGTTTCCGGACTGAACCGCGGATTGTTCAAAGTCAAAAAGACAAAAGGACGTATAGCAATGTAGGAGAATAACCGGAAACACGCCATAATTCATAACAAGGAGAAAAGCCATGGAGATGTATTATGAGCGATGCTGTGGGATAGATGTGCATAAAAAGATAATCGTAGCTTGTATGCGCATCGGGACAAAGACAGAAACTAAAACATTTGAGTCCACCTCTGAAGAACTTCGGAAGATGGCGTCATGGATGCAGGAAAACGGGTGTGAAATGGCAGCCATGGAAAGCACAGGCTCCTACTGGCAACCGGTGTACAATGTTTTGGAAGTTTTGGGACAGGAGGTAATCGTAGTTAACGCAAGGCACATGCGCAATGTGCCCGGTCGTAAGACCGACAAAAAAGATGCGGAATGGATTGCAGAACTCTTGCAGCACGGGTTGTTGAAAGCAAGCTACATTCCGGACAGAGATCAAAGAGAATTGCGTGAAATTTCCCGTTACCGCAAGAGCTTGGTCGAAGAACGCGCAAGAGAAATCAACCGCTTGGAAAAAGCATTACAAGGTGCAAACATAAAACTGTCTTCCGTGTTAAATAACTTTACCGGACAAACCGGCCGAAATGTGCTGAATGCACTGGTAGGTGACGGAGTCAATGAAAAAAATATTGACGATATGCTGTGCGGAAGTCTGAGAGAAAAGCGTACAGAGATTCTCAAGGCATGCGACGGATATATGACAAATCTGCAAAAGAAACTGGTCAAAGCGATATTGGATCATATTGATGACATGACACGCCGAATTGCAGATATGGATAGTATTATCAAGGGCGAGATGAGCAAGTACGACGATGCCATGAAAAGGCTGCAAGAAATCCCGGGCATCGGCGAACGCAGCGCGCAAGTGATTCTGTCGGAGATTGGGTTGGATATGAGTCGATTTCCGACAGCCAAACATCTTTGCGCTTGGGCAGGTGTCGCGCCGGGCAACAACGAAAGTGCCGGAAAACGGTACAGCGGCAAAACCAGAAAAGGTAATGCAACGCTTAAAACCACTCTCATCCAATGCGCCAAGACCGAAAAAAAAAAAAAAAC
>JAFSYP010000027.1 GCA_017449935.1 Clostridia bacterium
CGGTGTGCGGATTGCGAAGCAAGATTTTTCGTCAGGTTGTACAAAAAGATCGAAGGCTTGCTGACGCAAGTCAAGAGATTTTTGTGCAGCATGACGGAATAAGATTCGAGCAAGGCGTGCATCGCGAATTGTGCGGTGTTGTCTTAGTAATGCATATGGAGTTATAACGATGATATACAGTCTGACCGGAAAAGTGATACATACAGACGCATCCGGCATAGCCGTACAGTGCGGCGGCGTGGCGTTTTATTGCGCGGCCTCGTTCAATACGCTGCGGCGTATCGGCAGCGTCGGCGCGGATGTGACGCTGTATACCTATTTAAGTGTCCGTGAGGACGCGATGGATCTGTTCGGGTTCCACGACCCGCAGGAGCTGCAGTGCTTCAAGCTGCTGATCGGCGTGACGGGCGTCGGCCCCAAGGCGGCGCTGTCGATCCTCTCGCAGATGGAGCCGGAGCGTCTGGCGCTGTGCGTGGCGTCCGGCGACGCGAAAAGCATCACCAAGGCGCAGGGCGTGGGCAACAAGCTCGCGCAGCGCGTTGTGCTGGAACTGAAGGATAAATTCAAGACGGAAGCGCCGTTGGCGTTCGGCTCGGACGCCGAGGCCGCGGGCGCCGTGAGCGCGTCGCAGAACTGCGAGGAAGCGGTCAGCGCGCTGGAAATGCTCGGCTACGGGCGCAGTGAAGCGTCCGCCGCCGTCGGCAAGCTCGACAGCAGCCTGCCGACCGAAACGCTGATCCGGCAGGCGCTGCGGAATTTGTCCAAGCTATCATAACGGAGACGGAAAAACATGGAATCGGATTTTGAAAACAGGATCGTCGCGCCCGAATACACGCCGGACGACCGGGACGTGGAGCTCAGTCTGCGCCCGCGCAGACTCAGCGAATATATCGGGCAGGAAAAGGTCAAGGAAAACTTAAAAATATTCATCGAAGCGGCCAAGAAGCGCGGCGAGAGTCTCGACCACGTGCTGCTGTACGGCCCTCCGGGACTGGGCAAGACGACGCTCTCCGGCATTATCGCCAATGAGATGGGCGTCAATCTGCGCGTGACGAGCGGCCCCGCCATCGAAAAGCAGGGCGATCTTGCGGCGCTGCTGACGAACCTGAGCGAGGGCGACATTCTCTTTATCGACGAGATCCACCGCCTCAACCGCAGCGTGGAGGAGGTGCTGTACCCCGCCATGGAGGATCACGCGCTGGACATCATCATCGGCAAGGGGCCGTCCGCGCGTTCGATCCGCCTCGACCTGCCGCGCTTTACGCTGGTCGGCGCAACGACGCGCGCCGGACAGCTTTCGGCGCCGCTGCGCGACCGTTTCGGCGTCATTTTCCGGCTGGAGCTGTACACGCCGGAGGAACTATCCATGATCGTGCGCCGCAGCGCGGACATCCTCGGCATCGGCATCGACGAGGACGGCGCGCTGGAGATCGCGTCGCGTTCGAGAGGCACGCCGCGTATCGCGAACCGGCTGCTCAAGCGCGCGCGGGACTTCGCGCAGGTGATCGGCAGCGGACAGATCGACACGGACAACGCGCGCATCGCGCTTGACCGCATGGAGATCGACCGGCTGGGACTGGACGCGATCGACCGGCTGATCCTGACGTCCATGATCCGCAACTACAACGGCGGCCCCGTCGGGCTGGACACGATCGCCGCCGCCATCGGCGAGGAAGCGGTCACCATAGAGGACGTGTATGAACCGTATCTGATGCAGATCGGCTTCCTGTCGCGCACGCCGCGCGGCAGAGTCGTAACGCCGGCGGGCTATGCGCACGTCGGCATCCCCATGCCGGGACAACAGCAATTATTCTGATCCGACAGGTTTACTATTGATTTGAAAGGACGAATGAGATGGGCAGATTATTCGGAACGGACGGCGCGCGCGGCGTCGCCAATAAGGAGCTGACCTGCGAGCTGGCGATGCAGATCGGCAGAGCCGCGGCGATGGTGCTGGCGGCAAAAGATATCCGCAGACCGCGCGTCATGATCGGCAAGGACACGCGCATGAGCTCGGATATGCTCGAATCTGCGATCGCGGCGGGGCTGTGCTCCGTCGGCGCGGACGTGACGCTGCTGGGCGTGGTGCCCACGCCCGCGGTCGCGTTTTTGGTGCGGGAAAAGGGCTACGACGCCGGTATCATGATCTCCGCGTCGCATAATCCCTGTGAATACAACGGCATCAAGATCTTCAAGTCCGACGGCTACAAGCTGCCAGACGCGGTGGAGGAGCAGATCGAGCAGATCATCCTCGACGAAGCCGCCGTGCCGCCGGTGCGCGTCGGCGGCGACGTGGGGACGGTGCGTTCCGATCCCGCGCTGCGCGAGGAGTATATCCGCCACATCTACCGCACGTCCGACTATATCTTCGCCGATATGCATATCGCGCTCGACTGTGCCAACGGCAGCGCCTCCTATACGGCGCCGAAGCTGTTTGCGGATCTCGGCGCAAAGTGCGATCTGCTGGCCTATGAGCCGGACGGCGTCAACATCAACCGCGACTGCGGCTCGACGCATCTGGAAAATTTGCAAAAATATGTGCGCGAGCACCATCTCGACGCGGGCTTTGCCTTCGACGGCGACGCGGACCGACTGCTGTGCGTAGACAGCGACGGCAACGTCGTGGACGGCGACAAGATCATCTGCATCTGCGCGGCCGATCTGAAAGCGCGCGGCAAGCTGAAAAACGATACGGCGGTCGTGACCGTCATGAGCAATATGGGCCTGCGCAAATTCTGCGAGGCAAACGGCATCCGCACGGAAAACACCAAGGTCGGCGACCGGTATGTTCTGGAAAACATGCTGCAAAACGGGTATGTGCTCGGCGGCGAACAGTCCGGCCACGTGATCTTCCTGGATTTCGCCAATACCGGCGACGGGCAGCTCACGGCTGTCCAGGTGCTGAACGTGATGAAGCGCACGGGCAGGACGCTGGCGGATCTGGCGAGCGAGATGGAGGTCTTTCCGCAGATCATGCAGAACGTGCGCGTGTCCAACATGGGCAAGATCCGTCTGGCGACCGATCCGGAGGTGCAGGCGGCCGTCACCGAAGCCGAGAAGGAGCTCGGTGAGAAGGGACGCGTGCTGGTGCGCGTGTCGGGTACGGAGCCGCTGGTGCGCGTGATGCTCGAAGGCAAGGACAGCGCGCAGATCGAAAAGCTCTGCGGCGAGATCGCGGAGGTCGTCCGGGAAAGACTGATCTGAAAACCGAAGGAAGTAGAATATGAGAATAGCAGACAAATGGCAGGACTATGAACTGATCGACTGTTCCGACGGGGAACGGCTGGAGCGCTGGGGCGAGACGATCCTCATTCGGCCGGACCCGCAGGTCATCTGGAAAACAAAAAAAACCAACGAGCTCTGGCGGCAGCCGCACGGACGGTATTTTCGCTCGAATACGGGCGGCGGACGCTGGATGATGTACAGAGACGTGCCGGGCTACTGGTCGATCGGGTACGGCGAACTGCGTTTCAATATCAAGACGATGGGATTCAAGCACACGGGGCTGTTTCCCGAACAGGCGGTCAACTGGGATCGGACGATGGAGATCATCCGCGCGGCAGGCCGTCCGGTAAGCGTGCTCAATCTTTTTGCCTATACGGGCGGCGCGACCGTCGCCGCGCTCAAGGCGGGCGCTTCGGTCGTGCACGTCGACGCGTCCAAGGGCATGGTGACCTGGGCGAAGGAGAACGCCGTGCGTTCCGGCGTCGCGGACAGGCCGGTGCGCTGGATTGTGGACGACTGCATCAAATTCGTGCAGCGCGAGAAGCGCCGCGGCAACCGTTACGACGTCATCATCATGGACCCGCCGTCCTACGGACGCGGACCGAACGGCGAGGTGTGGACGCTGGAGGATAAGGTCTACGGCCTCGTGCAGCTCTGTCTGGAGCTGCTGAGCGACGATCCGCTGATGCTGCTTATCAATTCCTACACGGCCGGGCTGGCGCCTTCGGTGATGCAGTACATCCTCGGCGTCGGCGTTCTGCCGCGTTTCGGCGGCACGGTGGCGTGTGACGAGATCGGCCTGCCGGTAACGGAAACGGGGATGGTGCTGCCGTGCGGCGCATCCGCGTTCTGGCTTCATCAATAACAAGCAACGGAAGAACATATATGGATAAGGACACACTGATTCAGTTCAAACAGGTCAGCTTCACCTACGAGGAAGCGCCGAAGCCTGCCGTGCAAAACGTCACGCTCGACGTGCGCCGCGGGGAGTTTCTGGCGGTGCTCGGACACAACGGGTCCGGCAAATCCACGCTGGCGAAGCTGTGCAACGCCATTCTGATCCCGACCGGCGGACAGGTGCTCGTGGAGGGTATAGATACGGCGGACGAGGACAACGTGTATGAGATCCGCCGCCGCGTCGGCATGGTGTTCCAGAATCCGGACAACCAGATCGTGGCGACGATCGTCGAGGACGACGTCGCGTTTGGGCCGGAGAATCTGGGCCTGCCACCCGCCGAGATCCGCACGCGCGTGGACGAAGCGCTGCGCAGCGTGGGGATGTACGATTACCGCCTGTTCGAGCCGCACAAGCTCTCCGGCGGCCAGAAGCAGCGCGTTGCCGTAGCGGGCGTGATCGCCATGCGCACCGACTGCATCCTGTTTGACGAATCCACAGCCATGATCGACCCGCAGGGACGGCGCGAGGTGCTGGAAACGGCGCAGCGGCTGAACCGGGAAGCGGGCGTAACCGTGGTCTGGATCACACATTTCATGGAAGAGGCCGTGTCGGCGGACCGCGTCGTCGTGATGGACCGCGGCGCTGTGGCGGCCGACGGAACACCTGCCGAAGTGTTTGCGGACGCGGCGCTGCTCTCCCGCACGGGATTGGAAGCGCCCCATGCCGCGCAGCTGGCGGACGCGGTCCGTGCGGGCGGCGTTCCGATAGAAGGCGGCGCCCTCTCGCCGCAGGCGTGCGCCGACGCGCTGTTCGCCGCGGCGCAGAAAGCCGGGGTGGTCTGATGGCGCGTTTAGAGGTGCGCGGTCTGACTCACTGCTACGGCGCGAAAACGGCGCAGCGGGTGACCGCGGTCAAAAATATCAGCTTATGCGTGGAGGAAGGCGAGCTGCTGGGGATCATCGGGCATACCGGGTCCGGCAAGTCGACGCTCATCCAGCACTTCAACGGTCTGCTTTCGCCCACGAGCGGCGAGGTGCTGCTCGACGGCGAGAACATCTTCCGGGACAAGCAGACGACGCACGCCGCGCGGTTCCGCGTCGGTCTGTGCTTTCAGTATCCGGAGTATCAGCTCTTTGAAGAAACGGTCTATAAAGATATCGCGTTCGGCCCGCGCAACATGAAGCTCTCCGAAGAGGAGATCGACCGCCGCGTACGCCGCGCCGCTTCGTTCGTCGGTCTGTCGGACGCACTGCTGGAAAAGTCGCCGTTCGATCTTTCCGGCGGAGAAAAACGCCGCGCCGCGATCGCCGGCGTGATGGCGATGGAACCGGAGATCCTCGTTCTGGACGAGCCGACAGCGGGATTGGACCCGCAGGGCCGCGGCACGATCCTTTCCCTGATCGCGGACTATCGGCGCAGGACGGGCAGTACGGTGATCCTGGTGTCGCACAGTATGGAGGATATCGCGAAGCTGGCGACAAAAGCGCTGGTGATGAACCACGCCGAAGCGGCGCTGTACGGCACGGTGGACGAGGTCTTTTCGCAGGCGGAACAGCTTGTGTCCATGGGGTTGGACGTGCCCGCCGTGACGCGTATTTTTCTCCTGCTGCGCGAGAAGGGCCTGCCTGTACGCACGGACGTCTATACCGTCGAACAGGGCGCCGCGGAGTATCTGCGGCTGTTCGGAAAGGGGGCGCGCGTATGATCACAGACGTCACCATCGGACAGTATCTGCCCGGCACATCCTTTATGCACAAGATGGACGCGCGCGTCAAGATCGTCTGTACGCTTTCGTATATCATCACGATCTTTCTCTGCAAAAGCTTCTGGTCGCTGGGACTGATGGTGCTCGCGGCGGTGTTTCTGACGCTCGTTTCGCGCGTGCCGATCTGCCAGCTGATGCGCGCGCTGCGCCCGGTCGTTTTTATCCTGCTGTTCACCGCGGTGCTGAATCTGTTTTATTCCAAGAGCGGCGCCGTTCTCTGGCAGTGGCGGTTCCTGGTCCTCACGGACAAAGGCGTCTATACGGCCGTCTTCATGGCGGTGCGCATCCTAAGCCTGATCGCCGTCAGTGCGCTGCTGACGTATACGACGACGCCGACCGCGCTGACAGACGGCATCGAAAAGCTGCTCTCCCCTCTCAAGCTCGTCAAGGTGCCCGTGCATTCTCTGGCAATGATGATGACGCTGGCGCTGCGGTTCATCCCGACGCTGATCGAGGAGATCGACCGCATCATGCGCGCACAGAAAGCGCGCGGCGCGGATCTGGAAACAGGCGGGTTCATCACGCGCGCCAAAGCGCTGCTGCCGATCCTTATTCCGCTGTTCGTTTCGGCTTTCCGCCGTGCGTACGATCTGGCGTACGCGATGGAGTGCCGCTGCTACCGCGGCGGCGACGGACGCACGCGCATGAAGCAGATGAAGCTCGGCGTGCGCGACGCGCTGGCGATCGTGTTCCATATCGCGCTGATCGCGGGCGTGATCCTGCTCGGTAAACTATTTCAACCTTTGATTTAAAACGACGCTATGCGAAATATACTTGTTACGATGCGGTACGACGGGACCGCCTACCACGGCTGGCAGGTACAGGAAAACGCCGTCACGGTACAGCAGATCTTTCAGGACGCGCTGGAAGCCCTTTTCGGCGCGCGTCTGAGCGTGACCGGCTGCTCGCGCACGGACGCGGGTGTGCACGCGCTGATGTACTGCTGCAATTTCCGCACCGATTCCGCCATTTCCTGCGAGAAGCTGCCGCTGGCGCTGAACGCTCATCTGCCGGACGACGTCGGCGTGTACGCCTGTCGGGAGGTTCCGGCGGACTTTCACGCGCGGTACAGCTGTATCGCCAAGCGGTATCAGTACCGCCTGCACAACAGTCCCTGCCGCGATCCTTTTTTCGTCGGCAGAGCCGCGCCGTACAAAACGCCGCTTGACGCGGATTTTCTGCACCGACAGGCGCAGGACTTTCTCGGCACGCACGACTTTGCGGCGTTCGCCGCGGCGGGCGGAAGTGTGGAAGATACGGTGCGCACCGTGCAGGACGCGCGCGTGTTCCGCATGGGCGACGTCGTTTGCTTTGAAGTGCAGGCGGACGGTTTTCTATACAACATGGTGCGGATCATGACCGGAACGCTTCTGGGGATCGCCGAGGGCAAGATCCCGGCGGGCAGCATCCCGCAGATCCTGCGCAGTCTTGACCGCAGCCGCGCCGGCGTGACCGCGCCGCCGCAGGGACTGTATCTCAAGGAAGTCCTCTATCCCGACGATCTTTCGTGACGCAAGGTGTAAGAGTATTATGGAAAAGAAACCTGTTTCAAAAAAACAGCTCCGGCGGACCGTTCTGCTTTCCGCGCTTGCCGTGCTCATCGTGGTGTTCGGCGGTCTGTACGCGGCGGCGCGCACGTTCGGCCGCGTTTCGCTGTCCAATCTCGCGGACGTGTTCGCGGCGTTCTCCGTCAAGGATGACAGCGCGTTCCCCTATCCCGTGGACGCGGGCACAGTGGTGCGCATCGTGCCTGTCGGTTCCGGGATCGGCGTGCTGCGCACGGACAAGCTGGACGTCCTGACGAAATCCGGCGCGATTTTGCAGACGGTGAAGCATACCTATACCATGCCCGCCGTGGACGTGTGCGGCGGACGCATCCTTCTGTATGACCGCGCGGGCACGCGGTATATGCTGCTGAGCAAGACGAGTACGCTCCGCACGGGCGAGCTGCGCAAGGAGGAAACGGAAGAAACGGACGAGAAGGACGAAACGAAGATCCTGACCGCGTCGCTGGCCGAGGACGGCCGATATGCCGTCGCCACGACCTGCGAGAGCGCCAAGAGCCTGCTGACCGTGTACAAATCCTCCGGCGAAGCGTTCTTTCAGTATAAATGCGTTTCGGAATACATTACGGACGTCGCGTTTACGAACGGCGGCGTCGTGCTGACCGTTGCGGGCGTCCGGGACGCATCGCCGTATTCGCGGCTGATCTCGCTGAGCTTTCGGAAAACAAAACCGATCGCGGATTTCACATACAACGATGCGACGCTTTTTCATGTCCACGCGGACGCGAACGGCGCGACGGCTTGCGGCAGTTCGTGTCTGGCGCAGATCCGGCATAAAACGGAGCAGCTGCCGCAGGTGTCATTCGGCAGCGATACGCTGCAGTTTTTCTGCGAGGAGCCGGGCGGCAAGACGACGCTCGTGCTGCTGACCTTCGGCAACGAGCACGAGTCCAAGCTGCGCGGTCTGCGCAAAAACGGCGATACGGCGTTTGAGGCGGACTGCGGCGAAAAGCTCAAGGACGCGTCCCGCAGCAGCGCGTATACTGCGGTCCTGACGGACAATACCGTGCTCTCCTACAACAACTCCGGTTCACAAATCGGCACGCTGCATCTGACGCAGGCAGCGCAAAAAATAGCCTTGAGTGAACGCATGGTTTTTGTGCTGTTCAATGATCATATTGACGCGTTTCCGGCTGCCGGAGAGCATGAACAGCCCGCGGAAAACGGTTGACAAGCGCAAAACGGACGGGAACGTCTGAAGGAGGATCGCTTTGGAATTTGTATATTTGTATATCGTAGACGGGATATTGGTACTGTTCCTGCTGAGCACGGTGCTGCGCTGCGCGCATCTGGGATTCGTGCGTGCCATGGCGGGGATCGTCGCATGGATCGCGGCGGCAGCCATCGCGGTGCACTTCTGCGCACCGCTCTCGCAGGCCGTGTACGACCGTTTTCTGCACCAGCGCGTTCTGGACATGGCGCAGGAGAGTATCCATAATACGATCGACGCGAGCGAAGTCGCGGATATAACGGCCGGCGTCCTGGAGGAACTGCCGGACGTCGTGGTGGAAGCGGCGCAGGCCGTCGGCGTCGACGTTTCCGACTTGCAGAAAAAGACGACGGTCGAGCTGCCGAAGGCGGAAGAAGAGGCGGCCGCAGCAATCGAGCAGAACGTGCTCGCGCCGGTCATCATCGCGGCGCTGAAAGCGGTGCTGTTTTTGGTGATGGTCATGCTGATCGCAGGGATCGCGCAGGCGCTGCTCACGCCGGTCGGCAAGCTGCTGCACAAGACGCCTGTGATCGGGACGACGGATCGGGCGCTCGGCGCGGTGCTCGGTATTCTCAAGGGTGCCGTGCTGGTCTCGGTGCTGGCGATCCTGCTGCGCGTGCTGGGCGGCGTCGTGCAGGGGAATTTCCAAATAGCCGTCCAGAATTCAAGGATCGTTTCAATCGTGGCGGAAAGTCCGTTTGCGGACGGAGTTTTCAGATAAACAGAGAAAGGGATTGCGGGCGACCGCATCGGGAAGGACATGAACAACGATTTCAAAGAAAACATAAAGGGACTGCTGCAAAACTGGAAGACAGTTCCGAATCTTTTGTCGGCGCTGCGCATCGTCATGGTGCCGATCATGGCCGTATTGTTTGTGAAGGGGCATCCGATCTGGGCGGTGTTCGTACTGTTTCTGTCGGGACTGTCCGACTTCTTCGACGGCAAGATCGCCCGACGCTTCAACCAGATCAGCGATCTGGGCAAGATCCTCGATCCACTGGCGGATAAGCTCACGCAGATCACCGTCGCGGTGCTGCTGTATCTCTTTTTTCGCAGTGCGGAGCATTCGCCTGAAATGCGTGCGTTCAGCTGGGTATTTCTGCTGTTCGTCGGCAAGGAGCTGCTGATGGTCGTCGGCAGCGTCGTGCTGCTGACGATGGGACTGCGTCCCGGCGCGGCGGAGATCTACGGCAAGGTCGCCACGTTCGCATATTATCTTGTGATGCTGTTCATCATCGCGTTCGGCCCGGAGATCGGGGCGTTCCGCAATTTCTGGACAGCGCCCGCGCTCCTTTTGCAGATCCTGGTCGTGGTATCGGCTGTGCTGTGCTTCGTGGCGCTGTTCAGCTACTTCCCCGGACTGATCCGGCAGCTCAAAGCGCGTAAACTGAATGATCAAGGAGACAACCAATGAAACAGGCACTTTGCAGCAGATGCAAAAAACGTCCCGCCATGTTCTTTATCACCAAGGTCGAAGGGGATAAAAGCACGCAGGAAGGACTATGTATGAAATGCGCCATGGAGATGAACATCGGCCCCATCAAACAGATGATGCAGAGCATGGGCATCTCCGAGGACGAAATAGACGGCGTTTCGGAACAGTATGACGAGCTGTTCGGCGAGGACGGCACGTTCGAGCCGGGCGGCGCCGGAACACTGCCGTTTATGCATATGTTCGGCCAGAACGGCGACGGCGCAGAGAAATCCGAAGCGCCCGCCGAAGAGGAAAAGAAGAAAAAGCGCCGCAGGGAAAAAACGCCCGAAAAGAAAAAGGAGCGCAAATTCCTGTCCATGTACTGCACCGATCTGACGGAAAAGGCGCGTAACGGCCAGATCGACCGCATCATCGGCCGTGAAAAAGAGATCGAGCGCACGGTGCAGATCCTGTGCCGCCGCTCGAAGAACAACCCCTGTCTGATCGGCGAGCCCGGCGTGGGCAAAACAGCGATCGCCGAGGGGCTTGCGATCCGCATCGCGTCAGGCGACGTACCGGTACGTCTGATGGACAAAGAGATCCATCTGCTGGACCTGACCGCGCTGGTCGCCGGCACGCAGTTCCGCGGCCAGTTTGAGAGCCGCATCAAGGGACTGGTCGAAGAGGTCAAAGCGGAGGGCAACATCATCCTCTTTATCGACGAAGTGCATTCGCTCGTCGGCACGGGCGACGCGGAGGGCTCCATGAACGCTGCGAACATCCTCAAGCCCTCTCTTTCGCGCGGCGAGATCCAGATCATCGGCGCGACGACTTTCACCGAGTATCGCAAGTATATCGAAAAAGACGCCGCGCTGGAGCGCCGTCTGCAGCCGGTCAAGGTGGAGGAACCGTCCATCGACG
This sequence comes from Clostridia bacterium, assembly GCA_017449935.1. Lineage (GTDB taxonomy): Bacteria > Bacillota > Clostridia > Oscillospirales > Acutalibacteraceae > UBA1425. The sequence goes on from JAFSYP010000027.1 coordinate 10,999, forward strand.
ACACGTGCGAGATGCTCTCGGGCGTCAAGGGCTATTATGAAAACTACCACGGCGTCCATGTCAGCGATACCCTGATCCGCAAGGCGGTCGTGCTGTCCGAACGGTATATCAACGACCGTTTCCTGCCGGATAAGGCGATCGACCTGCTGGACGAGGCGTGTACATGCGCGAACCTTCGGTGCAAGGCTATCGGCGAATTGGAGCTTTGCCGGCGCAGGCTGGCCGAGCTGAACGCGCAGCAGCAGTCGCTGATGGATCAGCCGGAGCAGACGGACTATGAGGAGATCGCCAAGATCAAATCCGAGCTGATCGTGGAGGAGGAAAACCGCGAGAGGCTCGAAAAGGAAGCGGCGGACTGCTATGTGACGGAGGACGACCTGGCGCACGTGATCCAGCTCTGGACGGGCATTCCGGCCAGCAAGATCATCGAAAGCGACATGCGCCGTCTTGCCGGACTTGCGGACAGACTGCGCGAGAAGGTCATCGGGCAGGACGAAGCGATCGACGTCGTGGCGGCAGCCGTGCGCCGCAGCCGCGTGCAGATCAGCCCCCGCCGCAGGCCGTCGTCATTCATCTTTGTCGGCCCCACGGGCGTGGGCAAAACAGAACTGGTCAAGCAGCTCGCGGCAGAGCTGTTCGATACGCCGGAAACGCTGATTCGGCTGGATATGTCGGAGTTTATGGAAAAGCATTCCGTGTCGCGGATCATAGGTTCGCCGCCCGGATACGTCGGGTATGACGAGGCAGGCCAGCTCACCGAGAAGGTGCGCCGCAAGCCGTATTCGGTCATCCTGTTCGACGAGATCGAAAAAGCGCATCCGGACGTGATGAACATCCTGCTGCAGATCCTCGACGAGGGCAGGATCACCGACGCGCAGGGACGCACGGTCAACTTTGAAAATACCGTCATCATTATGACGTCCAACGCCGGCAGCAACCGCCGCGAGGGCGCGCTCGGCTTCGGCAAAACCAAGCAGGAAGCGTCTGCGGAAAAAGCGATGAAAGCGCTGCGGGAATTCCTGCGTCCGGAGTTCATCGGCCGCGTGGACGAGATCGTGGTGTTCCGCGATCTGTCGGACGAGGTGCTTGAAAAGATCGCCGATCTCATGCTCACCGAGCTGGTCGAGCCGCTGCGCGATAAGGGCGTCAAGCTCAGCTGGACGCCGGACGTGCCGGCAGCGCTCGCAGCGATGGCAAGCGGCGGAGAACGCGGCGCGCGCGATCTGCGCAACGCCGTGCGCCGCAACGTCGAAGACCGGATCGCGTCGATCCTGGTCAATCAGCCGGATGCCCCGCCGAAGTCCATGCAGGTCACGGCGTTTGCCGGCGAGATATTCGTCGAGGCCCATTGATTTTTATATAGAATCTCTTGACAAAACGGCGGTGATTTGATACAATAATCACCGTCGTTAAGACGCGGGTGTAGTTCAATGGCAGAATCCCAGCCTTCCAAGCTGGTTGTGTGGGTTCGATTCCCATCACCCGCTCCATTCTTTTTGCGCCTGTAGCTCAGCCGGATAGAGCAACTGCCTTCTAAGCAGTGGGCCAGGGGTTCGAGTCCCTTCAGGCGCGCCACGCTGTCACTGTTATTTCGATACAATGTAACCGTGACAGCGATTTTTTGTTTTCCGTTGATATACAGCGGTTTCCGTTGAGCCGGGGGTTCAGCACGGGCGCTCTGGGAGAGTTTCCGGTACCGTTTCAGACGGCTTGGCGGCGATCAAAAACTCAATAGCGCAAAGTTTCACGGTTTTGGATTCATTTTTGGAGATTTTGGATTCAACCCTTTGCGCTGTGAATCCAAGATTAGAACAAGTGAATCCAAAACGTCTTTGCACAATATGCAGACAAGTCATTTTTGATGTGTCTGTGTTTTGTAACAAGGAATGCGGTTGTGCGGGAACTCAAGTTTTTTTGAATATTGTTTTTTGTTGTTATTTTATAATTAAATTATTTGAAAAACTATTTGTTTGAAGTTAGGAGCAAGAAATGGTATGTCAAAAAAATACAAGATGAATTGGTTGTGGATTATATTCTTTTTTCTGACATCGTTTGCATATGTCACATGTTTTTGGTCTTTTGTCAACCCACTAAACAAGCTTTCCGTTTCTTCAGATGTTTCATGTTTTTATTTGATCGGGAGGGGCATCTTAAACGGGAAAATTCCTTATTTGGATTACATCGATAACAAGGGACCTGTTACATATTTGATTTATGCGGCGGCTGCTCGGATTGGTTGTTTTCCTTGGGATGTTTTTGGGATGGGATTGCTTTGCGTATTCTTGTCTCTGTTGGGTATTTATGTGATCTGCCGTCGGCTGGAGATCCGTGGCTTTTATTGGGTTCAACTTCTGTTTTTAATCAGTTATGCGCTGATTTGTCCGGAGGGTGGGTACACGGAAGACTTGGCGATTCCGTTTTGTATCTGGTCTTTTTTGATCGTAGCGGATTCTTTCAAAAAGGATCGGCAGGACGCATTCGTGTTGCATTACGGTTATTGCTTCGCTATCCTGTTTTGGCTCTGTGCAATGACCCGAGTCAACAATGCAGTTCCGATCGCTGCTGCTGCGGTATGTGTGGGCGTTCGTCTTTTTGCCGAAAAAAAATTCAAGCAGTTCGGCTTTTTGGTTTTGTCATTCTTGTTTGGCAGTATAATCGTTGTAACACCAGTTGTACTGTGGCTCTCAAAGCACCGCGCACTTAAAGAATGTCTGAATCAAATCTTTCTGAACAATTTTAAATATAACTCGGCAGCCAATGTTGAAAGCAAACGAGAAATATTCTTTTCAGGCACGTTTGCCGTCGGTTTTTATTTTATTCTTGCAGTTTGTCTGATTTGTATCATTTTCTCTTGGCGAACGAATAAACAAAACTGTGCATTTCTACGGAGAAGCGCTTTATTCATCACGGTGATCTCCGCTTTGTCCGGATTGTCCTTTACGCGCAGTTTCTCCCACTATCTTTTATGCTTGCTACCGGCTTTGACGTTTTGTTTGTTTTTGCCTTTTGCGGGTCAGGTAAAAAGCTCTCCTCACAAACAAAAATGGCTGGCATGCGTGATAGTGTTCGGCTTATGTACTTGCGGCGTTTTTGTGTTTAACGGGATCGGGACTATGGCTAACGGCTGTTATAATGCGATCGGGATGGCATCTGCGGTTTTGCACCATGATCGTATACAGAAAGAAGAATGGCTAACCGATTGGGAAGAGTTCGTTGAATCCATTCCAGAAGATGAACGGGATTCTGTTTTGGGAGTTAACGTGAATCCACAATGGTTTATTTTTTCCGGCCTCGAACCCTGCAAGCGGATGTTTATTTGCCCTAATCTATTCACCTCGCTCTCACCGGAATATGCAAAAGAATATGAGGGGTATTTCCAAACAGATCCGCCCAAATGGCTGATTACCACGCAGATTACGGGGTATTACTACGTTCCGGGTTTAAGCGAAGTTCTTTCCGAGAAGTATCAGTTGATCGAGCCCATTGGTCATAGCGACCTCTTTAACTTGTTGCATATCTACCATCTAAAGGAGTCTGAATGTGAATAGAATCAAAGCTATAATTGTACAGAATAAAAAAATACTTATCTATTTTTGCTGTTCGGTATGCGCTGCGCTTTTGGAAGCGGGGCTGCTGCTGGCCTTCAAAAACCTAATCCCCGCGTTTGTCGGAAAGAATATTGTGTACGCCAACACGACCGCGATTCTCGTCAGTTCCATCCTGCATTTCATCCTGACGTCCAAACTGGTCTTCAAAGTGCGTATGAACATTTCGAGCGCGGTGGTGTATATCGTCACGTTCTTCATTGGCCTCGCCGTACAGAACGGCGTGATCTGGATCACCTATGAAAAGCTGCTGCCGGGCATTATCCGCAACGACACGCTGCTGACACTGTTCTGTAAGGCGCTGTCGCTGGCCGCCTCATTTTTTATTACGTATTTCATCCGCAGCATTTTGAATGCCCGGTTAAAAGCAAAGGAGGAAAAAGCAGATGCATAAACTGTTTGCCATGCTGCCGTGTTACAATGAAGAAAAAGATATTTCCCCACTCGTGAACAAATGGATGGAGATACAGTCTCCACTGGCAGAAAACGGATACGATCTGACAGTCTATTGCGTCAACGACTGTAGCACCGACTCCACCAAATCCGTCATTGAAACGCTGACGGCAGAGTTCCCGGATACGGTGCATCTGATCGACCACGAGATCAATAAAGGCCTCGGCGGTGTTTTAATGACCGCGTTCCGTTTCTTTCTGGAACATGGCGAAACCGGCGACATCTGCGTGCTGATGGACGGCGACAACACGCATGACCCGATCTTCTGCATCTCCATGTTGCCGAAACTGGCGGCAGGCGCTGACTGCGTGATCGCCTCGCGCTACTGCACAGACTCCGAAACAAAGGGCGTTGCGCCGATCCGTCTGTTCATGAGCTGGGGCGCGAAAGTATACTATTCGCTACTGCTCGGCGTGAAGAACGTCCGCGACTATACGTGCGGCTACCGCGCGTATACATACGACATCCTCGAAAAAGCCTATCAGAAATATGGTGACAACCTTGTGGAGCGACGGTCGTTCGCCTGCATGATGGAGGCGTTGTACAAGCTGTCGCTTATCGGCGCGCGGTTCGACGAGGTGCCGTTTGAGCTGCGGTACGACCACAAAGAGGGCGAGAGCAAGATGCGGGTGCTGAAGACCGCAAAAGACAGCCTGTCGACGGCGCTGAATCTGCGCCTGCATACAAAGAAATAAAGGGGCGCAAAGCATGAAGAGAAAGATCTTGGTCGTTTTCGGCACACGTCCGGAAGCGATCAAAATGTGTCCGCTGGTGCAGGAGCTGCGCTCCCGCGACGAATTTGAGACGGTCGTCTGCCTGACCGGTCAGCATCGGGAAATGCTGCAGCAGGTCATCGACGTTTTTCAGATCTCGGTGGAACATTCGCTGTCCGTCATGAAGGCGCGGCAGACGCTGTTCGATGTAACAACCAATATCCTGACGGCTATCCGTCCTGTGCTGGAAGCGGAGAAGCCGGATCTGGTTCTGGTGCACGGAGATACTACGACGACCTTCGCTACTGCGCTGGCCGCGTTCTACCTGCGGATCCCCGTCGGACACGTAGAGGCCGGACTGCGCACGTACGACATCTATTCCCCCTTCCCGGAGGAATTCAACCGGCAGACTGTCAGCATCGTCACGCAGATGTATTTTGCGCCGACGCCGCTGGCGCGGGATAATCTGCTGCATGAGGGACGCGATCCCAACCGCATTTTCGTGACCGGAAACACGGCCATCGACGCGCTGAAGACGACCGTGCGCGACGACTACGTCCATCCGCATCTGCAGTGGGCGCAGGACAGCCGCCTGATCCTCATCACGGCGCACAGACGCGAGAACCTGGGCGAGCCGATGCATCAGATGTTCCGCGCGATCCGCCGCATACTGGACGAGAACGCCGACACGAAGGCGATCTATCCCATCCATATGAATCCGACTGTCCGCAGTGTCGCCGAGCAGGAGTTCGCGGGATGCGACCGCATCCGGATCATCGATCCGCTTCAGGTAGTGGATTTCCACAATTTCCTTGCACGCGCATATCTTGTCCTGACCGACAGCGGCGGCATCCAGGAGGAAGCGCCTTCGCTGGGCAAACCCGTGCTGGTCATGCGTGATACGACCGAGCGTCCGGAGGGCGTTGCCGCCGGTACGCTGAAGCTCGTCGGTACGAAAGAGGAGACGATCTATCGCGCCTGCGAAATGCTGCTACATGACAAAAAAGCGTATGAGGCTATGCACATCGCGTCCAATCCGTACGGCGACGGGACAGCGAGCAAACAAATTGTGAACATCATCACTGCACATTTTAACGATTCTTCACATGTTTCCACAAAAGAAGAGTGAACAATTTTGATGGGATAAAGAAAGCTGTCACGGAAATAACGTCAATTAAGGTTTCCGGTTACTCTGCAAAGCTACACGGCGAAAAAAGCGGTTTGCCTATTCGTGCATTGGTTTTGTGCCTATCGTGCAAAGGTTTCCCGTATAGCGCAAAGTATCACGGAAAAAGGTTGCATTGTATCCAAATAACCAACCCTTGCCACGCCGGAACGACTATTTTGATACAATGTAGTCGTTCCGGCTTTTTGTGTCTGAATCGTTGATATACAAGGAATTTCGATGAGCCGGGGGTTCAAATTGAATACGAAGCACCGCGCAGGATGGTCTGTTTTGAGGCTGTCCTGCGCTGCTTTTTTGTGCGCAAAAAATGTTTCACGGAAAAAGTGAAACCGGTTTCAGGGGGTTTCACTAAAATGGTTTCAAAAATGGTTTCAGCTTTGCGGATATTTTGCGGAGGATATTTTTCAACTTTTATCCTTACAAACGCCGTTTTCGGTTCCTAAATAATGGAAGGGGTTGTTACATTATGACGGAACGAGATAAAAAAGTCATTCTCACAATGCGGAAAAACGGCGTGTCCTTCTCCGCAATTGCCAGAACATTCGATCTTCCCGTCGGCACGATAAAAACAGTTTGCAGTCGCGGGACAAAGCCGAATGCGGAGCCGGAGCGTTTCTGTGTAAACTGCGGTGCGCCGTTTCAGACGTCAGAACACGGCCGTGAGAAACGCTTCTGCTGCCGTCACTGCTACAACCAGTGGTGGTACGACACGCATGACGGTCGGAAAGCGTATCGCCGTACATCAGTTCGCCATCAAAGGTGTTCGCCGACGAGATCGGAAAGAACCTCGGTCTCGGCGTCGGCGTTGGCTTCGAGGACGCGATGCGGGACGTTTCCAAAGACATGGCGGACGCGATCCCGACCGACTTCGATGTGGCGGCGAACGTGCACGGCACGCCGGAGGCCATGCCCGGTTCAGGCGGCGGCATTTCACTGACGCTGCACATTGAGAACTTCCATAATTACCGCAGTGAAGATATCAATGAACTGGCAGATGAACTGTCGGTGATTCTCGCATCCAAAATGAACAGAAAGGCGGCGGCGTTCTGATGAGCTATTTCTACTACAACTGCTTTTACAGCTACGAAATGGGTCTGATTTTGGAGGAAAAAAGCATCCACAACGGTCCGCAGCTCGACTTCGAGATGATCTCCGTGCCCGGTCGGGACGGCGACGTCATTCTCGATCACAACCGTTACAAAAACGTAGAGGTCAGCTATACCGTCTCGTTCATCGGAACAAAGAAAACAGCCGCCGCCCTTCGGCAGTGGCTCTGTGCGCGTGCTGTATACGGTTATCTTTCGGATTCCTATCAGCCGGAGTATTTTCGTTACGCGGTGTTTATCTCGCAGCTCAATATAGAGGAAGTGATGCACAACGTCGGTCGGGCGGTGCTCACGTTCTCGTGTAAGCCGTATCTGTACCGCAAAGACGGTGCGATGGCGACCAAATACACGCAGCCGGATTTTGTGCTGACAAACCCGGAACAGTACCGTTCCGTTCCCGACATAACGGTCTACGGCACCGGCAACATCTATCTGAACATCGGCTACAACCAGTATTACATGGAGGATATCCGCAGTCAGATCATTCTGGACGGTGAACTGATGCACGCCTATTCCGGCACCACGCCGCTGAACGAAAAAATCCGCTTCACGGAATTTCCGTATCTGCGCCCCGGCGACAACCAGATTTCCTGGGGCGGCACCGGCACCGTGCGCTCTGTCTACATCGCGCCTAACTGGCGGACGCTGTGATAAACCGGAATTTGTCATATTCTTTTAATCGGGTGACGAATAACGGTCTTCAGCTTCTCTGGCGCAACCTTTCTGGCATCGCTCAAGTATATTTCGTGATGGAGGCGCTGTTCGGTGATATCCAACG
>JAFSYP010000028.1 GCA_017449935.1 Clostridia bacterium
GACGCACCTCTGGTGCATCGGTTGTCATGCCAATGGCACGGCCGAGCAGCTAAGTGCGGATCGGATAAACGCTGAAAGCATCTAAGCGTGAAGCCGTCTCCAAGATAAGATATCCCATAGCATAAGCTAGTAAGACCCCTCAAGGACTATGAGGTTGATAGGCTGGATGTGTAAGCGCAGTGATGCGTTGAGCTAGCCAGTACTAATAGGTCGAGGGCTTGACCTGATTCGTACGCGATATACTTTCATGCTTTGTTCAGTTTTCAGGGTATACAAAAAAGAGACTGTCATTACGGCAGTCTTTTTTTATTTGACTTTTTCGATTGGTTTCTGTATACTTTATTCAGAAGACAGAAGGGGTGATTCTTTGTTTTCCAAGTTGATCGGCTGGGTATTGAGCGCAGTTATCTTTTTGCGCTCTCTATTTTATATTAAACTGCGCGCTGCGGCGGACGTACTGGTCGGCGCGCTGCTTTTGGGGATGCTTTGGAGATTTCGCGGCTCACATGGTTGGGGCGCCGCATGGGGCGTGCTGGCGTGCGGGTTTGGTTTTGTGCTGTTTTTGACTGCGGTGATCGGCGCAAATAAACGAGTTTCTTTTGCGCTGTTGTCCGTTACGGCGTTTTCGTTTATGCTGACGACGCCGAGTTGGGGAACGTTCCTGTCCGGCGTCACGGGTATACAATCGCTGAGCGCGAAAGGCAGCGACGCGGTCACGCAGGCGATCGTGTATCCGGCGTCCGCAATCGCGCTGATGCTTTGTCTCGGATTTGGGATGGTTGCTGTATTCAGCGTGCTGCTGGGCAAATGCTTCGGCGGCAAAGCTTGGCGCTTGCGTGATTTTGCAATCGTCCTGCTTGTGTTCTACGTCGTGACGGTCCTGATGCAGGCGACTGCTTCGCATGGGTTATTCCGACTGCTTCAACCGGAATCGGTGCGCGTGTTTGCGGACGATCTGCAGGCGAAAGGCGTGCAGACCTCCGTTTTTCGCACCTATCTCGCGCATTTCGGCAACATCGACTGGGCAAAAAAATACGTCGGCGGCCGGCATTATTTTGCGGCGATCGAGACGATCTCGCGCGCTGCTGCGGCTGCCGCGGTCCTTTTGTCCGTTCGTTTTATTGTGAAGGATAAGCAGGCCGCAAGAACAGGCGCCGTCGTTTGCGGTGCGTTTGCTTTTGCGATAACGGCCGCAGACGTGTTCTTTTTCCTGGACGGCGGCGGGGTCCGCGGTGCGCAGGGGCTTGCTCTGCCGGATTGGATCGCCGCGTGGAGCACATGGGAATACGGTACGGGATTTCTTGCCGGCGGCCTGATTACAGCCTATGTGCGCCGGCTGTCTGTGACGACGGATGTGACGCTGCCGCAGCGAGTTTCCCCGAAGCTGCAAAATGTCCTTTCGTATGTTTTGTTCTTTATCGCCGGACTGGGCGTCAATATCGTGCGCCCGATGCTTGTGCGCATGGAGCGCTCGCCCCTGCAGATCGTCGGCGTGATCGCTTCCGTTCTGGTCGTGATCGGCTTCTCCGTGCTGCTGTGCCGCAGATGGGGCGCTATGCTTGAAGCTGCGCCGTCCGACCGGCTCGCCGCCGCGCTGATCGCTTTCCTCGGCGGGTACTATCTGCTGCTGTATCTGTTTGCCTATGAGCCGCAGGTGGATGAGCTGCGGATGCTGCACAACATCCTCGTTCTGATCTCCTATGTCGGCGTGACGGCGTGGTGTATGCGTCGTTTGATTTGTCCGAAAGATTTATAATCTTTCTGCTCTCCGGAAGGGGAGCTTTTTACGATGGCGGTTAAAAACGGCGAGGATTTCTCCCCGCCGCTTTTTCGTATTGCCTTATTCGCTCTTCATGCCGACCAGTTCGGCGTTGCCTTTGTACGCGTCCACGGACAGCTTGACGGAATCGAAGATCGCCGCCTTGATGTCGTCGTCCGTTGCGCCGAGGTATTTGGCCCACTTGTTGTCGATGAAGGTGTTCATACACATGATATCCGCCAGACCGACCGGGTCGATGCCGCTTTCAATGCCCTTGTCCCTGTACTGCTTGCGCATCGTCAGGCCGAACAGCTTGAACATCCAGTTGGTGATGTTGATAATTTTGCGGTTCGGCATTCCCATTGCTTCATGTACGATCGCAAGGAACTCGTTCCACGTGTAGTTGTAGTAGCTGATCGGGTAGGTCTTCTTGCCCTTGCTCTTTTCGGCTGCGCCGACGATGACCTCGGCGACCTGCCGCACGGTCAGCATGGCGGTGCCGCCCTTGGGATAGAACGTGATCGGGCCCATGTTTTCGATCTGTTCGATGAGGATGACCCAGACCGGTTTGCGTCCGGGCTGCGTACCGAAGATGTAGGGCAGCTCCAGCACGCAGACGTCCATGTTCTCGTCCGCAAAGGAGAGCGCCGTCTTTTCCTGCATGATGCGGCTGCGGATGTACGGATGCTTGGCGGTCAGGTGCATCTGCGGGTATTTCTTGGCAAAATAGGAGAAGTAAGAACCGAGCACGACCGTTTTCGTGACGCCTGCCTGCTTGGCGAGCGGGATCAGCCGCGCGAGCGGATCAATGTTGTATTTCTTATAGGCGTCATAGACGGGCGCGGGGAACTCCACGCGTTCGTCCACGCCGGCCGCGAATACGAAGCAGTCGCAGCCCTTCATGAGCGCGAGCACCTCGTCGTCGGACATTTCGAGGATATTGCGGAACGTGATCTCCATCTGTTCGGGGATGGGCGCGCCCTGCGGCAGAGGCGGCAGCGCGACGGTGCGCACGTTGTGCCCGCGGTCGATGAACAGTTGCGCTGCGGCGCAGCCGAGCAAGCCCGTTCCGCCGATCATGAATACGTTCATACCTTCATGCCCTCCTCGTAATCCTTGAAGCCCTCAAAGATCTTTTCGTCATAGACGTTCTGCTCTTCCTTGTCGTGCAGCGGGTGCCAGACCTGCGCAAAGAACGGATTGATCTTCGCTTCCGTGTCATAGTCCCACGGCCACGGCAACTCCTGCGGGCACCAATGGCCGCCCTTGAGCACCAGGTTCGGCGTCATCTCGAACACGTTGCCGCGCGCGCTTTCCCACGTCAGCGGCGTGAACAGATCGCCCTTGGTCATCTTCTTCGACAAGCATTTGCCGCCGCGGAATGCCGCGGCTTTCTTCATGTCTGCCAGCGTCAGCTCGCTGTCCGGCTTGCTCTCGTCATAGCCGTGGTCGAGCAGTTTGATCTCCTCGGTCGGACGCTCGATCTTGAAGCTGTCCCAGCCGCCGATCTTGTTCCATTCCTCTTCGCTGCCGTAGTATGCGCTGATGCGGTGCTTGTTGCCCGTCTTCTTCCAGTGCAGCGTGCCGTACAGCTCGGTCTCGGCGATCTTCTTCATAAAGGGCTTGGCGAGCGCGCCAACGGCGGAGCCGAGGAACGCGGGCAGGAGATTCGCCGCGCGGTAGTACGCGGGGACCGCCTTCGCCATGTTCGCGAAATACTGTTTGATCGGGATATTTGCGCGGAAATGCAGGATGTTGTCGAGCTTGTCGGAGTCGATATACCACTGGCCGTGAAAGTTGCGCAGGATGAACCAATGCGCGTCAAAAATCTTCTGCGGCGAGGGCAGACCGAGCGAACCGAGCAGGTATTCCTCAAACTCATAGTTGGTGATGCGGTATTCCTTGCCGGAGCCGATGTTATAGAACTTGCGCCAGAAATCCTCCGGGACGTCCGGCTCGCAGATGTTGGCCAAAAGACGGCCGCTGTCCTCGACGGTCGCCCATTCCAGCACGCCGTTGATCGGCACATGGAACATGATCGGGTCCATGTTCTTGAGGATCGCGGGATAGAGGATGCCGGACTGGCGCAGCGATACCCAGTACCGCAGACCGGATTCGGCAAAGATTGCTTCGGCCTTGACTTTGCTGATGGCGTAGTGATCGTAAACGCTGATTTTGATCGGATCGCCCGTGCGCGCCCAGTGGATCGGCGGATTGCGGTCGCCCGTCTCAGCCACGGTGCCGATATACACGACCTTCACGGCATCGGGATCAGGCTGCGCTTTGACGGCGCGGACGATGTTTTCGGCGGCGGTCACATTGGTGCGGATGGTTTTGCGCGGATAGTAGTCCGCCGCGGGGGAAACCATGCCGCCGACGTGCAGCACATAATCCGCGCCTGTGACGAAGCGTAGCACGGATGCGTAGTCGGTCAGATCTCCCCAGATGATCTTTACGGAAGGATCGTTGACGTACGGCATAAACTGTTTGCGATTCTTCTCGCTCGGCCGCAAAAGCAGCACGATGTTATGGCGGTATTTGCGCGCATACAGCTCCAGGAAGCCCTGGAAGCCCATCGTGCCGGAAGCGCCGGTCAGGGCAACGGTCGTTTTTTTCATGTCGTTTTCTCCTTTTATTTTTAATGGTTTTTACGATTCCGATAGAGTTTTCGCCATACGAAGCACGGCGTTTTCGACGAGTGCGCGGAACAGCGGCGCGACGCGGTCGGCGGTCTGCTGGACTTCGGCGTGCGTCAACGGCGTCGGGCTGATGCCGGCGGCCAGGTTGGAAATGCAGCTGATCCCGCAGACGCGCATGCCCGCGTGGACGGCGGCGATCGCTTCGCATGCCGTGCTCATGCCGACGGCGTCGGCGCCGAGCAAACCGTACATGCGGATCTCCTGCGGCGACTCATAGTTCGGACCGCTCGTCTGGAGATACACGCCGCTTCGAACAGGGATATTCAGTTTATTCGCTGCGGCGCGGATGCAGCCGGTGAGCGTATCGTCATAGATATGGCTCATGTCCGGGAAGCGCGGTCCCAGTTCGTCCGCGTTCTCTCCGATCAGCGGAGAGGGAACGAACGAAGCAATCTGTCCGGTGATACACATCAGATCTCCGGCGGAAAACGCGGGATTGATCCCGCCGGCCGCGTTGGTCAGCAGCAGGATCTGTGCGCCCAGAAGACGCATCAGACGGATTGGGAGGACGACCTCCCGCATGGAATAGCCCTCATAATAATGCACGCGTCCCTGCATAAGGACGACCGGAACGTCCCGCAGCGTGCCGAACAGGAACCGTCCGGCGTGTCCCGCGACAGTCGAGCGCGGAAACCCGGGGATGTCCGAATAGTTTACAACGGCCTGAACGTCGATCTTTTCCGCAAATCCGCCGAGACCGGAACCGAGAACGACCGCGATCCGCGGCACGAAGTCTGTCCGGCTGCGCACATATTGCAGCGCTTCATTCCATTCGTTCATGCTTCCGCCTCGTCAAGGCTGCGGCCTTCTTCTTCGGCGTGCTTGACGCGCAGCTTCTGCATGATTTCGTCGTAGAAATCGCCGTGCAGTTTATATTTGCGCACGAACACGAGGAACGACAGCGCGATCAGGATGACCGGGATCGCGAACGCCATCACGCAGATGGCTGTCTTGGCGGACTGCGGCTGTGTGGCGGCGTCCGCGGTGTTGTATTTTCCGATCTCCAGACCGATGCCCATGATCAGTCCCTGGATCGAATAGGCGACCTTCAAAAGAAAACTCTTCATCGAAAACACGATGGAGTCCGTGCGGTAGCCGAGCTTGAACTCGCCGTAGTCCACCACGTCCGCGAGCATGACCGTTTCGGCGACGAACATCGCGCCGATGCCGATGCAGCAAATAAACGCGAAGAACGCAAAGAGGATAAAGCCGCTGTCCAGCACGAGCGCACCGTCCGCGTCGGGGAATCTGACATTGCCGAGCGCTTTGCCGCGGTAGTTGCGCAGCAGGAACAGCGCGAGATACCCGACCGCGGAAAAGCCCATCGCGCCGAGGATGACGGGACGTTTTGTGTATTTGTTGGACAGGGTGGTGAACAGCACCAGACCGAGCATCTGCCCGACCGCGACGATCGCCGCAAAGACGGCGTACAGCTCATAGCGCTGCAGGACGTGCTTGAAGTAGTACACGCCCAGACCGTTGGTCAGATACCAGCCGGTGTTGAAACAGATCGCCGTGATCATAAAGAATAAAAGCTGATCGTTGCTTTTGATCGTGACAAACGCTTTCTTGAGCGTCAGGCTTTCCTTCTTTTCGGGCGTATAGCGCTCTTTGGTGCCGGTCACGGTGATGACGACAAGCAGGATATACGCGCCGGCGAGGATCATCGCCCACCGGTGGAAGCCGAGCGGTTCATTCCCATGACCGAGCCGGTCGACCATAGCCACGGTCAGCAGCGATACGGCGCCCTGTCCGACGCCGCAGAAGAAACGCGGGATGGACGCGATCGTGTTTCGCTCCTTCGGATCGCGCGCCAGTGCCGGGACGAACGACCAGTACGGGATGTCAAAGATGGTATAGCTCATACCCCACAGAAGATACGCGACGGTCGCGTAGACGTACGCGCCGACGCCGCCCGCGGCGAACCCGGGATTGGTGAACATCATCACCAGCACGAACGCGTTGAGGATACCGCCGGCCAGGATCCACGGACGGAATCTGCCGAGGCGTGTACGCGTGTTGTCCACCAGCGTGCCCATCATCGGATCGTTGATGCCGTCCCAAACGCGGCACAGCAGGAACATGCCGCTCAGATAGCCGGGACGAATTTTCAGATTGTCCGTCAGATAATTGGAAAAGAACGCGTTGGTCATCCCGTAGCTCAGATCACCGCCGGCTCCGGCGACGCCGTAGCTGAGCTTCTCGCGCAGAGAGATCGCCATACTTCAGCCTCCAAAAGTGAATTATAAATTATTATAGCATGAACGAACCGATTTGACAATGCATTTTTGCACATCTTTTTCCATATAAATGAAAAAAGGAGGCGATCGAGCATGAGAAAAAGAATACTGACCGCGGCGCTCGCGTTTGTACTGTTCTGGCTGTGCGCCGCGCAGACGGAAGCGGCACAGTTTATGGAAGACGGATATATGCTTTATGAGCCGGACGAAGTGCCGACGGCTGAGGAAGCGCCGACGGACGGACTGCCGGTGACCGTGCGGGCGAAGGCGGCGGTGCTGATGGATCAGACAAGCGGACAGATCCTTTTGGAGATGAACAGCCGAGAGAAGCTGTATCCCGCGTCCGTGACCAAGATCATGGCGCTGCTGCTGGTTGCGGAAGCGATCGACGGCGGCAAGCTGGGGCTTGACGATACGGTCACGACCAGCACGAACGCCGCGTCCAAAGGCGGGTCGCAGATCTGGCTGAAGGAAGGGGAGACGATGTCTGTTCGGGATCTGCTGAAAGCGACGGCCGTTTACAGCGCGAACGACGCCTGCACGGCGCTGGGCGAACAGATCGCAGGCGGAAGCGAGGCGTTTGCGGACATGATGAACGAACGCGCGCGGGAATTGGGGATGCGCGACACGCATTTTGTCAACTGCACCGGACTTGACGACGACACGACCGAGCATCTGACTTCGGCGTATGATGTGGCGCTGATGTCACGCGAACTGCTGACGCACGAATGGATCACGGAGTTTACGACGATCTGGATGGATTCCGTGCGCGGCGGAGAAACGGAGCTGGTCAATACCAACAAGCTCGTGCGGTTCTATGAGGGCACGACCGGACTGAAGACCGGCACGACGAACAAGGCCGGATGCTGCGTTTCGGCTTCGGCCAAGCGCGGCCAGACGCATCTGATCGCCGTGGTCATGGGCAGCAACAACAGCGCGGATCGCTTTGAGGGCGCGAAGGCGCTGCTGAGCTGGGGCTTTGCCAACTATGAAACGATCCGTCCGCAGATCGACACGAGCCGTGTGACGCGTGTGCGTGTGCTGCACGGCGTTCGGGACAGCATCGTGCCGCAGGCGCCGCAGACGCTGCCCGTGCTGATCCCGAAGGGCAGGGCGCATGACGTCACGCAGAAGATCGACGTTGCGCTTGACGTGCAGGCGCCGGTGGAAAAAGGCCAGAAGCTCGGTACGATCCGTCTGCAATTCGGCGATCAGACGCTCGGCGAGTTCATGCTGACGTCGCCCGAATCGGTCGCGGCGCTGACATTTTCCGTCGTTCTGCGCAGGCTGCTCGGCGTGTTCGCAAAATAATCGCGGAATAAAACAAAATAATCCGAAGAAAAAGGTTGCAAATCCATGCGCAATCGGTTAAAATAATAATGTATATCATTTTAACCTTTTACGGAGGATACAACATGGCTTTGACATTTTCCGGAAAGTATGCGAGCGATGCGGTCACACAGCAGTCGCTGTCTGCGATCGCACCCGAAGTCAGAAAGGCGCATGAGATGCTGCGCGGCGGGACCGGAAAGGGAAGCGACTTTACGGGCTGGCTGACGCTGCCCGCGGATTATGACCGCGCGGAGTTCTCGGCGATCCGCGACGCCGCCAAGCGCATCTGCGCGCATTCGCAGGTGCTGATCGTCATCGGAATCGGCGGGTCGTATCTCGGCGCGCGCGCGGTGATCGAGCTTTGCAAGTCCAATTATTACAACGCTCTTCCCAAGGATACGCCTGACATTTACTTTGCCGGTAATACGATCAGCTCCGATGCGCTCGCCGAGCTGCTGACGATCTGTGAGGGACGGGATTTTTCCGTCAACGTCATCTCGAAGTCCGGCACCACGACAGAGCCGGCCGTGGCGTTCCGCGTGTTTCGCGCGCTGCTGCTGCGCAAATACGGCGCACAGGAAGCGGCCAAACGCATTTTTGTCACAACGGACAAGTCCCGCGGCACGCTCAAGGCGCTGGCCGATCGGGAAGGCTATGAAACGTTCGTCGTTCCGGACGCCGTCGGCGGGCGGTATTCCGTGCTGACGGCCGTGGGCCTTCTGCCCATCGCCGTGGCGGGGATCGATATCGAAGCGCTGATGCAGGGCGCCGCGGACGCGATGCAGGCGTATACCGATCCCGATCTTGACCGGAACGACTGCTACCGGTACGCCGCGATCCGGAACCTTCTGTACCGCAGCGGCAAGAAGATCGAGATGTGCGTGGCGTACGAACCGCGCTTTGCGATGATGTGCGAGTGGTTCAAGCAGCTTTTCGGCGAGAGCGAGGGCAAGGACGGCGTCGGGATCTATCCGTCCTCCGCGATCTTCTCCACCGATCTGCATTCGCTCGGTCAGTATATCCAGCAGGGGGAGCGGCATTTGTTTGAAACGGTCGTGCTCTTCCGCGAATCCGCACAGGAGATCTGTATCGAAGAGGATCCCGAAAACGTGGACGGGCTGAATTTCCTGAGCGGGAAGACTCTGTCCTTCGTCAACCGAAAGGCGTTCGAGGGGACCGTTCTGGCGCATACGGACGGCGGCGTGCCCAATCTTATTTTGGAATTGGACCGCGCGGACGCATACCATGTCGGTTATCTGATCTATTTCTTCGAGTTGGCCTGTGCGATCTCCGGCTATGTGCTGGGCGTGAACCCGTTCGACCAGCCCGGCGTCGAAAGCTACAAAAAGAATATGTTTGCGCTGTTGGGCAAGCCCGGCTACGAAGCGGAAAAGGCCGCGCTCGAACAGCGTCTCTCCGAATAAGACGAATCCAAATACGAAAGGAATTAAGTACCCATGATTTCATTGATTCTCGGCCACAAAGGCTCCGGCAAAACCAAACACCTGATCGAGCTTGTCAACACCGCGATGGAGCAGTCCGACGGCTGCGTCGTCTGCGTGGAAAAAGAGCCGCACCTGACGTATGACGTCAACTACCGCGTGCGTCTGATCGACACGGATCACTTCGGTATCTGCGGATACGATCAGCTGTTCGGTTTCCTTTGCGGCGTATGTGCCGGAAACCACGACATCACCGATATGCTTATCGACGCCACGCTGAAGATCGGCGGCAGGAATTATGAGGAGCTGGCCGATTTTCTCAAGCAGGTGGACAAGTTCTGCGCCCAGTCCGGCAAGAAGGTGACCTTCACCGTGTCCGCGGACAAGGCGGAGCTGCCGGATCGGATCTTTGAATTTTGCGAGATTCTGTAAAAAGTAGCAATTTAGTATTGACAAACATAAAAGAAAACTATATAATATTCGTTGTGCTGTAAACGACATGTTGTGTTTTTCAGCAGAAATCGAGGGTTTGACCGTCTATGATCTTTGAACTGGAACCGATTTTCAACACGGTCGGCGCGTCCCTTCCCGTGGATTACGAGATGGATTTTTCCGACGTGGAGCTGAGCGGCGTGCGGCCGTTCCGGGAGCCGGTTCGCATCCGGGGCGAGATCCGCAACCGCGCGGGTATCGTGTCCGTCGCGGTACATGCGCATTTTGCGCTGGACCTGTTCTGCGACCGTTGCGCCGGCGCCATGCGGCAGGAGTTTGATCTGCCGGTGGAGCATGTTCTGGTTCGCGAATTGCAGGACGAGAGCAACGACGAGCTGATTTGTCTTGACTCCCCGCATTTTGATCTGGACGCTCTGGTTTCGGAGGACGTCTTTCTGTCCCTGCCGACCAAGTTTCTTTGTTCGGCGGACTGCAAGGGGATCTGCCCGACCTGCGGTCAAAACCTGAATGACGGACCATGTAGCTGTAAAAAGTCTGTTGACCCCAGGCTCGAAGGTTTATTGCAGCTTTTGGATAATTCGTGAAGCAGCCAAGCAATTTAAGGAGGTGCTCGCAGTATGGCAGTCCCGAAAAGGAGAGTATCAAAAGCAAGACGCGATAAGAGACGTTCTAACGTGTGGAAGCTGTCCGCTCCCACGCTCGAAAAATGCTCCCAGTGCGGTGCTTACAAAAGGCCCCACAGAGTGTGCCCTGAGTGCGGTTATTACAACGGCCGTCAGGTCGTCGAGAAAGAGGACGCATAAGTTACATTTGTAACGTCGCTTACGGACAGAGAAGAGAACCCTTCTCTGTCTTTTGCTTTATTTTGCTTGAATGAGGAGGTGCGGCGGATGGCGGTACGGATCTCGGACGTGCAGAGCGGTTCCGTTTGCGCGCGCAAACGCGTCAAGCCCGGCGATACGCTGCTCAGCGTCAACGGACATGAGATCGGCGACGTGCTGGATTACCGTTTCTATATCCGTGCGGAAACACTGGATCTGGAGATCCGGACGGCGAAAGGCAAAGTGCGCCGCGTCCGTCTGCGCAAGCAGGAGGACGAGGAGCCGGGACTCCTGTTTGAAACTTACCTCATGGACAAGCAGCGCCGCTGCGCGAACAACTGCATCTTCTGTTTTATCGACCAGCTTCCGCACGGGATGCGCGAAAGCCTGTATTTCAAGGACGATGACGCGCGTCTGTCCTTCTTGTTCGGAAATTACATCACGCTGACGAATCTTTCCGAGCGGGAGGCGCAGCGGATCATGGATATGCATATCAGCCCCATCAACGTATCCGTGCATACGATGAATCCCGATCTGCGCGTGCAGATGATGGGCAACCGCAAGGCGGGCGACTGTCTGCGGTATCTTCGGCGTTTTGCCGACGCGGGGCTGCGGTTGAATACGCAGCTTGTGCTGTGTCCGGGGATCAACGACGGCGAGGAACTGGAATACAGTCTGCGTGAGCTTCAGAAACTGACGCCCGCGCTGCAGAGCATCGCCGCCGTGCCGGTCGGACTGACGGCGCATCGGGAAGGCTTGGCGCCGCTGCGCGGATTTACAAAAGAAGAAGCCGCCGCGGTCATCCGGACCATCGACAGCTTCAATCGGGAAAACGCGCGAACCGGGCAGGAAAAGCTCGCGTTCGCGGCGGATGAGTTTTACATCAAGGCGCAGATACCGATCCCGCAGGCGGACGAATACGCCGATTTCCCGCAGCTTGAAAACGGCGTCGGGATGTGGGCGCTGCTGCGGGAGGAATTCCGTGAGGCGCTGGAGGACACGCCGTCCGCGCCCTGTGCGCGACGCGTCACCGCCGTGACAGGGAAGGCCGTCTATCCGCTGATCCAGGAGCTTGCACAGCGCGCACAGGAGAGATTCCCCGGACTGCAGATCCGCGTCGTCGCCATTGAGAACCGGTTCTTCGGCCCCGAGATCACCGTGTCCGGCCTGTTGACGGGACAGGATATTTTAGAGCAGACGCGTTCGCTCGATCTCGGCGACGCGCTGCTGTTTCCGGCGTCCGCGCTGCGGCAGGGCGAGGATGTTTTCCTTGACGACCGCACGCCGCAGGATCTGGAACAGGCGCTGCACGTGCCGCTCGTCCCGACGCCGGGGGACGGCGCAGGACTGCTGAACGCGTTTTTAGGCCGCGCGTAAGACGCCTTCGACCAGCAGCGCGCCCAGCGCGGTCACACCGACGCACGGCCGGACGGCGCCGAGCAGATCGGCGGACAGCCGCACTGCCGTATAATAGCCCATCAGACCGCCGGCACAGAGCCGGACGGCCGCGGCGCAGAACAGGATGAGCAGCATATAAACCGCGCAGAAGGTCAGCAGTTTTTTTGTCGTTTCTGAGAGTGTGCGGTATGTTTCTGCCGCAGAACGGATCCACTTCATTTGCATCACCGTCTGCATTGTAGCAGATACGTTTTGTTTTCTCAATGCATAATAATCGCCAAAGGAGGCATACGCTCCCATGCAGATCGGCATTTCCACTTCCTGTCTGTATCCGCTGCCGACGGACGAGGCGCTGCTGCGGCTTGCGCAGATGGATGTGCGCGAGGTCGAGATCTTTTTCAATGCCGGCTGCGAAACGCGCGGCAGCCTGCTGCGCGAGTTGTGCGCGATCCGGGAAGCGTACGGGATCCGCGTGCAGGCGGTCCATCCGTATTTTTCTTTTGCGGAATCGTATACGCTGTTCGGGATCTATCCGCGCCGCGTTCAGGACGCTATGGAGCTGTATAAAGGGCTATGCGAGGCCTGCCGCGCGCTCGACTGTGACAAGCTGGTCCTGCACGGCGAGAAGGAGCCGTTTTCACTTTCCGCGCAGGCGTACATCGAGCGGTTTGCCGCTTTGGCGGAGCAGACGCGCGGCGACGGCGTCCTGCTCACACAGGAAAACGTGGTTCGTTTTCGCGCGGCCGAGCCGGGATTCCTGCGGCAGATGCGCCAAGAACTGGGCGATCTGTTTGCGATGACGCTGGACGTCAAGCAGGCGGCGCGCAGCGGCGTCGATCCGCTCTCGCTGGCGCGGGAGTTTGCGCCGCAGATCGCGCATCTGCATCTGAGCGATCACGGGCCGGGGGGCGACTGCCTGCCGCCCGGAACGGGAGCGTTTGATTTTCGTGCGCTGTTTGCGACGCTGTACACAAACGGTTTTTCCGGCGACGGCGTCCTGGAATTGTACAGCTCCTGCTTCGATCAAAAGGATATTCTGCCGTCCTGTGCCAGAAAACTGCAGGAGTTTTCCGAGATTTGATAAATTGCCGAAAAAAAGATTGCAAAACCATTTGGAAGATGGTACAATAATAGAACAAACTGAAAGAGGTGAAGGCTGTGAAATGTCCGTATTGCGGCTATGAGGAAAGCAAAGTGATCGATTCCCGTCCGACCGATGAGGGCGAGCGCATCCGCCGCCGCAGGGAGTGTATCAGCTGCGGGAAGCGATTCACGACGTATGAAGTGATCGAGAGCGTTCCGGTGATCGTGGTCAAAAAGGACAAGTCCAGAGAGGTATTTGACCGCAGCAAGCTGTTCAACGGTCTGCTGCGCGCTTGTGAAAAGCGGCCCGTATCGCTGGAAACGATCGAGCGCGTCGTGTCCGAGATCGAGACACGGCTGCAGAATTCTCTTGATCGGGAAGTGACGTCCAGCTACATCGGGGAGCTGGCCATGGACTATCTCAAGGATATCGACGAGGTCGCCTATGTTCGTTTTGCGTCGGTGTACCGTCAGTTCAAGGACATCAATACCTTTATGTCTGAGCTTGCAAAGCTCCTCAGCGAGAAATAACAGGAGGATCAGCGCATGGATTTCGGTGAGATCTTCGGAAAGATCAAGGACTTTTTCGGCGACGTCGTCAATTATTTCAAGCATTTCAAAGCGAGCGCTTTGTATAAATTCGGCGACATGATCTATGCGATCGTGCTGTTTTTTGTCGCGATCTTCAAAACGATCAAATAAAACCGCGGCTGCGTTTGCGGCTGCGTTCCGACAAGGAGACGGAGCATGAAACTCGGCATCATTCAGGATTGGAGCGAATCGGGATTCCTGTATGCGGCGTCCAAGGGATTGGACGCGGTGGAGTTCTGCGTTAACGGCAACTATGACACGCGGGAATTTTTCGCGCAAGTGGAGACTATCCGCGGCTATATCGAGCGCACCGGCGTTGCGGTCGGTTCGATCGGCCGCTGGGGCGCCAGACGCATCGACGATTCCGGCAAGGTCATTCCGCAGGCGCTGCAGGACGACAGAAATCTGATCGACGCGGCTTCGGCGCTCGGCTGTCCTGTTTATAACTGCGGCTGCAACTGGACGGACGGTCTGTCTTTTGCGGAGAACTGCCGGATCGCGACGGACTATTTTGCCGGTCTGCTTGCATATGCGGACGGCAAAAATGTCAAAATAGCCGTGTACAACTGCGACTGGGACAACTTTGTGGTTTCGCCCGAAACGTGGCGCGTCGTTCTCAGCGATCTGCCGGATCTGGGGATCAAATACGATACCTCGCACTGCATCAACCGCGGCGGCGATTATCTTGTGGAAATGCGTGATTGGGGCGATCGGATCTATCATTTCCACGTCAAAGGCACCAGTCGTATCGGCGGCGAGCATTATGACGATCCGCCTGCCGGATTGGACGACGTGCGCTGGGGACCTGTGATGAATCTGCTGTATACCAAAGGATACGACGGGATGCTGTCCATCGAGCCGCACTCCTCACAATGGAGCGGCGCGCGCGGACAGTGGGGCGTAGATTTCACCATCCGGTTCATCCGCCCGTTCATCATGCCGAACGATTATGAAGAAAACGGCGTTTCGCCGTATATGCCCTAAGGAGGATAAGTTATGAAAAAATGGTTAGCATTGATTTCTGCCGCGATGCTGGTGGTTTCGCTGACTGCCTGCGGCGGCAAGACGCCCGTCAAGGACCCCGCATCCGCTTCCGAAACGGAAACGGCGGCGGAAACGGTGACGGAAATGACGACGGAAGATCCCACCAAGCCGGAAGTCGGCCGTGTGAGTGAAAAAGGCGCGTTCTACGTCTACATTCCCGAGAATTGGTGCAAGAGCGAGATCAAGGGAGACGAAACACAGATCAAGCTCTACGACATTCCGAGCGCACCGGACATCAAGGACGACACGCCGGAGGTCGAGATCCTGGTCAAGGCCGAAGCGGCCGAGAAGGACGCGGTCAAGAAAGCCGTTGACCGGCTTCTCAAAAACGAAGGCGCCAAGGAAGGCAAAGCAACCAAGCTCGGCGGCGCGGATTTCTCTGTCGTGACCTACAAGAACAAGAAAGAGAAGCGTGACTACACCGTGTATGTCGGCCTCGGCGGCGGTTCGCTGACGACCGTCACGCTCAAAGGGATCTCGGCTGCGGACGAAGACGTCGCGGCGATCCTCAAAAGCATCAGCTTCAAAAAATAATTACCCAAACCTAAACGACCTGCTCGTCGGAGCAGGTCGTTTTTCGATAAATCCTATTTCACAGACGGCAGCGGATCGAGCCGAAATACGTCGCGCAGAACGTCGCGCACACGCGGAAAGAACAGGCGGACGAGGTCAAAGAAATGCACCTCCTGCGAATAATGCAGCGTCGTTCTCTTATATCCCGCGACGTCCGATTCTTTGAAATCATAGATCCGCAAATACCGCTCGGCGCCGTCGCCGTAGGACGCGAAGCCGAAGCCGCCGTTGTAGCCCAGAACGACGCCGTCTTCGGTTTTGCCGACGAACGTGTTGGCATGGTCGTGCGCAAAATACGCGCCGATTATGTCGCCCTGTTCGAGCCACGCTTCATACTGTCCGGTCGTTTTGTTTATGTTTTCGCTGTACACGCCTTCATGCATGATGTTGTAGTCGCCGATCATCTTGCTTTCGTCCAGCACGTAATGCTTGTCGCTGAAGGGCGTTTCGACGCAGCCCTCCGTGCCGGCCGGCACTTCTTTGAGCAGCTTGTACACTTCCTTGACGGGAATATGCTGGAACACCAGCGACGGAACGGCTTTGCCGGAACAGGCTTCCTTCAGCGCGTTGCCGGTCTGCTTGTACCACTGCACCTGCGCTTCGTTTACGCCGGACATCAGCGCTTCGTCGTTCCAGTTGTGCGTGTCCATCATATAGATGTTCAGCCTCGGCGTCACGCCGTCGGAGCCGTAGATCACGCGGTTATATGTGCCGACGTCCGGTCCGTTGTGCGTGGCGCGGCTCATGGAAAAGGAATCGTAAA
This sequence comes from Clostridia bacterium, assembly GCA_017449935.1. GTDB lineage: Bacteria > Bacillota > Clostridia > Oscillospirales > Acutalibacteraceae > UBA1425. Next base: position 16,199 of record JAFSYP010000028.1, read on the forward strand.
CCTTTGCCTGTTCCTCGCTTGTCAGCATGTAGTCCAAATCATGGTCATGGTTGCCGAACGTGTAGAGGAAAGGGATGCCGCGATCCTGCAGGGGCTTCAGCTGATGCGTGAGCGAACGCACGAGCTTGTCGACGGTCGGCTTCGGGTAACTGTTTTTCAACTGATCGCCGACGAACACGACAAGATCCGGCTGATAGCGGTCCAGAACAATGTCCAGAAAATCCAGCGATTTCCAATTGGTTTTTTCCGTGTCCTGGAAATCGTTGATCTGCATGATCCGGAATGTACCGTCCTGCTTGAAGCAAAGCTCTGTCTGCGCGTCCGCGGCATATGTGCCGACAGACAGGGTACAGCAGAGCAGCACAAGCGCGAGGCATACGGATAAATACTTTTTCATATAAAAGCCTCCTTTTTCGATATTGATTATAAGCGCAGCGGGAATGAATGTCAATCGTTTTCCGCAAAGATGACAGCTTGACACAAACAGCAGCGGCTTGTATAATGCAGAAAAAGGGGTGCCGCTGGGAGGAATGAAAATGCGAAACCTGTTTCGGGCGCTGATCTCGGTGTTTTTATCCGTACAACTGTTGTTCGGCAGTCTGCAGTCCGGCGCCGGCGTTCGTGCCGGACTGCCGGAAGTGACGACGGGAAAGTACAGCGCGTTCGTGCAGCCGTTTATCGGAACGGGCGGGATCCCGTGGATGTGCGGGATGCTGAGTCCGGCCACGTCCGCGCCGTTCGGCTGTGTACGCGTCGGCCCCGATACCTGCGCGGCGGGCGGCGTCGCCAAGCTCAAGACGAACACTTCCGGGTATTATTATGAGCATCGGCACATCCTCGGCTTCAGCGCGGGGAGACTGTCCGGCACCGGCGCGCGTGATTATGGCATGTTCCGTGTAACGCCCTGCGCCGGAAAGGGCTGCGTCACGCAGCCGCGCGCGTGCGCGTATTCCCATTCCGCGGAGAAGGCGTTCCCCGGCTACTATGCGGTGTATCTGCCGCTCGCCGGATGCCTTTGCGAAATGACTGCCGCGGCGCACACGGCCGTGCAGAGATATACTTTCCGCACCGGCAAAACAGCGGGGCTGTATCTCGACGCGGCTTCCTGCTTTTCGGGATGCAGCGTGGAGGAGGCGACTGTGTCGGTCGATCCCGACGCACGCGCACTGACGGCGGAAGCGCTGCTGAACGGCGTGTTTTCCGGGCGATACGGCGGATTGCGCGTGTACGCCTATGCCGAATGGGACGCAGACACGGAATCGGTCACCGTCCGTTCGGATGCGTCCGAGCGCGGCGATCTGCTTCAGGCTTCGGGCAAATCGGCCGGCGCGCTGCTTTGCTTCGGCGCACAGAAGGACCGTGCCGTGACGCTTCGCATGGGCGTCAGCTTCGTCAGCGCGGAAAACGCCGCGGAGAATCTCCGCGCGGAAACGGACGGAAAGACGTTTGAACAGGTCTACGCCGAGACGGCTGCCGCGTGGGAAGCGCGTCTTTCCGCCATTCAGATCGAAGCGGACAAGACTACCAAGGAGATCTTTTACACCTCGCTGTTTCACGCGATGCAGATGCCGACCGATTTCACGGACACGGACGGCACATACCGCGGCTTCGACGGCAGAGTGCATACGGCTGACGGGTTTACCTACCGCACGGATATGTCCTTGTGGGATACGGTGCGCAACGTCCATTCGCTGTACACGTTGATCTCGCCCGACGTGCAGCGCGACTCTTTGGAGAGCCTGCTGTGTATGGCCGAGCAGGGCGGCGTGCTGCCGCGCTGGCCGATGGGCTGCGGGTATTCCGGCTCGATGTTCGGCAATCCCGCCGACGTCCTGTTTGCGGAAAGCTGTCTGAAGGGTGTGCCGTTCGACACAGAGAAGGCCTATACGTATATGAAGTTATCTTCGGATGGCGTTCATGACGGCGTGGTCAGCCGCGACGGCGCCGAAGCCTATAATACATACGGCTATCTGCCCGACGACGTCGGCGAGAAATACTCCGTGTCCAAAACGCTGGAGTATTCCTGGGAGGACGCTGCGCTCGCGACGATGGCCGAGGCGCTCGGCTATACGCAGGACGCCGCCGTGTACGCGGCCCGCGCGCAAAGCTACCGGAATCTTTGGGACGCGAAGACGAAGTATTTCCGTCCGCGCAACACAGACGGCAGTTGGGGGTCGCTGCACCCGCGCTTGATCTCGTTTGTGGACGACATATTCGGCACGTCCAATCTCCACGCGTTCTGTGAGGGCAGCGCGCGCCACTGGCGGTGGGGGACGACGCAGGATCCCGACGCGCTGGTGGAATTGTTCGGCTCCGAAACGTATTTCGTCCGCGAGCTGGAAGCGTTTATGCGCGATGCGGCGCCTGTCACCGGCGCCGTCAGCCCCGGGTCCGGATTCTGGATCGGCAACCAGCACGACATCCATACGCCGTATCTGTTCAACCATGCCGACCGTGCGGACCTGACGCAGAAATGGGTGCGCTGGACGCTGAGAAACCGGTTCAGTACGGCGCCGGACGGAATAGACGGCAACGACGACGGCGGCACGATCAGCGCCTGGTACGTCTTTTCGGCGATGGGCTTTTATCCGATCGCCGGGACCGACCGCTATTGGGTCGGTTCTCCCTGCATCGACGACGCGAAACTGACGCTGGAAAATGAAAAGGTCCTGCACGTGAAGGTGCAGAACCAGGGCAAGAAAAACGTATATGTGTCGTCCGTCACGCTCAACGGCAAGGCATTGGACGCGCCGTTCCTGACGCACGCCGACATAGCGCAAGGCGGGGAGCTGTGCTTTGTGATGACCGACGTGCGGTCGGATACTTACCGGAAATAAGCTGCGGCGCCGCGTTACGAGAGAAACAGCAGCGACGACGCGATCAGAAACTGCGCGGGATAATAGGTCGCGTAGTTCAGGATGATGTCGATCGTCCTTTCTTTGCCTTTTCCGAAGTAAGTGCCGCTCAGGACGAAATCGGACGCTGCGAACAGCACGGCGCCGATGAAAAACAGATCGAGCGGCACAGCGCGTCCGCGGTTGTACAGCGCGAGGCTGCCGGAGAGCGCCACCACGGAAAACAGCAATACGCCGTAGACGAAGACGACGGCTCTCATTTTGCCGAAATCCAGCTTCATCTTCTTTTCCAGCAGCAGATTGCCTGCGCTGACCAGAACGCCCAGCAGGATCGGTACGATCACATACAGCGGCTTGCCTTTCGGGAAAAAGCGCAGCAGAAGACCGATGAGAAACAGTACATGCCCGACGCCGAACACGGTAAACCCCGCGTAGGTGAAGGGCTTGTCTTCCTTCGGAAAGACGTATTTGAAATCGAGCCATATATCGCCCAGCAGTCCGAAGATCTGTCCCACGATCACGAGCGCCGCCATGCGCAGGGCAGGGACGGAGAAGGTCGCTGCGGCGTCGGAGGAAAATGCGCCGCAGACCGCGACGGCGAGAAACAGGACCGACACGACGGATTTGATCAAAACGGCCTTTACGGAATACGCTTTGATTTTTTCGCGTATGTAGAAAACCAGCGTAAGCGTGCCCAGCGCGATCAGGACGGAAAACAGGACGTTCATGTTATCACCTTTCTTTCATATTGTGCAAAACAGCGATGAACGTAACGGACGTTCCGTCGTCGGTCTCGGCGCGGATCGAACCGTCGTGCGCTTCGCAGATGCTTTTTGCGATCGACAGCCCGATACCGAATCCGCTTTTGGCGCTGTTTCTGGAAGGGTCTGCGCGATAGAAGCGGTCGAACAGCCTGTCCAGATCCTCTGCGTTCAGATCGTCGCACGCGTTTCGAGTGCGGATCCGGACGCCTTTTTTCTCTTTTTCGAGCGAGAAGACGATCGGCGAACCGTCGGCGGCATATTTTACGGCGTTGTCGAGCAGCACGGACGCGAGCTGCCGGACGGCGTAGGCGTCGCCGCACAGATGGACGTCCGGCTCGATCCGGATCTCCAGCGCATGGCCGTTTTCTTCGGCAAAGTCTTTGAACGACGACGCTGTCTCCTCCAGCGCTTCGCTGATATCGAAATCTGCCGCGCGGAACGTATACGCGCCCTCGTTCATTCTGGAAAGTGTGACCAGAGAATCGACCAGCCCGGCGAGCTTATCGGTCTGTGCGGTCGCTTTGTCGATCCACTTTTGTTGGCCGACCTCCATCTCCAGCACGCGCAGGCTTGTGCGGATGACGGTGATCGGCGTTTTCAGCTCATGACTCGCATCGGTGATGAACTGCTTTTGTCTGCGATCGCTTTCGATCACGGGCGCCATGGCTTTTTTGGAAAACAGAACGATCATGACGCAGATCAGCAGTATGCAGAACGCGGTCGCAAGGCCGGACGCCCACAGAACGGTCGTGATGTTGCCGATCTGTTCATAGTCGCTCAGAAACACCGCCGAAAAGATCCCGTCGTCCTGCCGTGTGATCTTGTATTTATATCCGTCTGTAAAGCCGTAGCCCTCGTTCTGCTTCATGGCGAAGGCAAGGTAATCCTCGACCTCGTCGTCCGTTACCGAGGCGATCTTTTCCAGATCGGAGCGCACAAGCGTACCGTCTGCCGTGTAGTACAGCACGAAGAAACGGGTAGAAAACGGCGTTTCCTCGTTGAACTGCCGCCGCATCCCGCGCGCGCCTTCTTTGAAACCGTCGCCGTCCTGTCCGCGCATCCGTTTCATGTCCGGCATACGTCCCTGATTGTCGGCGATCATGTCGATCGTATCGTTCATCTTCGCATTGACGGACAGAAAATATGCGACGTTGACCGCCGCGCAAAGCAGGACCATGACGGACGCGACGGCGGCGATGGAGATGCGGATGAATTTTATTCGCAGTTGTTTTATCATGCCTCACACTCCAAAACATAGCCGAGCCCGCGGTTTGCGTGGATGGAAACCGCGGAACCGAGAGAGGCCAGCTTTTTGCGCAGGTTGGAGATATGCACCCAGACGACGCTGATTTCCGCGTCGGAATCCCATCCCCAGACGCGCTCCATGATCCTGTCCGCGGAAAGCACCATTTTCGGGCAGCGCATGAACAGCTCCATGACCTGAAACTCTCTGCCGCTCAGGCGCACGGATCGTCCGCTCGTACAGGAGAGCACGTCGCCGGACGGATCGAGGGAGAGGTCGCCGAAGGTCAGCGTGGAGGGCTTGTACTCCTCGCGGCGGCGCAGGATCGCGCGCACGCGCGAGAGCAGCTCGTCCGGCTCGAACGGCTTCGGCAGATAGTCGTCCGCGCCCGCGTCGAATCCCGTGATGCGGTCGTCCTTCTGCGCTTTTGCGGTGAGCATCATGATCGGGACTTTGCATCCGTCCGCGCGAAGACGGCGCAGAACCTCTACGCCGTCCATCTTCGGCATCATCACGTCCAGAATGATCGCGTCGTATGCGTCGGCTCCGGCGTACTCATAGGCGGAAAGCCCGTCGCCCACCGTGTCGACCGTGAAATTGTTGTGCTGAAAGAACACCGTCAGCGCTTCCGCGAGATCGGGTTCGTCTTCCGCAATCAGCAACCGCATAGTTCCACCCCTTATGTAATCTCGAATACAGTATACTATATACCGACCGGTACAATCAAGAGGTTTTTTTATAACGCGTCCTTTTCGGCGACCTTGCTGCAAACGATATTCAGGTTTCCGTTGCGCACGCGCAGCTCGTCGAGAAACGCTTTCGGGACTTCCGCGTTTTTCAGCAGTATCCGGTACTGCAGCTCGAACAGCGTGCCCATGTTGGAGGTCTTGACCTTTTCCAGCGTAGCGGTTTTCGTGTAAGCGTCGAACAGATCGTCAAACAATCCGTCGTAATCGAGATTTTCCGGGATCGTGATCTTCAACGTGCGTTCCGCTGTGCTTTGCTCGCCGAACCGCAGCGCGTGCAGCGCGAGCATACAGACCGCGAGAACGGCGAAGAACACGACGGCCAGCGAAACATACCCCATGCCGGTGGCAAGGCCGATCGCCATCGCCAGGAAGATCGCGCCGATCTCCTTCGCGGAGCCGGCTGCGGAGCGGAATCGTACCAGCGAGAACGCGCCCGCGACCGCGACGCCGGCGCCGATGTTTCCGTTGACGAGCATGATGACGACCTGTACGATCGTCGGCAGGATGGCGAGCGTGACGGCAAAGCTCTGCGAGCAGCGGTTCTTATACATAGAGACCAGCGCTGTCAGCACGCCGAGAACGAGAGAAACGGCCGTACAAAGGAAGAATACGGGTAAGGTGATCTGGCCGTTCAGGACGGATGTGAAATGAAGAATGGAATCAAGCACTTCTGGTCAGCTCCTTTCTGCTTTCTGTCTGATTCGCCTTGAGGATGTGTTTATTGTAGCATTCGCCGTATTTGGAAAAGGATGTGGGATATATCCCGTGTTCCGACAGCAGGCGGCTCAGCCATAGGGGACATGTGCCGGGGATCTTGACTTCCATCAGGACGTCGTCGCTTTGCAGGATCGGCAGACCGTCGTCGCCTGCCAGGAGATCCGGCCGGTCGAGCCGATAGCGCATATTGCGGTCGAACGTGATGCGCAGCGCGCTGTTGTCGACGCCTTGAAACGCCTGCCGGTCGTACGCGATGAACACCTTCGGCGCGACCTCGTGGAACCGGCGGAAATATTCGATCTCCTTTTGGATCTGGCTTTGTTCGCCTGCGGGACGAATACCGCGCAGCAGCATCTGTGCCGTTCTGGGCGCGGCGGTGATCCGCCTTTTGTATACGACGCCGTCGTATTTCTTTTTCAGTTCTACGAACACCGTACCGTCCGTGTCCGGGACGCCGTAACTGCGCACGCGCAGCTTTTCTTTGTAAACGGGCTTTTCGAGGGATGTGCGGATGAGCCGGTAATCGTCCGTGTCGTAGTATACGTTACAGATCGTATACTGTCCGTATGCGTCCGCGCGGACGAACGGCGCAAGGCTTTTCGTAAATGCGGCTAACTGTCCGGGATTCAGAAAATACTTTTTTTCATACCGCTCGAAGCAGGTGATGATCGGTGCGTTCATGGCCGTCGACCTCCTTTCCTTTGCCGACAGTATAAAACGCCAACCTAAAGCGTGCCTTAAGAAAAAAACTTTTTTTCTTTAAGTTCTCTTTAGCTTTCCGCGATACAATGCGTACAACAGGCAGGGACACGGTCCCGAAACGATCATTGTCAACCATAGAACAGGAGGCGTTACCGATGAAAAACAGAAAAGCTATGATTTCCGTCATGACTGCGGCGCTGTTTGTGCTGCTCACATGCGCGTCGTGCGGTATGACAAAGGAACAGACAAAGGCCGGGCAGTCGAACGCACAGGCGTCCGAAACGGTCAAGGCGCTCGCCGAGCAGCAGCCGGTGCAGGTCGACGATTCCGATTCGATCGTTATTACATTTAATAACAGCACGGCGACGGTTTCCGGCGCAGGGGCCGATGCGGACGGCGCGGACGTCACGATCCGCACGGGCGGCGTTTATACCGTGCGCGGGACGACGTCGGACGGCCGGATCGTCGTCGACGCCGGGGACGAGGACGTCACGCTGGTACTTGACAACGCGCAGATCGCCTGCGCCGATTCGAGCGCGATCTATGTGGTAAGTGCGAACAAGGCGACCGTATACGCCGCGGAAAACACGCAGAATACGTTGACGGACGGCAAAACGTACAACTACGACGACGCGTATTCCTCGAAAACGGAGGAAGAACCGAACGCCTGTCTGTACTCAAAGGCGGATCTCGTTCTGGCAGGCGGCGGAACGCTCGTTGTCAACGGTCAGTCGGCCAACGGCGTGACCGGCAAAGACACGGTCCGCATCGAATCCCTGACGCTGACGGTCAACGCGACGAACAACGGCGTGACCGGCAAGGACAGTCTGACAGTCAAGGACGCATCCGTGACCGTGACCGCGCAGGGCGACGCGCTGCGGTCGACCAACGACAGCGACGAAAACCTCGGATATGTCGTCGCGGACAACGTGATCTTTGATCTGACGAGCGGCGAGGACGGGATCAGCGCACAGACGTATCTTTCTCTCAGCGGTACGACCGTGACGGTGAAGGCCGGCGGAGGCAGCGACGCGAAGATCAGCGACGACGCGAGCGCGAAAGGGCTCAAGGCCGGAACGGATATCACGATCGACGACGGCAGCTGCACGCTCGACTGCGCCGATGATACGATCCATGCGGACGGAAACGTCACCGTTCAGTCCGGCACGTTCAAACTCACGACCGGCGACGACGGCGTCCATGCGGAGAATGCGGTCACGGTCAATGACGGCGACCTCACAATCACCGGACACGAAGGGATCGAGGGTACGCTGATCACGCTGAATGGGGGCAATATCAGCATCACGGCGAGCGACGACGGCATCAACGCGGCGCAGAAGACCTCCGGCGTGACGCCTACCGTGGAGATCAACGGCGGCGAGATCGAGATCGAAATGGGACAGGGCGATACGGATGGTATCGACTCCAACGGCGACATCATCATCAACGGCGGTACGATCCGCGTCACGGGACAGTCGTCGTTCGACTATGACGGAAAAGGTGAGCTGAACGGCGGTACCGTGTACGTCAATGGTCAGCAGGTCACCGAGCTGTCCAATCAGTTCGGCGGCATGGGCGGACGTATGGGCGGTATGACGGGACAGTTCGGACAGACGCCGGACGGCGGGATGCCGCAGCGCGGCCGCTTCCAGAACGGTGCTTCCGGGACACAGCCCGAATTTTGAGCGATCCGTAACGGCGGTACCGTATATCCGATACACGGTACCGCCGATCCTGAAGAAAGGGGAACAAAGCTGTGACACAGATCCGAAAGCTGTTTTTTGCGATGGGCACGGCGCACACGCTGACCGTATTCGACGAAGCGGATATTTCCGCGCTGGATGCGGCAAAGACGCGTGTTTTACAGCTGCACCGCAAGCTCAACGCGTTTGATCCGGACAGCGAGATCTCCCGCGTCAACCGTGCGGCGGGCCGCGCGTTCGTGCCGGTCAGCGCCGACACGTTCTCTCTGATCCGGACGGCGGCCTACTTCGCCGAACAGACGGACGGCTGTTATGATCCGACGGCGGGCGCTGTCAGTATGCTTTGGAAACAGGCGATCCGACGCGGCGCGCTGCCGTCCCGTTCGGAGATCCGCCGCGCGGTGTCCAAAACCGATTACCGTGATATAGAAATGGATGCGAAACGCTGTGCGGTCAGGCTGCGGCGCAAAGGACAGGCGCTCGATCTCGGCGGGATCGCCAAAGGATATGCGGCGGACGAGGTGCGGCGTATCCTGCGCATGGCGGGCGTGGAGAATGCGCTGGCCAATCTGGGCGGTACGGTCGTCTGCATCGGAAAACCGCGGCAGATCGGCGTGCAGGACCCGTTTCGCTCCACCGGAACGCCGTTCACGGCGGTGACGGTCTGCGACAAGGCGCTGGTGACCTCCGGCGTCTATGCGCGCAGTTTTGTACACGACGGCAAGACATATCATCATATCATCGATCCGAAAACGGGCTTCCCGTCCGATTCCGATCTGCGCGGGATCACGCTGCTCGGCGCGCACGCGACCGCGTTGGACGCGCTTGCGACAGCGACGTTTCTGATGGAGCCGGAGCGTTTCGGCGAGCTGATCCGGATGTTTGATATTCAGGCGATCTGCGTGATGTCGGACGGCAGCGTTTTTGCCACCGACGCGATCGGAAAGGAGTATGCTTCATGAATACGACGAAGTCATCCGAGCCAAAAAACAAAGCCGGCGTTGTAAAGTATATCCGCATCGGGATGCAGGTCCTGTCCTTTATCTTCGTGCCGGGCTTGTTCATCACCGTTTTTTCTTCCGTCGGCAATATCGTCCGTGCGCTTCTCGACGGATCGTTCCATTTCTCCGAGCATTCCGGAGAGTGTCTGCTCGTCGTCGGCGTTTTATTGATGACGATCATATGGGGACGCTTTTTCTGCGGGTATATCTGTTCCTTCGGCGCGATGCAGGATCTGTTCCGGGCGGCGGGCAAGCGTCTGCCGATCCGCACGCGCATTCCGCAGAAAGCGGATCGCGTATTGAAATGCTTCAAGTATGCCGTCCTGCTGTTCGTCGTGATCGGCGTTTGGATCTTCTCTTGGCCGGGCGAGAGCGTATGGAGCCCGTGGACGGTGTTCGGCGCGTATATGCAGCCGTGGAAGGGAGTTCCCGCCGAACCGCTGTTTCTGTCCGTCGGCGGACTGCTGCTGTTGCTGACGGTCCTCGGTTCTCTGTTAATCGAACGCTTCTTCTGCAAATACATGTGCCCGCTCGGCGCGCTGTTCGCCTTGCTCTCGCGGTTCCGGCTGTTCCGCATTCGCCGAAGCGCGGACCGATGTCCGTCTGCGTGCAGATCATGTACGCGCAGTTGCCCGATGTCGATCCCGTTGTATTCGCAGACGCGTGTCGATTCCGGCGAATGCATCAACTGCATGAGATGCACCGGCGTGTGTCCCGCGCGGAACATCAAAGTCGATCCGGCACCTGCCGTTTCGGGCACGGTGGCGGCGGCCGCATTTGCGGGCATGACGCTGGTCGGACAGCTCAGATCCGCCGATTCGCAGCCTGCGGCGGCGTCGGAGGCGGTCACGCAGCCGGGCACATCCGTCTTTTCGGACGTATCGCAGGGCGATATCGTGCTGCCTTCCGATAAAGGCAAGTACACGGACGGCGTGTACACGGGCGCCGGAAACGGTTTCCGCGGCACGACGACGGTGCGCGTCACCGTGGAGAACGGCGAGATCGCAGCTGTCGACGTGCTGTCCTACGACGATGATCCGCAGTTCTTCACCGCGGCGCAAAACAGCACGATCCCGAAGATCCTCTCGTCCCAAAGCACCGACGTCGACGCGGTCAGCGGGGCGACGTTCAGCAGCCGCGGGATCATCCGCGCGGTGGAGAATGCGCTTTCGGGCGTCGGTACACAGACGCAGCAGACTGCGGAACCAACGCAGGACGTGACGCCGTCTGCCGATGATTCTGCGCCGCAGCAGGAACCGCAGACACAGGAAAGCACGACAAAGACACAGGAAAACACGTCGTCGCCGCAGTATGCGGACGGTGTGTACACCGGCGCCGGAAGCGGCTTCCGCGGCACGACGACGGTGCGTGTCACCGTGGAAAACGGCGAGATCACAGTCGTCGACGTGTTGTCCTATGACGACGATCCGCAGTTTTTCTCCCGCGCACAGAGCGGCGTGATCGACCGGATTCTTTCTGCACAAAGCGTCGACGTTTCGACGGTAAGCGGCGCGACGTTCAGCTCCAATTCCATCCGTGAAGCGGTCGCCGACGCGTTGTCGATCTCTTTCACGAATCCGAATCCGTCTGCCGGCGGACACGGCGGTCATTCCGGACTCGGCGGTATGCAGAGCTTCGGCGCATAACACACGAACGGATCGTCCGCGGTCAAAAACAAAAAGCTGTCGTACCCGTCTCCGTCAGGAGAAAGATACGACAGTATTCTTTTTGTGTTTTACTTGGATATTACGACGATCTTCTTGTACTGCGCCCTGCTGCCTTCGCGGTTCAGCGCGCAGTCCGTGCGGCAGCGGGAGAACGTTTTCCGTTCCTTATCGCTTCGCGTGTACAGGCAAACGGTCTTCCCGAAAAACGGTTTCATCTCTTCGGTAAAGGCCTGCGCGTCCTCTTTCTTTTTCTCGAACGGTTCCGGCACCGCGTGCGCGCTTTTGCAGTCGCGGTCTTCCGGCAGGAATATGTAGCGCGGGTCGTCGATGGCGGAAAACAGCGTGCCCATCGCGCGGGAGAAAACCATTTTGTCATGCTGTCCGGCGTTTTCCAGCGCGGCGTACAGACTGCTTCGCTGCGGCATGGAGCGCACGAAGATCTTGCCGCTGCCCTGCACGGTTTTTTGTCTGCGCAGTGCGGCAAGAAGCGCCTCTCCGACGCTCTCAAAAAATTTCTCCGGCTTGCGCATACGGTTCCATTTGCCGAAAAAGACGAGCGCGGGGATCGCGGGCACAGCCGCCAGCGCTTTCAGAAAACCGGGCAGCAGCAACAGCAGCGCAAAGACATCGGCGCAGAGGACGCCTCTAAGGAGCGCTTTTTTCGCGGGCGTTCCCACGTAAGCCTTTTGCGGGATCTCGCACACATCCAGAACCTGCGGCGCCGGATCGTCTGCGATAGACTGCTGCCAGAGCGCGGCCATGCCGTTTCGATCCTGTGAGCGTTCGAGCATCTGTGCGTTGACTTCGCGCAGCGTCTGTACATCAAACGGCGTCTGCGGCAAAGACAGGCGGTCTGTACCGCTTTCGATCCACGGCTCCGTATAGCTTGGCGCGAGGAACGTGGCGAACCGCCGTTCCATCACGGCATAGTCCGCACCCGGATCGTCTGATTCGTCGCTTTTCGGCTCCATCGTGACGAGGTGCCAGATGTTGGACGCCTTGTCCGGCTTTGCTTTGTCGATGCGAATCGCGCGCCCGCGCATCTGGTTGGTGAGCATAAAGCTGCCGACGTAGCTCGCGAGGATCAGCGCGTTGATGCACGGCGCGTCCCAGCCCTCGCCCAGCAGCGAAGCCGTACCGATCAGCACGCGCAGCACGCCTTGCTGAAACAGCTTCGTGACGACTGAAACTTTGTTTTTATTGGAACCGGCAAACTGTACCGTGCTGTACAGGACGTTCGGCAGCGGGGAAGCGGTGCAGACGATCTGCATTTCCCCGGCGCACCTTTTCGCATCGTCCAGCGCTTCGTTCGGCAGGATCACCAGCGTGCCGGACAGCAGCGCGATCGGCACATGCCGCCCGACCGTGCGCCGTACGGCCTCAAAGACAGGCACGGCGCCCATCATGGTCAGCGGCTCTTCGGTCCCGATCAGTCCCAGCATCTCTTTGCGGATGTAGTCTGTCAGGATCAGCGCGCGAAGCTCCTCGCCCAGAACGGTCGCTTCGGAGGAAATGACGGCGCGGATGCTGTCCAGCTTCCCGGCGGACGCGAGCAGCATTTTGTCGATCTTGTCCGTCGAGCGCAGGCAGACCTTTCCCTTTTCCAAAACGGCGTTGCGCGCCAGGATCTCCGTGAGCGGATCGACGATCTCCGGCGGAAAAACGTCCTTGTTGTCGAGGATGCATGAAACGGCTGCCTGCATCGTCGTCAGCGATACGTCGTCCTGCGAGGCGGCAAGAGATAGCGCGGAGGAATCCGGCAGCGTTTTCTGCGCGTTTTGGCACACGCTCCACGCGTTTTTCAGCAGGCCGCTGCCGAGGACCTCTTTCGCGGCGGTCACGGCGTGCTGCCGATGCGCTTCAAGCACCTGCGTTTCCGCTTCGGTCGGCATGTTGAAATAAACATAATCCTGGTGCGGACAGAGCGTTTTCTGCGCGACGAGCTGCGGGACGAAGATCTCCTCGTCCACCTCGCCGCACACGCGGATGTAGTTGTCCCATTCGGCCGGCGTGCTGTCGTAAGGCGGCGTTGCGGTCAGCGCGATCACCTGTACGCTCTTGCCGAGCCGTGTGAGAAACTCTTCGAGCGCTTTCTGCCATTCACGGCGCAAATGATGCGCCTCATCCAGACAAACCACGGCAACGCCACAATCGCGGACGGTCTTCATCAGATCGAAGTCCGTGAAATCCTGCGCTTCGCTGTTCTCCGCGGCTTCCGGATCGTCCTGCGTCTTCAGCACGGCCTTCTGCATGGCGGCATGGAGCGCCTGATATGTCACGCACGTCAGCAGCTGCGGTGTATGCAGATCCTCCGAAACGTATTCCTCCTCCTTGGCGCCCTTCGGCAGGAAGCACTCTGCGAACCGTTCACCCCACTGGCGGCGTATTGTGACGGACGGCGCCAGGATCAGCGTCGGCTTTCCGAGCCGGCGCACCAGCTCCAGTCCCAGGATCGTTTTGCCGCTTCCCGGCGCGGCGACGATGTGGATATGTCCGTCCCGCAGATGCGCCGACGCCTTGTCAAGCACGGCCTGCTGATAGGTCCGGAACGTCCATGCAAAGCGGACGCCGTTGAAGGTTTTCATGACGCAGCCCTCCTTTTCTATCAGTATATCACAGACGGTTATGTTTTTCAAAGTATTTTATTATTCTTCTTTGCCGTTCTATTTCAGCCTGAAATGCATAGATTGAAAGGGGGTGATCGGATGCACTGCTGCGTGACGGATCTGCGGAATAAGGATGTGATATGCCGGTCGGACGGCAAACGGATCGGCAGCATTTGCGACGTGGACATCGACACCTGTACCGGTCAGGTCGTCGCAGTCGTGATCTTCGGACGAGGGCGGTGGTTCGGTTTGCTCGGACATGAAGAGGATATTCGCATTCGCTGGGAGGATATCGAGGTGATCGGGGACGATACGATCATCGTCAGCCGCCGTCCGAGCTGTAAAAGCCCGCGCGGCGGACGGTACAGAAACCATGGAAAGGAGTACTGAAATGGCCATACAGGAGGAACGCATGATGCAGTCGCTTCCGCAGAATCTTTCGCTGGAGGACAGAAAACATCTGTCCGTGACCGGCGTTTCGGATGTGGACAGCTTTGACGAACAATCGGTGACGGTATACACGCAGCTGGGCGAGCTGTCGATCCGGGGAACGGATCTGCATATCAACGCGCTGAACGTGGAGACCGGCGAGCTGGTCGTCGACGGACAGATCGACGCGCTGATCTATACGCGCGAGCAGCCCAAAAGCAGCGGATTTTTCGGCCGGGTATTCCGCTGATGGAGTATTTGACGTCGATGCACGCGCAGGCTGCCGTGTTTCTGAAGACTGTCGGATTCGGCTTTCTGTGGGGGATCGGATATGACCTGCTGCGGCTGCTGCGGCGCATCACCGTGCCGGACAGGAGCGCGGCGCCGTGGGATATTGCTTTCGGCGCGGCTTCGGCCTATATCACGTTTTTATACGGATTGACACAAAACGGCGGCCGGGTGCGCGTGCATCTTCTGGCGGCACAGTGTCTCGGATTCTTGGTATGGACGACGGCTGCGGGCGTGCCGTTTCGGCGCACAGTATCCCGATCTCTGCGCCGATTCGACCGGCTTCGGGGCCGGCTTTCCGTCCGAACGGCGCGGATCGCCGCCGCTTGGTCATCGAAAACGCAGAACATGAAGGAGCGCTTCAAACAAGAAATAAAAAAAGTGGTAAAAAGATCTAAAAAAAATCAAAATCCCTCTTGAAATTTCGTCACGGAATGGTGTATAATCAAGAATAGTAGTATTAGGATATTTCTATACAGATAGGACGGATTCAACGTGACGCGAAAGAAAACCAAAGCCGGATCCAAACTCAACACCAGTCTGATCCTTGCTGTTGCGGCATTTGCAATAGTGTGTTATTTTTTCATATCTTTCTTTAATCTGCGCACGCAGATCTCCGAAAAGCAGGCGCAGGTCGATCTGCTCCGGCAGCAGGTCAAAATGCAGCTGGACACGAACGAGAAGCTCGAGCAGCAGTTGGATAGCGAAAACTTTGACGCCTTCGTGGAACAAAGAGCGAGAGATGAGAATTTCGGATATGTGTACCCGGACGAGCGTGTCTATTATGACATGGCGGCGGGTCAGTAATCCGAGACGTCATAAATCGGATTTGGGGAGGAAACTGTCTTTTTATGCCGTGTGAGGTTGGAGCGATCGTAGAGGGCAAAGTCACGGGTCTTACGGATTTCGGCGCGTTTGTGGAGTTGGAAGGCGGCGGCACGGGAATGGTACATATTTCCGAGGTTTCCGCGTCTTATGTCAAAAACATCCGCGACCACCTGAAAGAAGGACAAACCGTCAAGGTCAAGATCATCAGCATCGACGACAACGGACGGATCAATCTGTCCATCAAAAAAGCGGCGTCCGTGCAGGACAGCGCGCAGCGTCCGCATCCTGCAAAGCCGCAGAGTCAGCGTCGTCCCTCTGCGCCCGCCAACGTATGGCAGGGGCAGAAGCCTGTCGCGACGCAGGGACAGTCCTTTGAGGAAATGATGGCGCGCTTCAAACAGGTCAGCGATGAAAAGATCACGGATCTCAAGCGCTCCGGCGATCCCCGTCACAGCGGGTATTCGAGGAGAGGCTCCGGCGGGCGTTGATCGCCGGAATGAAAGGAACGATCTATTTGAACATCAGGGGTATTTATGCAGCGGCGGCGCTTTGCGTCTGCGTCGCTGTTTTTTTCTCTGCCTGCGGCAAGAACGCCGCTGTCGATGAAACGACTGAGCCGACCGTTGTGACGCCGTGGTCCGAGGCGCAGGTGTTTTCTCTGCCTCAGGAGGAGCCGCAGAACGAAGCGCCGAAAGCGGATAAGCAGACCGATACCGACCGGATCCTCAAGCGTATCGAAGCGGCGAACGCCGTGTACGGCCTGTTCAGTGTTTCCAAGCCGCAGCTGGACAAGCAGGACAGCGTGGAGGTGGAAGAGGGCCTGCTTTTTTACCGTGTCGTCGATCCGGATCTCGATACAATGGAGAAGCTGAGAAAATATGTGCGCGGCTTTTTTTCCGAAGAGATCACGCAATCGCTTCTGAACGTCGGCATGTATGAGGAAATCAAAGGAAAGCTGTACGCGGTCGACGTCGGAATGGAAGCCGGCGTGAATATGGGAACGCCTACGGTCGAGGTCACGGAAAAGACAAAGACGAGCGAGAGCTATCGTCTGACTTTTTCCGACGCGCTGCAGACGTCCTATGAGTATATTTATGCAAAAGGCGCGGACGGAAAATGGGTGTTCACCAAATTCCATATGTATTGATCGGGAGAGTATCATGCGTGAAATCAATGTGCAGCAGATCGAACAGGCGGTCTGCGATCTGTTTCAGCAGGCGAACCGCGTGTTGCCGCAGGATCTGACGGATCGGATTGCCTGCGCCGCGGGGCAGGAAACGGATGATCTGCCGCGTGCGATCATGGGCGATATCTATGACAATCTTGCGGCCGCGGACAAAATGCATGTGCCGATCTGTCAGGACACGGGGATGGCAGTGCTGTTCTGCGATCTGGGACAGGATGTGCATTTGGTCGGCGGCGACTTTAACGAAGCGGTCGATCGCGGCGTCGCGCGCGCGTATCGGGACGGGTATCTTCGCCTGTCCGTGGTGCGCGATCCGCTGCGCCGCGTCAATACGGGCGACAACACGCCGGCCGTTGTGCATCTGCGTTTGGTGCCCGGAGAGAACATTTCTCTGACTGCCGCGCCGAAGGGGTTCGGCAGCGAGAATATGAGCTGCTTGCGGATGTTCACGCCGTCCGCGACGGTGGAGGAGATCGAGGACTATCTCGTTGCGTCCGTGCGCACAGCCGGCAGCAATCCCTGTCCGCCGATGGTGCTGGGCGTGGGGATCGGCGGCGACTTTGAGTCATGCGCGCTTTTGGCTAAGCGTGCGCTCTGCCGTCCGGTCAGCGTGCGAAATGCCGATCCGTTCTACCGCGAGATGGAGGACAGGCTCCTGCGCAGGTTCAACGCACTGGGCGTCGGCCCGCAGGGCTTCGGCGGCAAGACGACCGCGCTTTCCGTCGCGATCGAAACGGCGCCGACGCATATCGCCGGTCTTCCGGTCGCGCTGAATGTCGGCTGCCATGTGACGCGCCATGCGTATACAGTCTTGTAAACATGTCTGAATTGTGAATAATAGTTAAATACTTTTGATTTCTCTCTTTACTTTTTGTGAAATGTGTGCTATACTTTAGATGCTCCTGAGGCAAACCCCGCGTTTGCCAAGCAGGAGATCACATATAGTTAGGAGGATGACGTTATGAAGATCATCATCAACGGAAGAAAATGCACCCCGAGAGATTCCTTTAAGGAACACGCCGAAAAGAAGCTGGCCAAAGTTGCCAAGTTCTTTGACGACGACGCCGAGGCGAAAATTACGGCAACGGTGGAAAAAAGCTGCCAAATCGTGGAGGTGACGGTCGCCACACGCGGGATGTATTTCCGCTCGGAGGAGAGCGCGCCGAATATGAACGAGGCGCTCGATACGTGCATCGATTCCATTATCCGCCAGATCCGCAGAAACAAGACACGTGTGGAGAAACGCCTGCGCACAGGCAATCTGGACTCCATCATTGCGGAAACGGAATCTGCCGTCGATGAAGAAGAGACTTTTGAGGTACTGCGCACCAAGTCGGTCGTGCTCAAACCGGAAAGCGTGGAGGAGGCCATTCTGCAGATGAATCTGCTGGGACATATGTTCTATATGTTCCGCAACGCGGAAACTGCGGAGATCAACGTGGTCTATAAGCGCAAGGACGGCGGCTATGGCGTACTGGTCCCCGAAATCGAATAATCCTGTTTATTATCTGTCCTGCGGTTTAGCGCCGCAGGGTTGACTTTTTTTATGACTTATGGTATAAACAATTTTGACATGGTAGGGGGGTGTTCCTATGCGTCAAAATGTGCTGGAATGGCTTGAAACGGTTTGTGAAGCATATGCGGACAAGACGGCGTTTTCCGATGAAAACGGCGCGGTCACTTTTGCACAGACGCGTGCGCGTGCGCAAGCTGTCGGTACGGCTATCGCCGAAAAAACGATTGTACGAAAACCGATCGCCGTTCTCTCCGGCAGGCATTGTCTGACGCCCGCGTCTTTTCTGGGCGTCGTATACAGCGGCTGCTTTTATGCGCCGATCGACGCGTCTCTGCCTTTATCCAGGATCAACCAGATTCTGGAGATATTGCAGCCGGCGCTCGTTCTGACGGATGCGCAGAATGCGTCGTTGGTTCAAAAAACGGACTATGCGGGCGAAGTGCTCTTCGTGGAAGAAGCTGTAAAGACGCCTGCGGATATGCAGCGGCTTTCACAGATCCGGCGCGACAGTACGGCGGACGATCCGCTGTATGTGATTTTTACATCCGGTTCGACAGGCAGACCGAAAGGTGTCATCACTTCGCATTTCTCCTTGATGAGCTACATCGACGCATATGCCGATGTTATGCAGATATCCGATGCGGATGTTCTGGGCAATCAGTCGCCGCTTGATTATATCGCCGCGATCCGCGACATCTATCTGCCGCTTCGCTGCGGCTGCTCGACGGTCATTATTCCCAAGACGCTGTTCATGACGCCGGCGCTCCTGTTTGACTACATGAACGCGAATCGCATCACCGCCGTCGGTTGGAGCGCCTCGGCACTGACCGTGATCGTGGCGCTTCAGGGATTTGATTCCGGCAAACCGGAGTATCTGCGCAAAGTTTGTTTTTCCGGCTCGGTCATGCCCTGCAAGTGTCTGCGCGTATGGCAGGACAATTTGCCGGATACGTTGTTTATCAATCAATACGGCCCGACGGAAGCGACGGCTTCCTGTACATATTACATCGTGCCCGGAAAGGTCCGGCCGGAGGATGTGCTTCCCATCGGGCGCGCGTATGCGAATTATCGGATACTGCTGCTGACGGAGGACGGACAGCCGGCGGCAGACGGCGCTGAAGGCGAGATCTGTGTCGCAGGGCCTTGTCTTGCGCTCGGCTATTATAACGCGCCGGAGTTGACGACAAAATCCTTTGTGCAGAATCCGCTCCACAATGCTTACCGCGATCTGATCTATCACACCGGAGACATCGGTCTGCGCCGTGCAGACGGAACGTTGGAGTTTCATGGCAGACGCGATCGGCAGATCAAGCATCTCGGACACCGTGTAGAATTGGACGAGGTGGAGGCTGCCGCTGCATCGACGGACGGCGTACAGGAGTGCAGCGTTCTGTATGATTATGGAACAGAAACGATCTGTCTGTTTTACACGGGTTCTGCGGGTATGCGGGATATCGCCGTCCATATGCGCCAAACGCTTCCCGGATTCATGATCCCGCGGAAAATACGCTGCTTGGACAGCCTTCCGAAACTGCCGAACGGAAAAACCGATCTTTCTGCTCTGAAGTCAATGATATAAATGGAGGAAAAAACAATGCGTGAAGAAATCATGGAGATCCTGGCAAACCTACGTCCGGACGTCGATTTTGAGAATGAAAAGAAACTGATTACCGACGGGATACTGGAGTCGTTCGACATCGTCGCGATCCTCGGCGAACTGAATGATGCATTCGACATCGAGGTGCGTGTCGGCGATCTTGTTCCCGATAACTTCAATTCCGTCGACGGCATGGTTGCGCTGGTGAAGGCGCACCGCGAAGAAGACTGATTTATGAACAGGGAACGGATGCGCGAACTTGCGCAAAAGGTGTCTACGCCTTCCTTTGTGTTTGATACAGACCGGTTTGCCTCCTGCGCCGCAGAGATCAAAGCGGCGTTGGGGGATATTCCGCTTTGCTTCAGCATAAAAGCAAACCCCTTTCTTCTCGCTGCGCTGCCGGACTGTATTTCCAAAGTGGAGGTTTGCAGTCCGGGTGAGCTTGCAATTTGTAAAGCGCTGCGGATCGATCCGAAGAAGATCATCTACTCCGGCGTGAACAAGGGGGAAGAGGATATCCTGGACGCCATTGATTACGGTGCGGATATCCTGACGGCGGAGAGCGTGCGACACGTTTCGTTGATTCGCCGTTCCGCCGCGCTGCGCGGAACACGCGTGCGGACGATTCTTCGACTGTCCGGAGGCAATCAGTTCGGCATGGACGAAAAGGATATCGAACAGATTTTAGCTGTGCGGGATGCTTACAGCGAGCTGGAGATCCTCGGTTTCCACTACTATACCGGCACGCAAAAGAAGAAGACGAAGGTCATAGAGAAGGACGTCGAGACGTTTCGCAGTTTTATCCGCCGCATGGAAAACGACTACGGATTTCATCCGACGCATGTGGAATACGGACCGGGACTGGCGGCGGAGTATTTTGATCCGCCGCTTGAGGAAAAGGATCGGGAGCTGCTGACGTATACCGCACGGCTTTTGCAGGATTTTGCCGCGGAGTATCCGCTGACAGTGGAAATGGGACGTTTCCTCGCTGCATCCTGCGGTTTGTATTTTACGCGCGTCGAGGATTTAAAAACCACCGACGGGACGCATTATGCAATCTGTGACGGCGGGATCAATCATTTGAAGTATTACGGCCAGATGATGGCGATGCAGACGCCGCCGATCTATGTGCTGAAGGACGCAGACAAGAAAGAAACGTATACGCTTTCCGGCAGCCTGTGCACGACGGCAGACCTGCTTGTGCGCAGCGTGGAACTGCCCGCTTTAGAGATCGGCGATGTTTTGGTCTTCGACCGATGCGGCGCCTATACCGTAACGGAAGGTATAGGGCTGTTTCTGTCCAGAACTCTGCCGCGCATCGCGCTGTACAGTGTGCGCGGCGGCTTGCAGATTGTACGCGGGACAGTCGAATCCCATCCTCTGAATACGCCTTCTTTTCCGGAATGATAGGGTGATTTCGTGACATTTATCTCATTTTCTTTTCTGATCTTCTTTCTGGTGCTTGCGCTGCTGTATTATCTGCTGCCGAAAAAGTGCCAGTGGGTAATTCTGCTGTGCGGCAGCTATCTCTTTTATTTCCTGGCGAGCGAAAAACTGCCCGTGTATATGCTGATGACGACCGCTGTCATTTACGGCGGAACGATGTGGATCGGGAGGATCGACAAGAAACTGAAAGACAGGATTGCTGCGGATGCGGATTTGACGCGCGACGGCAAAAAGGAACTCAAAAAAGCTGCGGAGCGCAAACGCAAGGCCGTGCTGATTCTATCGCTTTGCATCAATTTCGGACTGCTTGCTGTATTCAAATACCTTCCTGCCGCTTCGCGTACTGTACAGACGATGCTGTTCGGCGCTGCGTCTGTGCATGAGATCCGGCTGCTGATGCCGCTGGGTATATCTTTTTATACCTTCCAATCGACGGGATACATTGTCGACGTTTTTCGCAAAAAAGTTCAGCCGGAACGGAATTTTTTCAAGACCGCGCTGTTCGTTTCCTATTTCGCGCAGATCGTGCAGGGACCGATCGGCAGATTTCAGGAGCTTGCGCCGCAGCTTTTCGCAGAACGTTCGTTTTCCTTTGAACGCGCAAAAGAAGGCGCGCTGCTGATTCTTTGGGGCTTTTTAAAGAAGCTGGTCGTTGCAGACAATCTTGCGCCGATGATCACAGCGATCGCGGCAGATTCCGCTTCTTACGGAGGCTTCCAGATCTTTTTGGGGATGTGTCTTTACGGCGTGCGTCTGTATGCCGATTTCTCCGGGTATATGGATATTGCCATGGGCTTTTCCAAGATCCTCGGCATCGAGCTCGCACCGAACTTCAAACGTCCGTATTTTTCGACGTCAGTGATAGAATTCTGGCGCCGGTGGCACATCTCTCTGTGTCAGTGGTTCCGCGATTATGTTTTCTATTCTCTGATCACTTCAAAGAGATTTCAGGCTATCGGAAAAAAGCTGCGCGCAAAGAATTACCGCAAGGCAGCAATAAACGTCCCGTCTTTTATCGCCACGATTATCGTTTGGTTTCTCACAGGCCTTTGGCACGAAGCCAGCGCGCGGGAGATCTGTTGGGGTCTGATGAACGGCTGCATCATGGTGTTCAGTCTGCAGTTCAAAGACGTTTATGCGGCGATCCGTTCAAAACTGCATATTTCAGAAAAAAAGTTTTGGTTCCGTGTGTTCCAGATGGCGCGTACTTTTCTGATTATGTCCGCACTGAACTTTATGTGTGAATTCCCGTCGGTTCGCGCGTTCGGTCAAAGCGTCGTACAGTTTGTCAAAAACCCGTTGCCGACCTCAATTGCTGCATCGTATATTTTCCCCGAAACGATCGACGCCGGCTTGTTCAAGGTGATCGGAATGGGACTTGGCATTTTGGCCATGTTTGTATACAGTGTGATCGAGGAGAAGCACGGCGCGATCTTTCCCAAGCTGTGCCGTCGGCACTGGATCCTTCAGACGACAGTTGCGCTTGCGCTTCTTTTTGCGGTTCTGCTGTTCGACGGTTCCTCGTCCGATCTGACCGCGGGCTTTATGTATGCACAGTTTTAAGGAGGCGCAAAGATGAAACGAATTCTGAAACTCCTGCTCTGCATACTGCTGGCCGCTGCAATCACCGGCGTTTTAAACTTTGCGATCATACCCGTCAATTATAACCACATCTTTCTGCATCAGTGGAAAGCACAGTACGCAGAAACAGATACGATTGTTCTCGGCGATTCGCTGACGCTGCGCTCGGTTCAGCCGAGCATAATGGATCGGGAAATGGGGGTCTGTGCCTTCAATACCGCGACAGCGCAGCAGGATATCCGCTGTACCTTCTACTATCTCAAGGACATTCTTGCGTCATGTCCGAAGATCCAGACGGTCTATCTGGGAGTGGATTACTGGAATTTTATTATTTCGAAAAAAAGAAAGCCCAGTGTTCCTGCTTCGTTGATCGTTTTTGATCGGCTTCAAACGCTTCGCGGCAGAGCGGAGTATGCACACAACATGTTTTCTCTGGACGCGAGCTGGAATATCATCTTTCGCTTCCGAAACAATCTGGATTCCGTTTATTCCGTTGCCGAAAACGTACGTAATAAACTCTCTCCCGCATACCGACGGTTTGAAGCTGTCAGCGAACACGATTACAATACGGACAAGGGATACGCATATTCGGACGCGGTCGGGACGAATCTTGATAATGACAGTCATGATCTGACGCGTTTGGATGAAGAAAGTCTGCGATACTATGCGGATATTTTGGATCTTTGCCGCGAAGCCGGCGTGAGGACGTGCGTTTTTCAGTCGCCTTATACGAAAGAAAGATTATCCCTGTTTCAGGGCTACGACAATTACCAAACGACGGTGCGTGAAATTGCCGAGAGCCGCGGCGCACAGTTTTATGATTTTAATATGCATCCGCTGCGGGAAACGCTTGACGACGCATCCTGCTTCAAGGACGCGGCACATCTGAATTATACGGGAAGCTGCATCTTTATGAAGTGGTTCTGCACAGTGTTTTCCGCCTGATATGCGCAATCGACCTGATTGCACGCGACACGCACGAATGCGTGTTTCGCCAGCCTGCCGGAACAGGAAAAGCCGTTGATTGTTAGCTGTTCCGACAAACAAACAAGCATAATAGAGCAAAAAAATCCGCTCCTGTTTTGAAAAGCAGGAACGGATTTTTTATGCGGTCAAATTACCGGGTGGATCAAAGGTCGCGCGAAGCGATCACATTGACGCCGGTGCCGAGAATGTTTTCCAGCACTACGTCGCCGCAGCGCACGGGAGAAGTCAGCCGGACCTTCTTTAATTCTTCCACAGCGTCGAACAGCTTTCCTTTCGGGATCGCTTGCTCGGTGCGCACAGGCATACGGCCGTGCGCAGCGCCGTCGATCGCGACCGTCGTGGTCAGAACGCGCGTCGGATTCATCAGCTCGTTCCGGCCGTACACCGCGCCGCGCTTGCAGGAATTGCCTGTCACGGCGTAGTCGTTTTCCTCATCTACCGTCAGTCTGCACCCCATCGGGCAGCAGATACAAGTCAGTTCCGTCATCTTGAATCACGCCTCCTTTGCCGTAACCGTAATGGTATCAAATCCCTTGAGCTTGTCCGCGGCGATCACGATATGCTGCATTTCGCCCGGCGCCATATAGGGACGCTTAAACACCTGGATCTCCGTATCGCCGGAGGAAACGATCACCTGGCTCTTGCCGAATACGCTGCGAACGCGGAAGAAGATGTCGATCTTTTCGGCGGCGGTGTCGCGGTGGATCTTTTGCGGGACCGTATAACCGACGTCCGCGCCGTTCTGCAGGCGTATGACGTCGCCCTTGACGGCGCCGTTCTGCACGTAGTCCGCCGCCGCAGCGCCGGCTCTCGCGCTCTCGTCGGAAACAAAGTCAACGAGGTCATGGACGTGCACCACGTTGCCGCAGGCAAAGACGCCTTCGATCGACGTTTCCATGTTTTCAAAGACGTATGCGCCGTTCGTGCGCGGGTCCATTTCGATCCCGGCGCCGCGCGTCAGTTCGTTTTCGGGGATCAGACCGACGCTCAGAAGCAGTGTGTCGCATTCAAATTCCATTTCCGTACCGGGGATCGGACGGCGGTTTTCATCGACCTTCATAACCGTCAGACCTTCCAGACGCTTGTCGCCGCGGATGTCCGTCACGGTGTGCGACAGATACAGCGGGATATCAAAGTCGTTCAGGCACTGGACGATATTTCTGGTCAGACCGCCGGAGTAGGGCATGACTTCGACGCAGGCGAGCACCTTTGCGCCCTCGAGCGTCATTCGGCGCGCCATAATCAGACCGATGTCGCCGGAGCCGAGGATCACGACGCGTTTGCCCGCCATCAGACCCTCCATGTTCAGGTACCGCTGCGCCGCGCCTGCGGTGAAGACGCCGGAAGGACGCGTGCCGGGGATGGAGATCGCCCCGCGCGTGCGTTCGCGGCAGCCCATGGACAGTACGATGGATTTTGCTTCGATGCATTCATAGCCCTTGGGGCTGTTGATGAAAATCTTTTTGTCGGGGGTGATCTCGATCACCATCGTGTCGAGCTTGACCTCGACGGAGGTGTCCTGCACCATTTCGATGTATCTGTGCGCATATTCGGGGCCGGACAGCTCTTCCTTAAAGCGGTGCAGACCGAAGCCGTTGTGGATACACTGGTTGAGAATGCCGCCCAGTTCCTTGTCGCGCTCCAATATCACGATGTTGCGCAGACCTTTTTCATATGCGCTGTATGCCGCGGCAAGACCTGCAGGGCCGCCGCCGATGACTGCAAGATCATACATGGCTTAATCCTCCCTCTCTCTGACGATATAGCTGCCGGTCTTGTCCTTGTCGATGTCCTGACGGCTGCAGCCCAGCTCACGCGCGAGGATCTCCACCACGCGGGGACCGCAGAATCCGCCCTGGCATCTGCCCATTCCGGCGCAGCAGCGGCGTTTGATGGCGTCCACGGTACGCGGCACGATCGGACGGCGGATCGCGTCGACGATCTCGCCTTCGGTGATCGTTTCGCACCGGCAGATCACGCGGCCGAACGTTGGGTCTTTTTTGACCAGCTCGGCGCGTTCCTCATGGCTCATTTCCTTAAAACGGATCTGCTCGCGCGTATCGACGGCGTCTGCCTTTTTCTCCAGCGCAACGCCGTTTTCACGCATCAGATTTTCCACATATTCCGCGATGCCCGCCGCGGACGCAAGTCCGGGCGACTTGATGCCGGCTACGTCGAAGAAGCCGTCGTGCGCTTCGATGATGAAATCGTCTATGGTGCTGTTGGGACGCACGCCTGCGAAGTTGCGGATATTCTGGCGGAAGTCCACGGAGGGGATGCTCTTGGCCGCCATCTTGCGCACGAACGCAAGATCGTCCGCCGAGGTGGATGTATCGCCGGCCGCGCAATCGACGGCGTTGGGGCCGACGATCAGGTTGCCGTGGACGGTGGGCGAAACAAGAACGCCCTTGCCGACCTTGGACGGGCACTGGAAAACGACGTGCTTTGCGCGCGTGCCCTCGCTCTTGTCGAGCAGATAGTATTCGCCTTTGTTCGGGAGGATATCGAATGTGTGCGGCAGGACCATATCGTGGATCAGGCCCGCTTCCGTTCCGGCTGCGTTGATCACATATTTTGCCTCGATCGTTTCGCCGCCCGCCGTAACGGCGTAGCCTGCGTCCGTCTTGACGATGGCGTCAACGGGCGATTCCAGACGAAGCTCGACGCCGTTGACGACGGCCGTTTCCGCCAGTGCCAGCGCATATTCCCACGGATTGATCACAGCCGCCGTAGGCGCGTAAAGCGCGCTTGTCACATTGTCGGCAATATTGGGCTCGATGGCTTTCGCTTCCGAATAGGAGAGGATCTTCAGACCGGGAACGCCGTTGGCGACGCCGCGGTCGTACAGCCTCTGCACATGCGCGGATTCCTCGTCGCTGAACGCGAGGACCAGAGAACCGATCTGCGCATAGGGAACGGAGAGCTTTTCGCAAAGCTCCTTCGTCAGGTCGACGCTGCGCACGTTCAGCTTCGCCATCAGCGTGCCCTCGGCCGGGTCGTATCCCGCGTGGACGATCGCGCTGTTGGCTCTGGTGGCGCCCATCGCGACGTCGTTCTCCTTTTCCAGAACGACCGTCTTGAGATCAAAGCCGGAAAGACGGTACGCGATGGAGGAGCCGATCACGCCGCAGCCGATAATTGCTACATCATACATCGTTTGAACACCTCTATCAAAAGAATATTGGGTACAAGACAACCAATTAATTTTAGCACATTTCAAAGATTATTGCAATAAGGAATTGCGTTATATTTTAAAATTCCCGAAAAAATCACAGATCGCGTCCCGGGAAGCCGCAGCCGTGCCCTGGATCATGTTCGGCTGGCCGCCGCCGCGTCCCTCAAGGGCGGCGTTGATCTCCTTCGAGCGTGCGCGAAGATCCGCCGAGGCGGAACCGATGCAGTACCGCCAGCCGCTTTCGGCCGGAAGAAAGCCGGCGCAGACAGCGGCCTGTTCCATGCCGAGGTTGACCGCGTGCCGCACACTGTCCGCGTCACACAGTGCGTCCGCAAAGAAACAGATGCACGATTCGCTGCAGCGCGCCGAAAGCAGAGCGGCTTCAGCCAGACGGCGTCGGAGACTGACGATCTCATAATCCCGCTGTTTGAGCGTGTCCAGCGTCCGCTGTACGCCCTGCGCCGTTTCATTCTGCGGGACGCAAAGGGCAAGCGAGACGCTCTGCACGTTCCGGTATTTGTCGCGGTAATCCTCCAGCGCCGTTTCGCCGCAGAGCATATGGCAGCGAACGCCGCCCTTGTACCGCTCGAAATCGAGGATTTTGATCACGCCGATCTCGCCCGTGAAGGCGACGTGCGGCGCGCAGCACGCGCAGCAGTCTACGTCGCCGATGGTGACGATCCGCACGTTTTCCGTCAGCTCCAGCTTGCTGCGGTATTGCAGCGTCGGGAGGATCTGCGGGTCGGGATACTGCGTGAGGATCGGAATGTTTCGCGCCACGACTTGATTTGCCATGGTTTCCACGCGGTCAAGGTCATCGCGTGTGAGCGTGCCGTTGTAATCCACGGTCATGTCGTCGTCGCCGAGATGGAATCCCACGTTGTCCAGCCCGAACAGCGTATGCACCAGCCCCGATACGATGTGCTCGCCGGAGTGGTTCTGCATCCGGCGAAAACGCTGCTCGGTCTCCAGCGTGCCGTGTACCGCTGCGCCCACGTCCAAAGGTCTGTCCGTATAATGCACGATCCCGCCGTTTTCTTCCTGCACGTCGAGAACGCGCGCCGCATCGAGTTTGCCTGTATCGGCATATTGACCGCCGCCTTCCGGAAAGAAAGCGGTCTGATCCAGCGTCACGGCATAGCGGTCTTTAACCGGCGTACAGGACAGAACCGCCGCGTCAAATTCAAACAGATGGCTGTCCGCGTCATATAGCTTCTTCGTCATTGGAACCTCCCTGTATAGCTTTTATGATCGTTCCGCCGCCCAGAACGAGATCGCCGTCGTAGAAGGCGACAGTCTGGCCGGGCGTTACGGAGCGCTGCGGTTCAGAGAAACGGACGAGCGCCTGTCCGTTCCGGACGCGGACGTGCGCCGGGGCAGGGGATGCGCGGAAACGGATGCGCACCTCACAGTCCATTTCCACTGCCGGCATGTCGAACGCGATCCAGTTGAGATCGTCCGCGGTCAGCCCGGCGGCGTATTGTCTGCCGTTTTCACCGAGTACGACGCGGTTTCGCACAGGGTCGATCGCGGTGACGAACATCGGTTTCCCGAATGCGCCGAGTCCTTTTCTTTGACCGATCGTATAGTGCAGGATGCCTTCGTGCCGACCGATCACGTTTCCGTCCGGATCGACGAATTCACCGCTTTGCGGCGTAAGCGCACGACTTTTGCAGATAAATGCTGCATAGTCGTTGTCCGGGATAAAGCAGACGTCCTGACTGTCCTTCTTTTGGGCGACGGGCAGACCGTTTTCCAGCGCGATCCGGCGGATCTCCGCCTTTTCCAGTCCGTCCAGAGGAAAAACGGCCGCAGCAAGTTGTTCCTGCCGCAGCTTACAGAGAAAATAGCTTTGGTCCTTGCGGCTGTCGGTACTGAACAAGTCCGTATGACCGTCCCGGCAGACCGTGCGCGCGTAGTGGCCCGTGGCGATCTTTTCCGCGCCGAGCGACCGCGCATAGCGCAGCATCGCGCCGAACTTGATCTCGCGGTTGCACAGCACGCAGGGATTCGGCGTTTGACCGCAAAGGTAGGATTCGATGAACGGCTCCATGACGAGCGCACGAAACGCAGACCGCAGATCGAGTACATGATGCTCGATCCCAAGCACGTCCGCTACTCTGCGCGCATCGGCCGCGCCGTCCCGTACGCCGTCCGGTACAAGAGAAAGCGTAACGCCGATCACGTCATATCCCGCGTCCCGCAGCAGCAGCGCTGCCGCGGAGCTGTCCACGCCGCCGCTCATGCCGATGACGATCCGTTCCTGCATACCGATCACCTCTTTCCGGCATTATAACACATCCCGCAAAAAAACGGAAGAGCGGGAAGGGGCGTCAAGGAAAATAATTTCAAAAACACTTGACTTTCGCAGATCATGTGGTATAATATCAGCGTTGGTTCATCCGGGTGTGGCGCAGTTGGGAGCGCGCTTGACTGGGGGTCAAGAGGCCGTGAGTTCAAGTCTCGCCACTCGGACCATGTTTTAGCTGTCAAATTCGTCGATATATAACGAGTTTGGCAGTTTTCTTTTTGCCAATTCGCCGGATTTGGTCGTTATTTGGTCGTTGTTGCTCTCAAAATTGCATAAAAAAGTCGAAGCGGTCAGCCCATTTTCAGAGGTTGTCCGCTTCGCTTTTACGCCTGCTTTTGTGCGTCCGGCATACGCAGATCGAGCACGTTTGCAAGCGCTTCACTCGCCCTTGCTTGCGCCTCTGCGAAGCTGTGCGCATAGATGTTCAGCGTCGTGGTCGCCTGCGAATCGCTTCCGCTTCGGCGGTGGCTTCCTCGATCAACTGCTGCAGCTCGCGCAGCTCTTTGACCTTTGCGTTCAGTTCGTTGGTTCCCATTGTGTTCTACTCCTTTTCGTTTTATTTGGCTGAGGTGGAACCGGCGGCGGTCGGCTTTACGTATACTATCCGCTTTGTGGTATTGCTATCAGCGTATCCGTTTCCGCACTTCCCGGCAATCTCGACGTTACTCTTTAACCTTTGCCGGTTCCGTTCCTCAACCTTACGAGTAGATTATAACATATCTGTACAAATATATTAATAGACATAATGAACAAAGTTGTACAGATATATTTGTACAACATGTATACTTGTACAGATATTGTTTTTGTAGTATACTATTCATGGAAAGGTCGTGATATAAAATGGGAAAAGCTCAAACGCGAGCCACAAATAAGTACATGAATAAAGCATATGATAGTTTGAGAATTGTTTGTGCAAAAGGGCTGAAGGATGTGTATAAAGCCCACGCAGAAGAGCACGGCGAAAGCCTGAACGGCTTTGTCAACCGTGCAATCAAGGAAACCATAGAGAGAGACAACGAAACCGTAGAATAAGGGGGTATTACAATGAGCAACCGTGAGATAGCGAACAGTACTCTTGACCATCTTACAGACGAACAGATCAGCGCTTTTATTACGCTGTTTGCAAGCGAAAATATGCAGGCAATGATTGAGGCAAACCGAATTGCCAATGATCCGAACAGACGCCGCTTCAACAGCTTCAGCGAAATTGAAAGGGAAGTATTCAAAGATGAAGTATCAGCTTGATTATACCACCGCGTTTACAAGGGATCTGAAAAGGATCAAAAAGCGCGGTTACGATCTTGGCAAGTTGAATACAGTTGTGAATGCGATTCAAGCCGGTGAACAGCTTGACGCGAAATATAGGGATCATGCATTGACGGGAAACTGGGTCGGCTTTCGTGAATGTCACATACAACCGGATTGGTTGCTGATTTACCGGGTATATGAGGATTGGTTGTTGCTTGTGCTCAGCCGAACCGGAACCCACAGTGATCTTGATTTAGCATAAATGGAGAGCGAAAGCAGAAAGCTGCATTGTCAGCCGGGCGATCTCGCGGAATACGTACCGGATAAGACCATAGAATAATTCAGGAGGGTATCACCATGAGCAATAAAGAAATGGTAATGCAATTAGTAGATATGCTGCCGGAATATAAACTCCGCTATGTGATTGCATATCTGCAAGGATTGAGTGCGGACGAAGCGGACGACGACGCATACTGTGCGCATCTGGTGGACGAATATGAAAACAGCACCGACAAAGGCGATTTTGTTTCCTTTGAAGATGCTGCGGCTATGTGCGGGGTAAATCTGGATGCAGTACAAGATTGAGTTTGACAAACGTGCGATCAAGTTTATTTCCAATCAGAACAGTTAAATTTGTGCATTTTGTACACTTGGACAGATAATGCTTTTGTGGTATACTCTTTATGGAAAGATTTTGATCCCGATTATTCTGGACTTGGCAAACGATAAAAGCGACTTTGCCAAGATTGTTTTGCGAACAGGACACAAGGTGGCATACTATATGTATGAGGACTACTGGAAATACAAATTGATTTTTATTCCAGTGCAGTTGCAGTGGTTTATTGATAATTATAAGACCTTATACCCGGACACGATTCGAACGAAAGGATGAAAATGAAAAAAACGTTATTCGTTATTATATCGCTAATAGCTGTTATCCTTTTAGGCGGTTTTTGGCTTTCAAGCAATCTTCTAAAACATTCATTGAAGGGTACACTATATGTTTCGGATGGCGAAGGGTGGCATTTATATGATTGGGAAAAAGAAAGGCTGCAGGAGATTACGTGGATAGGTAACGCCAATATCCTAAAAATATGCGATGCAAGAAATGGGAAAATCTGGGTGTTATCCTATGTAGATGATAAATACATATTGCAACTCCGAACCCCCGAGAAGGTTCTTTACGAAACAAAAGTACCCTTTAAACCAGTGGATATGTGCGCGTATAATGGAGGGGTTCTGTTGATTCGTGAAACAAACGATTTTTATCAACACATGGGCGGTCAGAAACTGACTTTGCGTGCCAGAACTGGCGAAATCATATATTTAACAACTGACGGTTCCGAACCCCAAACGATAGCGGAATGTGGATTCAATACATACCCAACAGAAACTTTTTTGACGTCGCAAGAGAACTGCTTTACATTTCTTCCTCGGGCTTTTAAAGTGATTGAGAACGAGCGTATTGTTTGTGAAACGGATACTATTTTAGTTTATGAAAACGGTTCAATTCACAAACAAAATATACCAGAAGATATTTGGTCTCTCTGCGCCGGAGGTAATACTCTTGTTGCTGTTGGAACGAACCGAATCTTTACGCTTTCGTCGTTTTCTAGAACAACAAAAGGAATTAAATGTGACGGCGTTTCAAAAGGTGCAATAAGCCCGGACGGCAAGTATTACATTTTTTTGCGTACTCATGGCTTTTTTGGTGATGCAATGGATGCATATATTATGAGTATTTCAACAGGTCTATTGATTCGTCTGAAAGGAATGACTGGATACGAAGGGGCTTATTTTTCGTTTTGTTGGACCGATTAAGAAGCAGAGCCGAAAACCAACACAGTCATACATTTATTTAGCATAAATACTCTTTTTTCGTTATTCGGGTATTGCGAACCCTGCCGACGACGTACAGCAGCACGGTAGAGGCGGACAATGTCACGACCGGGGTCGCGTTCCGCTACACGTACGATAACCGAGGCAACATAACGGCGGTATAAAGGGCTGCTTTTTTAATAACGATCTTTGAGTTGTTTTCTGCCAAGACTTTTTTCTGCCACCAAGACAAGATCTGCCAAGACAAGAATCTGCCAAGACAAGAAGAAGAAAAGTAAATTTGTAAAAATCTGTTGACTTTGTGAAAATTGTTCGCTATAATAGTGATGCTGGAAGTAAAAAACGGAAGAATGAAGGGGAAACTGTTATGACGATTCTGAAAGAGAAAAAATTTTATGCTTTTTGGCCCGAGGACGCCGATGAAAATATTGCACTCGTGATATTGGAAGACGGGACAGAACTGTTGGTGCATAATAACGGCACGGCGGAGGACGCATCCGGGAATCGGTACTTTCATGTCAGCCGTGAAGAGGATACGGTATCCGAACCTTCTCTCGACGCATGGGCTTTTTTGTATGAAGACAAGCGTATCCTGCCGGATAAAGAACTGGTCGATGTCGGATGGACTGTCGATGCGGACGCGCCCGTGATCCTGTGACGGACGGAAAGAAAGCAAATGGGGGGACCGATATGGAGATCATCAAAGAAAAGAAGTTTTACTCCTTCTTCGGAAAAGATTCCGATCATAATATCGCCGTTGCGGTCCTGGAAAACGGCGTCTGGCTGATCGTCCGCGACGACGGGACGGCGAAGGGCGCGGACGGCAGACGCTATGTGAACGTATCGCGAGAAGAAGAGACCGAGCCGATGCCGCCCGATGATCCTATCCTGATCGAGGACGCCGATCCGAATCCGATTCCCGATACGGTGCTTGTGACGGTCGGCTGGACTGTCGACGCGGACAAACCGATCGTTCTTTGATTCTCTCTTTATTGCATTTACTTTTTCATTCAACGGTTTAAATTTTCATTCAAGGGGTCGCCCCGACCGATTTGTTGTCCTTTTTTTGGGACAGCCTTTTGTTTACAATGGACATGTAAGGGAAATCGGCCATGTAAACGAAAGGAGTGACAAGAATGGAAGCAATCGTGTTTTTTGTTTTGAGCGTTCTTTTGGTGTTGGGGTATATGCACGAATCATGGTTCGTGCGATTGGAACACAGGCTGATGGAGAAGGCGGTCGTCCGGATCCATCTGCTTTGCAAAAAAATCTTGCGCCTGCACGCAAAATGTGTTAAACTGAACGCAGCTTCAAAAAAGGAGAATGATTATGCGTGTCATATTAAAAGGGTACAAGGTTTCCGAGCTTCAGTTTGTCAGCAAGCTGGAGAACGGAACGCGCGTCGAGTTGGGTAACCGCTATTCGTATAACGTCAGCTACGCGCCGAACAACACCTGCCGCGGAGAATTCAGCATTGCCGTGGAGGATAAAGAGAATCCGGACAAGTTCGGAATCAAACTGGTGCTCATCGGATTCTTTGAATTTGAGGAGGGCGTCGAAAAGGAACGCGTGCACGTGCACTCCTTCAAGGAGCTGTTCCCGTATGCGCGCGCGATCGTGACCACCGTAACGGCCAATTCCGGGATCGCGCCGATGATCCTTCCGCCGATCGACATCGAGTCGCAGGACATCTATCGTTTCGAGAAGAATAATTGATCGGTTTCGGGAATATCTGTCCGCTGATCGGCCAAACTGTTTAGGGCGACCGTCCGGTAAAACCGTGCGGCGCATCTGATATGGGAGGTCGAAACGATGATCGAACGAGATACAGTATTGCTGCTGCGCGAGTGTGATTCCGGCGTGCGAATGGGCGTTGCGTCCATTGACGACGTGCTGGACAACGTGCATGACGCTTCAATGCACAAGATCCTGTCCGACAGCCGCGACGAACATGCGCGTGTGGGCAGCGATGTGGAAGCTCTGCTGCGGGAATACCACGACGAGGGAAAGGATCCGCCGGCCATCGCAAAAGGAATGTCCTGGATTAAGACGAACGTCCGCTTGGCTGTGGACAGTTCGGACGGGACCGTAGCGGATCTGATGACGGACGGCTGCGATATGGGCGTCAAATCGCTCAGCCGCTATCTGAACCAATACGCTGCCGCAGATGAACGCAGCAAGGACGTCGCAAAAAAACTGATCCGTATCGAGGAACAGCTCGCGAAGGATCTGCGGGATTATCTGTAATACAACAGCAACAGCGCCAATGACCGATCCGGCCAAAGGCGCTGTTTTTTTTATTCTTATCTGTGATCGGAGAATGGGGTGTTGACGTACAGCAGTCGGAAATTGACCGGCGCGCGATCCTTGTTGAACCGGTAGGCGCTCAGAACCAACCCGATCGCCAGATACACGCAGAGATTGGATGAGCCGCCCGCGCTCATGAACGGAAGCGTGATCCCGATGACGGGCAGGAGCATCAGACACATGCCGATGTTGATAAAGACCTGACTGCCGATCATCAGCGCCGTGCCCCAGCAAAGCAGTTTGGACACATTGTCGCGCGTGTTTTTGGCTACGATAATGATATGCACGATCAGGAACGACAAAAGACCGAGCAGCACGATGGCGCCCCAGAAGCCCAACTCTTCGCAGACGACGGTAAACACCATATCGTTCCGGCTTTCGGGAACCAGACCGTTCTGCGTGTACAACCCTTTGAACAAACCGGAACCTTTGAATCCACCTGCGCCGATCGCGTTGATACCCTGCTTTTGCTGGTAGATGATGGTTTCGTATGTGGATTCTTCCAGCGCGGAAGGGTTATAGACGGCAAGAAAACGGTTTTTCTGGAAATCCGAAAAGAATTTTGTCCACAGCAGCGGCGCCGCGGCGGCGCCGAATGCGATGGCGGCGGCAAAGTACCGCAGATATACGCCCGACAAAAACAAGAGGCCGACAAAAATGAAGACGAACACGAGCGCGGAGCCAACGTCGCCGGTGCGCACGACCAGCGCGATGGGGACCGCGGCATGAAGAAACAGGAACAACATGCTTTTCCATTCGTTGATCTTATCCCGAAGCATGTCCAAGTGCATGGAAAACGTGATGATGAAAGCGACCTTCAACAGCTCGGACGGCTGGATCATGATGCCGAGCTTCGGGATTTTGATCCATGTGAACGCGTCGTCGCGCCCGTCCGGACTGACGCCCCATTTGAACAGCGCCAGCATCAACACAAGACCGACCGCGGCGACGACCGGCCAAAGACGGATGATGAATTCGTAATCGACGACAGAAATGAGCAAAGATAAGAATATGCCGAT
The DNA here is from genome assembly GCA_017449935.1 of Clostridia bacterium. Lineage (GTDB taxonomy): Bacteria > Bacillota > Clostridia > Oscillospirales > Acutalibacteraceae > UBA1425. Next base: position 51,963 of record JAFSYP010000028.1, read on the forward strand.
CAGCACCGCAATAAGCATCACCTGGGTGTCGCGGTGGATGGCTTCGCCGGACGAAAGCCTGTACAGCGTCGCGCTGTGCACCATCAGCACGCCGAAGGCGGAGAGAAGCAGACACGGTACGAGAAGCATGAAGTCTGTTTCTTTCAAAAAGTTTTTTACGATCTGTAATACTTTCAAGCGTTCACCCCCGAACCATTTACTATTATATCGTGTAAAAAACAAGATTTCAAGTAAAAAGACTTTAAATCTGCGGGAATATGTGTTATAATACGATGTAAATGAGAATCGGAAAGGATCACGACGCACGATGTCGACTTTTGTTTCGCACAGCACAGAGGAAACCGAAGCGTTTGCGTGCCGTTTTGCCGAAGGGCTGCGCAGTGGGGACGTGCTGGCGCTGTTCGGCGGATTGGGCATGGGCAAGACGGCGTTTGTGCGCGGTCTGGCGCAGGGCCTGGGCAGCACGAGCGAAGTGAGCAGTCCGACGTTTGCGCTCGTGCACGAATACGACGGACGGCTTCCGATCTTTCATTTTGACATGTACCGCATCAGCGGTTTGGACGATCTGTATTCCACCGGCTTTTTCGAGTATCTGGAGAGCGGTGGTATCGTCGTGATCGAGTGGTCGGAAAATATCGAACCTTATTTGCCGCCCGAAACAAAACGGATCCGGATCGACCGCACGGACGGGGCGGCGGAGAACGAAAGGAGGCTGACGATCGAGAATGAAGATTCTGGCGATTGACTCTTCCGCGGCGGCGGCAAGCGCCGCGCTCGCCGAGGACGGCAAGCTGCTGGGGGAATTCTTTCTCAACGTCGGTCTGACGCACAGCTGCACCCTTCAGCCGATGGTCGAATCGCTTCTGCGTTATGCGGGCGTTCCGATCCGGGACGTCGATCTCTTCGCTGTGACCAACGGCCCCGGTTCTTTTACCGGTGTGCGGATCGGCGTTTCGGCCGTGAAGGGGATGGCGCAGCCGCTCGGCAAGCCTTGCGTCGGCGTTTCGACATTGGAGGCGATGGCGTTCAACGTCCGTGATACGGACAGTCTGATCTGCTGCACTATGGATGCGCGCAGGAGCCAGGTCTATACCGCCTTGTTCGAGCAGCGCGCCGGACGTATCGTTCGCTTGACGCCGGACGACGCCGTTTCTCTTGCGGAGCTCGGCGAGCGGCTCCGGCAGGCGGGCAGACAAACTGTCCTCGTCGGCGATGGCGCGGAGTTGTGCTTTGACGCATTCAGGGACAGCGTGCCCGGCGTCCGGACGGCGCCGCAGACGATCCGTCACCAGCGTGCCGCGAGCGTTGCCGCCGCGGTGTGGGAGAATATAGACGTTCTGCCTTTGCGCAGCGCGGAGGAGCTTTCCGCATCCTATCTGCGTCTGTCGCAGGCGGAGCGCGAACGAAAAGAAAAAATGGAGGCTGAATACAAATGATTGCTTTGGGATGCGACCATGCGGGTTATCCGCTCAAGGAAGCGCTGAAAACGTATCTGGATTCCGTCGGAAAGACGTACAAGGACTTCGGTACGTTCAGCGAGGAGTCCGTCGACTACCCGATCTATGCGGCGAAGGCCGCCCATGCGGTAGCGGACGGCGAATGTGAATGCGGGATCCTGTGCTGCGGTACGGGGATCGGGATCTCGATCGCGGCCAACAAGGTCAAGGGAATCCGTGCGGCGGTCTGCGGCGACGCGTATTCCACGGAAATGACGCGTCTGCACAACGACGCAAATATCCTCTGTATGGGCGCGCGTGTGATCTCGGAGGAAAAAGCCATCGAGCTGACGGAGATTTTCCTGAAAACGCCGGCGCTGAACGAGGAACGTCATCAACGCCGTGTCGCGATGCTCCGTGATATCGAAAACGGAAAATTATAATTCGGAGGGAACCAATATGTCAGACGTAACCATCACCAATCATCCGCTTATCCAGCACAAGCTGCATATCCTGCGCGACAAGAATACGCCGTCCAATGAGTTCCGCCGCCTGATCAGCGAGATCGCGATGCTCCTTTGCTATGAAGCGACGCGCGATCTGGAGCTGAAACCGGTCGAGGTGGAAACGCCGATCACGAAGTCGACCTTTATGGCGATCGCGGGCAAAAAGCTGGCATTCGTGCCGATCCTGCGCGCCGGTCTCGGGATGGTCGACGGCGTTCTGCAGCTCGTTCCTTCCGCGCGTGTGGGGCACATCGGTCTGTATCGCGATCCCGAAACGCTCAAGCCCGTGGAGTATTACTGCAAGCTGCCCTCGGATATCCGCGAGCGCGAGGTCATCGTGCTGGATCCGATGCTGGCGACGGGCGGCTCCGCCATCGACGCCATTTCGCAGATCAAACAGCGCGGTCCCAAGTCGATCAAATTCATCGGCATTATTGCGGCGCCGGAGGGACTGCACGCGCTGCAGCAGGCGCATCCCGATGTGAGCATCTTCTGCGCTGCGCTCGACGAGAAACTGAACGATCACGGCTATATCGTTCCCGGCCTGGGCGATGCGGGCGACCGGATCTTCGGAACAAAATAAGATCTGCAAAGGATGCGATAGTCGTGGGATATGCCCATCTGCACTTTCCGCCGGGAAGTGTTTTCCTTGTCACAGGCGGCGCCGGTTTTATAGGCTCAAACCTTTGTGAACAATTGCTCAAATTCGATTGTAAAGTAATCTGCCTTGACAATTTATCCACAGGAAAGCGCGAAAACATCGAGGCTTTTCTGAGCGATCCGCGATTCACATTCGTGGAGGGCGACGTGCGGGATCTGCAAACCTGCATGGACGTGTGTAAAGGCGTAGACTTTGTCATGCACCAGGCTGCGTGGGGCAGCGTGCCGCGCAGCATCGAGATGCCGCTTTTGTATGCGCAGATCAATATTCAGGGCACTTTGAATATGATGGAAGCCGCGCGGCAGTGCGGCGTGCGCAAGTTCGTTTATGCTTCGAGTTCCTCCGTTTACGGCGACCATCCCGTGCTGCCGAAGACGGAAGGCCAGGAGGGAACGCTGCTGTCGCCGTATGCGGTGACGAAACGCGTGTGCGAGGAATACGGCAGACTGTATAAAAAACTGTATGGATTGGATACGTACGGCCTGCGGTATTTCAATGTGTTCGGAAAGCGCCAGGATCCGGACGGCGTGTATGCCGCGGTGATCCCACGCTTTATCCGCCAGCTTCTGCACGGCGAGACGCCTGTGATCTTCGGTGACGGACAGCAGTCGCGCGATTTTACTTATGTGGAGAACGTGGTCGAGGCAAATTTCAAGGCTTGCCTTGCGGACTCCGGAGCGGCGGGCGAAGTGTTCAATATCGCCTACGGCGGACGCGAGTCGCTGCTGGATATTTATCACGCGCTGACGGACGCGCTCGGCAAACATGTCGAGCCCGAATTCGGTCCCGCGCGCGCCGGCGATATCCGGCACTCCAACGCGGATATTTCCAAAGCGCGTCGTCTGCTGGGATATGATCCGGATTATGATTTTGCGCACGGGCTGCGACTGGCCGTGGATTGGTATACAGAGAATTTAAAATAAAGGATGATGCATATGAAACGATGGATCAGCGTTTTGCTTTCCGTCTGCATCCTCGCGTCCGCATTGATGCTTCATGCCGGCGCGCAGGTACAGGCGCAGGGCGCGTATGACGCAGACCCTGTCGTGTTTCTGCTGGGGTTTTCGACAGCCGACCTTTATTATGACGACGGTGTTTCCGAAACAAAGGAGCGTGTATGGAATCTGTCTGCGGACGGTATTCTGGACCGCGTGAAGGCGAATCTTCCGCTGACGCTGTGGGGGCTGTTCAAAGCGGTCTTTCTGCATCGGTACGATACGCTTAACGACGCGGCCGCGAAGATCGCCGAGCCGGTCCTGAACAAAATGGAGCGTCTGACGATGCTGCCGGACGGCTCGTCCAAGTATGACGTTTCCGTATATCCCGGATTTGCCGACGAGGTCCCGCTGTCTTTCCGCAAGAGCAGCCGCAACGTTTATTTAAGCGGGATATACAGAGCGCTGTATAATCAATACAGCCGCGTGTATGTTTTCGTGGCGGACTGGCGCCTCGGTCAGCTGGAGCTGGCGCGTCAGTTGGACGACTTCATCCAGCAGGTCAAAGAAGACAGCGGCAGAGATCAGGTCACGCTGTTCGGCTTCAGTCAGGGCGGCCAGACGATCGGCACGTATCTGTACTATTACGGCGATCGCGGCGATGTGAAAAAGGCTGTCTTGGAAACGCCGGCGATCGGCGGGACGAGCTTCCCGTCGGCCGCGCTGGACGAATCCATGTTCGACGTGCAGGTCGGCACCATGATCCAATTCGCCGAAGCGTACATGGAGTCGGAGATGCACTACGAATGGCTCGGCAAGCTGGTAACGCTTGCGCCGCTGAAGCAGTCGATCCTCTCCATCATGACGACGCATGTTCTGCCAATCGCGCGGTATTGGGGGAGCCTTTGGGATCTGATCCCCGCAAAGGACTACGACCGGTTGAAGGCACAGTATCTCGACGCCGCGGAATGTGCGCCGCTCATTCGCGCGAGCGACGCCTATCATTATGAAGTCCTTCCGCATATCGGCGAAAAGCTGCGCGCGCTTCAGGCGCAGGGAATGCCGATCTCCATCGTCTGCAACACCGGCAACCCGCTGCTGTTCTGCGGCGATTATGAGAGCGACGGCATCCTGGACTCCGCGAATGTTTCCGGCGCCGTTGTCGCGCCGTACGGCGAGCGACTTTCGCCGCCTGTCAGCGGAACGGTCTGCAGCGATCCGACGCACTGCCATCTGTCGCCGTCCATGACCGTGGACGCATCTGCGTGCTATCTGCCGGAGAATACATGGTTCGTCGACGGGCAGTATCACGGCCAGTGCGACTGGGACCCGTATACGTACGCGCTGCTGTGCAAGCTGCTGCTGGAGGATACGCTGACGGACGTTTATGCCGATCCCGCGTTCCCGCAGTTCGCGTTCGCGCAAAGTCCGGCGGATCAGGTCAATATTTCCTTTTCGCAGTCGGGCTGTTACGTCAGCGCTTCGGACCTGACGGTCACCAATCTGTCCGCGCAGAAAACCATGCAGTTGACGGGCGTGACGGTATCCGGCACGACGCTGCGCGTGCAGACGCCGCGCAAAACCGTTCTGACGCCGGGAGAGAGCGTGACGCTGACGGTCAGCGGCAGCATCCCGCAGAGCGCGCGTTATACGCCCGTGACGGTGTGGTTCACCTACACGGACAAGCCGATCGTTCTGCACAGCAAAACCTTTAAAACGTCTGTATTATCAAATTGAATAGGGAGATGGTTTACCATGGAAAAGAAAGAACAGCTCTATGAGGGCAAGGCAAAAAAGGTTTTCAAGACCGAGGACGAGAACCTGTACATCGTGTCCTATAAGGACGACGCAACGGCGTTCAACGGTCTGAAAAAAGGCAGCATCACCGGCAAAGGCGTTGTCAACAACCGCTTGTCGAATCACTTTATGAAGCTGCTTGAAAAAGAAGGCGTCCCGACGCACTACGTCGAGGAGCTGAACGACCGCGAGACCGTCGTCAAGAAAGTGAAGATCGTACCTCTGGAAGTGATCGTGCGCAATATCGCCGCCGGTTCTCTGTCCAAACGTCTTGGTCTGCCGGAAGGCACGCCGATGAAGCTGCCGGTCATCGAGTACTGCTACAAGGACGACGAGCTGGGCGACCCGATGATCAACGAGTATCACATCATGGCGATGGACATCTGCACCAAGGAAGAGCTGGACACGATCGCGGATTACGCGCTGCGCGTCAACGCGTTCCTGCTGGATTATCTCAAGGATAAGAACATCGAGCTTGTCGATTTCAAGATCGAGTTCGGCAAAACGCCGGACGGCACGATCATTCTTGCGGACGAGATCTCTCCCGACACATGCCGCTTCTGGGACAGCACGACGCATGAGAAGCTGGACAAGGATCGTTTCCGCAGAGATCTCGGAGGCGTCGAGGACGCATACGCAGAGGTCATGCGCCGTCTGCTTGGCGAATAAGCAGCCGTCAATCAATCAGCCGGTTCCGAAAGGGATCGGCTTTTCTCTTATCTTGCTTTTTTATACGGAATCTGTTACACTGTCCACAGGTGATGAATATGAATCTGAAAAAAGTGATCGTCATACCCGATTCGTTCAAGGGCACGCTGTCGTCCGTGCAGATCTGCGACGTCGTGCGCGAGCGAATCGCAGCGCATTTTCCGCAGTGCGAAGTTGTATGTCTGCCGGTCGCGGACGGCGGCGAGGGTACGATGGACAGCTTTCTGCACGCCGTCGGGGGAGAGCGGATAGCCGTCACGGTGCAGGGAGCGTTCGGCGAGCCGATGCAGGCGCACTTCGCCGTGCTGCCGGACGGCACGGCCGTGGTCGAAATGGCCGTATGCGCCGGACTGCCGCTGGTCGGCGAACGACGCGATCCGATGCGCACGACGACTTACGGCGTCGGCGAGCTGATGGGCGAAGCGATCCGGCGCGGATGTAAAAGGATCATCGTCGGTCTCGGCGGCAGCGCGACCAACGACTGCGGCTGCGGTGCGGCGGCGGCGCTCGGAACGGTTTTCCGCAAAGCGGACGGCACGCCGTTCGTGCCGACGGGCGGAACGCTATCGCAGATCGCCCGCATCGAAAAAGCCGAGCTTCCCGCGGACGTTGAGATCATCGCGATGTGCGACATCGACAATCCGCTTTACGGAAAGACGGGCGCCGCGTACGTTTTTGCGCCGCAGAAGGGCGCCGACGCACATGCTGTCGAAACGCTGGACGAAGGGCTGCGGCATACGGCGGATGTGATATTGAAAGACCTCGGCTGCGATGTGTCCGCGCTTTCCGGCGGCGGTGCGGCTGGAGGACTCGGCGCGGGCTTGTATGCGTTCTGCGGCGGCAGATTGCAGTCCGGGATCGAAACCGTCTTGCAGACCGTTCGGTTCGACGACCGGCTGGAAGGCGCCGATCTGGTGATCTCCGGCGAAGGGAAGCTGGACAGTCAGAGCCTCGGCGGCAAAGTCGTCGTCGGGATCGCCGGCCACTGTAAACGTAAGGGCGTGCCGCTGCTTGCCGTCGTCGGCGGCGCCGAGCGCGAGCTGCCGCAGGTGTACGAAACGGGTATTACGGCTGTTTTTCCGATCGGCAGACTGCCGGAGGATTTCTCTGTCAGCCGGTACAAAAGCGAGATCAATCTGTATGAGACGGTCGACAACGTCCTGCGTTTGCTGAAGATTTGAGGGGAATTGCCTCTTGACATTCCGGGCTGCATTCTATAAAATTGTATCGGAAAAAAGATTGTTAAAACAAAGGAGTACCGTCATGAACGTTCCCGAATACTTCGGCTGTATGGTGTTCAACGAAGCATGTATGAAAGAGCGCCTGCCGGAGGATACGTACAAGGCTATGAAAAAAACGATCCGGGACGGCAAAAGCCTGGATCTGACGATCGCGAATGTTGTCGCCAACGCCATGAAGGACTGGGCGGTGGAGCACGGCGCAACGCACTATACGCACTGGTTCCAGCCGATGACCGGCATCACCGCGGAAAAGCACGACAGCTTTATCTCTCCCTCCGACGAGGGCGGCGTGGTCATGGAGTTTTCCGGCAAGGAGCTTGTGAAGGGCGAGCCGGACGCGTCCTCGTTCCCGTCCGGCGGCATTCGCGCGACCTTTGAGGCGCGCGGCTATACGGCGTGGGACCCCACGTCCTATGCGTTCATCAAGGACGGAACGCTCTGCATCCCGACCGCGTTCTGCTCCTACGGCGGCGAGGCGCTCGACAAGAAGACGCCGCTGCTGCGTTCGATGGAGGCGATCAACCGTCAGGCGATGCGCGTGCTTCGGCTGTTCGGCAACGAGGACGTGACGAGCGTCAAGACGACCGTCGGCGCGGAGCAGGAATACTTCCTGATCGACCAAGACGTCTATAACCGCCGCAAGGATCTGATCTACACCGGCCGTACGCTTTTCGGCGCCAAGCCGTCGAAGGGACAGGAGCTGGACGACCACTAGTTCGGCACCATCAAGCCGCGCGTCGCCGCTTTTATGAAGGAGCTGGACGAATCGCTTTGGCGGCTGGGCGTTTTATCCAAGACCGAGCACAACGAGGTCGCGCCGTCGCAGCATGAGCTGGCGCCTGTCTTTACGACGACGAATATTGCTTCCGACCACAATCAGCTGACGATGGAAGTGATGAAGAAGGTCGCCGCCAAGCATCATATGGTCTGTCTGCTGCATGAGAAACCGTTCGCGGGCGTCAACGGCAGCGGCAAGCACAACAACTGGTCGATCTCCACCAACACGGGGATAAACCTTCTGGAACCGGGCGAAACGCCGCACGAGAACGCGCAGTTTCTGCTGTTCCTTTGCGCGGTCATCAAGGCTGTGGATGAATACGCGGACCTTCTTCGTATTGCCATCGCGAGCGCCGGCAACGACCACCGTCTCGGCGCGCAGGAGGCGCCGCCTGCCGTCGTGTCCATGTTCCTGGGCGACGAGCTGACGGAGATCCTTGCCGCCATCGAAGCGGATACGTCCTACGACGCGAAGGAAAAAGCGCTCATGCGCGTGGGCGTGCATGTGCTGCCGAAGTTCCCGAAGGATACGACCGACCGCAACCGCACGTCGCCGTTTGCGTTCACGGGAAACAAGTTTGAGTTCCGTATGCTCGGCTCCGCGGATACGATCGCGTGCGCCAATATGATGATCAACACCGCCGTGGCGGAAGAGCTTCGCCAGTTTGCCGACTATCTGGAAGGCGCGGAGGATTTCCATTCTGCGCTGAATCGACTGATCCGCAAGACGATCAAGGAGCATAAGCGCATCATTTTCAACGGGAACGGATACGACGAAGCGTGGATCGAGGAAGCGACCAAGGTGCGCGGACTGCCGAATCTTGTCTCGACGCCCGACGCGCTGCCGCACTACGCCGACGAAAAGAATATCCATCTTTTCCTCACGCACAAGGTCCTTTCGCAGGTCGAGGTGCATTCGCGCTGCGAGATTCTGCTGGAGAATTATATCAAGGTCCTGCATATTGAAGCGCTGACAATGATCGACATGGTCAGCAAGGATCTTTTGCCTGCCATGAGCTCGTACGGCAAGACGCTGTGCGACACGCTGCGCGCAAAGAAAAAGGCGTTTGCGGATATGCCGTGTCCGTATGAGGAACAGACGGCGAAGCGTCTGTGCGAGCTGACGAAAGAAGCGTTCACGCAGCTGCGCGCGCTTGAAGAAAGCGTGGAGAACGCGAGCGGGATCGAGGGCTCGCAGGAGACCGCCATGTACTACAAGAACGTCGTTTTGGCCTGCATGGAGCGCCTGCGCGCCGCTGTGGACGAGGCGGAAACGATCACCGCCAAGGAATACTGGCCGTATCCTTCCTACGGCGATATGCTGTTCAGCATCAAATAACACCCTGAATATCGGCAACATTTTTAAGGCTGTCTTGAGGCTTGTCGCTTCACAGACAGCTTTTTTATGCATAAAAAAGGTTCGCTCCCAAAAACGCATGGTTCACTCCCTTCCGGTTGTAATGCGTCGGACGCCGCGATAAAGTTAAACTTGATTAAAACCTATGTTTTTATTTGCGTCGATTTCTGCCAAAACATACGAAAAGGAGAATGCTTTATGAACAAAACGATCAAACGTACCCTGTGCGTACTGCTGAGCATGGCGTTGATGCTTTCTGCGTTCGGCGGATTGGGCTTCGGCGTGAGCGCCGCTGTTTACGACAATTATTTTCTGTATTCGGTAGCCAATGGGGAGGTGACCATTACCGGCCACGACCATGCGCTTGGGGACGTCCTTGAAACGCGGGAATCTCTGGTCATTCCGGCAGAGATCAACGGATATCCCGTGACATGCATCGGTGACCGCGCTTTCAGCAGCTGCATATGCTATTCGAGCGTGATCATCCCGAACAGTGTGAAAAGGATCGGCAATGGCGCTTTCTATCAAAACGCGATCCGTTCAGACGTTACGATCCCGGACGGCGTCCTGTCTATCGGTGCGGGGGCTTTCGCCAAAAGCCCGACTCTCCCGCGTGTCACGATCCCGGACAGCGTAACGGATATCGGCGAGTACGTTTTTTCCGAATGCGAGAGCCTTACCGATGTGTCCATCGGGGACGGCGTAACGAGCATTCCCGAGGAGGCTTTCAGCGATTGTACGAGCCTTGAAAGCGTATCGGTCGGCAGCGGCGTGACGAGCATCGGCACAGCGGCATTCGACAACTGCAAAAAACTTACAAACATCACGCTCCCGGACAATTTGACGAGCATTGGCGAACGCGCCTTCGACGTATGCGAGAGCCTTGCAAATTTCACGATCCCGGACAGTGTGACAAGCATTGGCAAAGACGCCTTTGCCGCATGCGACAGTCTTACGAGCATCGCGATCCCGGACGGCGTGACTGAGATTTTGGAAGGGACTTTCAAGTTGTGCGACAGCCTTTCCGCGGTTACGATCCCGAACAGTGTGACGAGCATCGGGATTGCTGCCTTTGCATGGTGCAGGAGCCTTGAAAGCATTACGATCCCGAACAGCGTGACAAGCGTTCGCGAACAGGCGTTTTTCGGATGCAGCGCTCTCGAAAGCGCCGTCATTCCGTACGGCATTACTGCAATAAAATATGATACATTCTATAAGTGCACAAATCTGAAAACCGTCCACATACCCTCTACCGTCACGGAAATCGGCCGGGACGCATTCGGTCTTTGCGGCAGTCTGGAATCCGTTTGCTCCGACAAAGAGGATTGTTACGCTAAGACCTTTGCGGACGCGCGCAATATCGCGTTCCGCGTTTGCGGGGGACATGACGCCGCGAGCGCGGCAGGCGGGCAGGTCAAGACTTTGGCAGTCGGCGAACGGTATTTGATCGGCGACGTCATTTACTTTGAAAATGTTACGACCTTCCCCCATGAATCGGAGACGTATGTGACTGTGCATTCTACCCAATGGCTGCGCGGCATGATAAATCTGTCGCGGGAGGATATGGTCGCGCTTCCCGAACCGGTATACCATACGCCTCCTGTGCATCCGACGTCCGGCTATGAGAACGGAACATGGGTGTTCGATCCGGCTTTCGGCAATGCGGGAGGGGAGAGTATCGTTGATAAGTATAAGATTTTTGTGCCGGTGCAAAGCATTACAAAGGTGCCCGTCGGCGTTAAGTGCGTCAGCGGAAACGGTTCCAACGAATCCCCCTATCGCTTTGAGGCGATCTATTCCGCTGCCGATTCATGGACGTGGACGTTTTCCGCGAGCGGAAACACGATCACGGCGACCTGCAGCGGTCCGGACGCGATCGAACCGCAGACATTGACGCTGAACGACGGCGTCAGACAGTATGCGTACAATGAACCGCTGTCTCCCAGCGTCACGGCGTCCGATGGCTGGACTGCGGAAAACAACCTGCCGACGCCTTCGTTTACGTATTTCAGCTCTCAATACATGTATGACGGCGCCAATCAGGGGCTGCCGGGCGATTATACCGTGACCATGACAGTCGGCGGCGTGAGCGTGCAGGCAAACTATTCGATCACGGCAAGACAGGCGAGCGATATTGTCTTCACACCGCCCGCGCCGATCCGGAATCTGGTCTGTACCGGCGAAAGCATTACGCTGTTCACACCCGGCAGCGTGTCCACGGGCGACTGCGAAATGTATTATAAGAGGTACTATCTCAGTTACGATCCAAACCAATATTACGATGACTACACGGAGACGGTGCGCCGTGATTTTGAGTCCGCCGGGGTTTTAGGGTTTTACGCCGGCGGTCAATATGACGGATATATCGGCGACGAGTTTAACAGATGGGAGTACGGCGCCTCACCGCAGCTCAGTGAACAATTGTCAGGATATATCGCGGGATATTATGTGATCGGATACGCCGTCCGTCATGCATACGACGGCTACGAAAACGCCTATGGGTATATTGTCGTCAAGGTCGATAAAGGCGTTCCGGCGCATACCGATCCGCCGGACGTGCTCGACGTGACCTACGGACAGCGTTTCGCGGACGTCACCCTGCCCGAAGGGTGGAGATTTACCCGGAACCCATACGGAACGGTCGACAGGTCGGACACTTTCTACGAGAATATCCGCTTTGAAGTCCTCGACGAGTATGCGTCGCATATGTTCGCGGATATCGATCACGCCGTTCTGCTGCGTTCCGCCAAAAAGACGCTGACGATCACGGCCGATCCGATCGTCAAAACGGTCGGCGAGGTCGATCCCGAGTTGACCTACACGGTCGACGGTCTGGTCGCGGGCGACACGCTCACCGGCGCGCTTGCGCGTACAGGCGGCGAAGAGGCGGGGACCTATGAAGTCACGCTCGGCACTCTGAGCGCCGGAAAAAACTACGACATTCAGTTCGTCGGCTCGACGTTCACGGTCAAGAAGCCGTCCGAGCCGCAGGATATGCAGTCCGTGACGATCGACGCGCAGATCAGCGTCAACTTCCTGCTTGACCTCGACGCGCGCGACAACGTGCAGAGCGTGCGGATCGAATACATCGACCCGGCGACGGATACCGTGCAGTCCGACGTGGAATATACCGACTTCAGCAATATGGAGAAGCAGAACGATCTGTATAAGATCCGCGCGAAGATCGCGCCCGCACAGCTCGGCAACACGGTACAGGCGACGGTATTGTACGGCGACGGCAAATCGGAAACGCTCGGCACCTCTGTCGCGCAGTACTGCAGCAATCTGCTCCAAAGCGACGTCGGGAGCGACGCAGTCCGGGCGCTCGCGTATGCGATGCTCGAATACGGTCAGGCCGCCAACGAGTACTTCGGGTACAACGACGCGCCGATCGGAACGACCGCAAACGCCGAGCGCGACGTTGCGTACGTGAAGGATCTGCCGAGTACGTTAACTTTGAAAACGGATAAGATCACGGGCGCGGCGTTCGTGGCGCTGACAAAACCGGAGTTCCGCTTCTTCACCGAGGGCCTGACCGAGGCCGAGGCGGCCGGACTGAACGACAGGATCGCCGTCAGCGGAAATGCGCAGGCGCGGTTCGTCAAGAACGGCGACGCGATCATTCTGGAAGTGACCGGCGTCGAAGCGGCCGATATGGCCGAGAGCGTCACCATAACCGTCGACGGTGCGGAATGGGTCACGTTTACCGGCAACGACTTTGCGCGCCTGTTGGCCAATTATGAACCGACTGCCGTGCTCGGCGCCGCGCTGTATAACTACGGCGCTGCTGCAGCTGCCTGTTTCAACGGATAAGGAGGAAAAAAGATGAAAAAAGCATATGAGAGGCCCGAGCTTTATGAAGAACGGTTCGACGTCGAGGATATGATCGTCGTGTCGTCCGTCGGCGGCCAAAGCCAACCGCTTGATACTATCAATACAGCGTTTCAAAGTCCCGTCCTTCCGGTGAATTAAAAACAAACAAAGTATCATTCCCGCGCGGAGAAGTGTCCGATACGTTTCTCCGCGCTTGCTGTATCTGCGTCCGGCGATACAAAATAATGTATTTTTGTGTTTAATAAGACTATACATTTCGCTTCGTATGTGTTATAATGATTGAAAATGAGAAAGGTGGCGTAGTGTTTGTCTGAACGAATACAGGATTTTCGGCCGACTCTGCGTTTTGCGGTCTGCTCCGATATACATATGCAGTCGATTTCCGATCTGCGTGCGGACCGGCTGCGCCGCTGGATCCGCCTTGCTTACCGGATCGCGGACACCGATGCGGCATATCCGAAGCTGGACGCGCTGCTGTTTGCCGGCGATCTGACTGTTGAAGGCACGTTCGAGTCGATCTCGGATTTTTGGCGCGTGGTGCAGAGCGAACTGCGCGGGGATACGGCTGTGATGTCGGTGCTCGCGAAGAATCATGACAACTGGAGCGAGGGCAGAGCGTGCGTCAAAACGGGCCTGTCTTTCTATCGCAGCGTGACGGGACTGCCGACAGATTACCGGACAGTGATCGGCGGGTGCTCGTTCATCGGTCTTTCGACCTGTGCCGAGACCGGCGTGTACTATGCGGAGCCTCAGCGCGAGTGGCTGCGCACGCAGCTTTCCGACGCGCTGTGCGAAACGCCCGGAAAACCGATATTCGTCATGCATCACGAGCATGTGTCGAATACGGTCTACGGCAGTTATCCGCAGGACGGCTGGGGCATGGACTTTTTCCGGGACATTTTCGACGAGTTCCCGCAGGTCGTGCATCTTTCCGGACACTCGCATTATCCGATCAACGATCCCCGGTCAGTCTGGCAGGGCACCTTTACTGCCGTGGGATGCGGCGCGCTCAGCTATGCGGAGCTGACGGTGGACGGCCAAAACAAGATCCACCCGCCCGGCCATGAAATGATCGCGCAGGGCTGGATCGCCGAACTGGACGCGGACAATCGGCTGCGCCTGCGCGGGTACGACGCGTTGACGGATTCGCTGCTCTGTGAATACCTTCTGGACCTTTCCGACGTTCCGCGCAGCTTTTCCCTCACACCGGAGGAACAGCGCGCACGCGCCGCGGCGCCGGAGTTTCCGCAGAACGCGGAGCTTTCGGTCGAGCGCAGCGGCGGGCAGATCGCGCTGACTGTCCCCGAAGCGGTCTGTCCGGACGGTTCGCCCGTCTTTCTGTACCGCGTGTCCTTGTCGGACCGAAACGGCGCGGAACTTCTGCGGACGGTTCTGTACAACGAATACTGGCGCAAGACTGACGCGGCTTCCGCCGTTTCCTTCCCGGCGCCGCCGGGCGTATATGCGGTTTACGTTCGGGCGGAGAACGCCTTCGGGATGCAGTCGGCTTTACTGAGTAAAATATTGAAAGAAGGAGATACATGATGGGCATTAAGCAAAAGCTCGGCACGATCCTCTATGACATCCGTCATAATCCGTCGTTTACGGTCAAGGAACAGCTCGGTTATGCCGGCGGTATGTTCGGCAACGCAATGGGACAGGACTGCGTGCTGACGTACTCCGACAAGTTCAATCGGGACTTTATGGGCATCAAGCCGAACCATATCGTTCCGTTGATGAATGTCACGACGCTCCTGAGCTTTTTCGTGCCTCCCGTGGCAGGTACGCTCCTGGACCTCCCGACGCCGCAGGGCAAGAAGAGCAACACCAAGCGCATCCTGCAATTGACGCCGCTGCCCTTTGCCGTGACGTCGATGATGTTGTTTTTTGTCCCGCCCGGAAGCTATCTGGTCAGGCTTTTCTGGACGTTTCTGTTCACCGTTTTGTTCACGACGGTCGACACGTTCTTCGACATGGCGCTGAATACCATCTCGCTGCGCATGACGACGAACCCCAAGGACCGTAAAAACTTCTATACGATCTCGTCGCTTGCCCAGTCGCTCGGTTCCATGCTGCCGGGATGGCTTCTGCCGATCGTCGTCGACCGGTTTGCGACGGCGAACGAGCAGAGATGGGCGCATTTCTTCGTCGCGCTGTTCTTCTGTATTCTGGGCGTTTCTTCCATGTCCGCGCCGTACTTCACGCTCAATGAAAAGGTCGGCAACATCAAAGTCAACGAATCGGAAAAGATCACGTGGGATCGCCGAACAATCTCCGCTATCCTGCATAACAAACCGTTCATCGTCTATCTGTTTGCGACGATGTTCGAGACGATCCGCAAGGTCACGTACGATCTGCTGCCGTTCCTGTATCAGAACACCTTTGACGATTATGGGATGAAGGCAATCATCGACATGGTCAGCGGTTCGCTCTCGTATGTCGGACTTGCGCTCGTGCCGCTGCTCGGCGGTAAGATCTCCGCGCGTACGATGCTGGTCAGCGGACACGCCTATACGGGACTGTTCTATACGCTGATCGGTCTGCTCGCGCGCAAGTCGGACATCAAGAAAATGCGCAGGCGCCGGTATCTGGTCGGCATCATGATCGGCCTTTCCGGTATGCCGAACGCCGGTATGTCCGCGGCGCAGAGAGTGCTTGTCGCCGACTCGACAGACTATATGGAGTGGAGTTCGTTCAAGCGTTACGGAAAGTCGATCCGCAGCGACGGCTTGCTGCTGGCGACCGGCAGCATCATCACGCATATCAATACGATGATCCGCAAGAATATCAAGGAGCTGTCTCTGAACGCCATCGGGTATAAGAGCGGCGAGCAGGACGCGTCCGGAAAGGCGATTGATATCAAGCAGACCGACAAGACGCTGCGCGGCATTTATTATATCGTTGCCATCTGCGGCATCGTCGGCAATTTCCTGCCGGGCATTACCTATCTCTTTGACAGTTACACCGGCAAGCGGCAGAAAGAGATCGAAGCAGAGCTTGCCGAGATCCGCGCCAAACAGGTTGAGCAGACGATGCAGGAGATCAACGAATCCTGCACGTAAGACTTAGGCGTTAATGTGAATGAATGGAGAAGGCATATGTACGAACATTTTGACCCGCTGCACAGCACGTCGCTGGTGCATCACTATATCACGAACATGGTCGATCCGGCCAACGATAATCTGCCGTACTGGCTTTTGCTGCCGAACAAAAAGCCTGCGGAGGCCGCGCACTGCCGCGTGGACGACGCCGAGCTGGTCGGCTCCTGGTACGAGGGACTGACCGCCGCGATGCATGTGCTGGGCACAAAGGAAGGCGAGGACGTTCGTCAGTCGCTGCGCCGACATCTGATGCGCTCGTGGGGCGAGCACGGTCTTCGCTTCTGCGAGCCGTATCCGTGGACGCATACCGTACACGCCTCGTTCCATGAAATGGGATATATCCTTCCCGCCATGAATCTGATCTGCGCCGAATATCCGGACGATGAAGAGGCTGAGCGCCGCACGTCGGAACTGATCCGCGGGATGCGCAGTCTGGTGATCGAGCGCAAGGTCCGCACATTCTGGTCGGGTGATTTCATGGAAACGGAGCCGATCTATGAGTTCCCGAACGACGTGTATCTTCGGGACGGCGGCTTCGATCTGACGCGGCATACGGGCCGCGGCGAACCGGCCATCCGCAACGCGCTGATGCTGCACGCGCTGGTGCAGCGGTATGCGCAGAAGCAGGACGAGGTTGCGCTCGATCTCGCGCAGGGCATCGCCAATTACGTCCTCGGCGTTTCGCGTTATTTCAACTATAAAATGGAATTTTTCGGCCACGTCCATTCCGCGGCATGGTTCGCGTGCGGCCTCGTTTATCTCGGCAGAGTGACCGATAGGGAGGATTACATCCGCAAGGGACGCGCGATCTATGACTATATCCGTTCGCTGTCCTCCGATTTCGGCTGGGTACCCGAATACGCCCAGTGGCATCCGATGGACGAGGAGCATTGTGAGACGTGCTGTGTGCGCGATATGATCCTCTGCGCGCGGGAGCTGACGAAGTGCGGCTATCCGCAGTACTGGAACGACTTCAATCTGTTTGCGCGCAATCAGCTGATCGAAAACCAGATCCGCTATACCGGCTACGTCACGACGGACAATACGAAGCCCGACGGCAACGGCATCACCTATCACGATATCGACAAGCGTATGATCGGCGGTTTTACGGGCGGCAGCGAGCCGAACTCCATCTCGCTCATGCGTTTCCGCTCCGTGGCGGGCTGCTGCGTCGGCACGGCGCCGACGGCGCTCAAGGCAGTCTGGGACGACGCGATCACCGATGAAGACGGCGTGCTGACGGTCAATGTACCGTTTGACCGCGAAACAGACGATCTGTGCATGGAGTCGCAGATCCCGAGCTGCGGCTGTGTGCGTCTGCGCGCGAAGCGGCCGTGCAGGGCAGGCTTCCGCCGCTATGGCTGGATGGGGGACAGCCCCGTGCTGACCAGGAACGGCGAACCTGTTCTGACCGATCCGGACGACGCGGTGCTGAGCGCCGAGCTGAACGCGGGCGACGTATTGGAGCTGACGTTCGATCTTCAGACCGAGGCCAGACAGGAAACTGTGCGCGGCACGGATTTCACCGTGTACTGGCGCGGTTGCGATGTGGTCGCGCTTTCGCCGGCGGGCGAGCATGTGCGGCTGTACCAGCGCGATCTGTCCGTGCCGAAGGTCTATCCGCTGCCGGAGGATGTGCAGTATACCGGCGCCGCCAATTACGGCCCGACACAACAAAAAGGATAAATATCGTATATAGAAAGGAACGGCTATGAAAAAGAGTAAGAAATGGCTGTTGGGTTCTGCCGCTGTCGGTACGGCGCTATATGCCGGTCTGTGCGGACTGATCCATTATGAGATCTTTCACCGCGACGCGACGATCCCCGGCAAGATGTTTGAAGGCAACAAAAAGACGATCATGGGCGACGAGCCGAAGGAACAGGACCCGCGCGACGCATGGATGCAGGCGCAGTCGTTTGAGCAGCTCACGCTCTGCAGCGCGGACGGCCATTTTCTCAAGGCGTATTATCTCGCGCCCGAAACGCAGAGCGACCGTTGGGCGCTTTGCGCGCACGGCTACCGCAGCCGCGGCAAGAGCGAGTTCCGCCTGATGACGAAATACTATCACGATCACGGTTTCCATGTGCTGCTGGTCGATCATCGCGCCAGCGGCGAGAGCGAGGGCAGTTATATCGCGTTCGGCAAGAAGGAGAGCGAGGATCTTCTGCTGTGGCTCGACTGGATCCGGACGGAAAAGAACGCCGACGCGAAGGTCGTGCTGCACGGCGTCTCGATGGGCGCCGCGACGGTCATGCTTCTGAGCGACCGCGAAGAGATCCTGCCGAACGTAAAGTATATTGTCGCGGACTGCGGCTTTACCGGCGTGACGGACGAGTTTACGCGCGTTCTGCAGAGCGCGCATATCCCGCACCGTGCGCTGATCTTCGGCGTCAACACGGTCAACCGTCTGATCAGCGGCTTTTCGCTGTACGACGTACAGCCGCGTGAGCACGTAAAAAACGCGCTTGTGCCGATACTGTTTATTCACGGCGATGCGGACACGTTCGTGCCGACCGATATGTCGCTGGAAAACTATGCGGCTTGCACGTCCGAAAAATCGCTGCTGCTGGTCACCGGTGCCGGTCATGCCAGAAGCTATCCGACCGACACCGCCGCATATGAAGATATGCTCGATCAGTTTGCCGAGAAGTATCTGCAAACGCCGGTACAGTCATGAAGACGGATAAAACAAAGATCGTCGTTGCCGGCGGCGGACACGGCGGACTTGCTGCTGCCGCGCTGCTCGCACGCAAAGGATTTGACGTGACTGTATTCGAGGCGCAGGCCGAAGAAGCTATGGGCTACGACTGGTGCGACTGCATCCGTATGTCCTGCTTCGACCGCACGGGGCTCGAACGGCCGAACGACGAATGGCTGACGCCGATGAAAGCGATCAGCTACTATAATCCGCGCAAATCGGTCTGCATCCGTACCGGGACGCAAGACTCTTCCGTATCGTTCGTGATCGAACGCAAGCTCCTGCTGCGCCATTTGATCGCGCTCGCGCGCGGCAGCGGCGCAAAACTGTGCTTTTCGCGGCGCGTTCTGTCCGCCGTCACACAAGGTGATCGCGTCGTGGGTGTGCTGACCGAAACGGGCGAGGTGCGCGCCGATATCGTGATCGACGCCGCCGGAATGGATTCTCCCGTGCGCAGAAGTCTGCCGGCAGGGTGCGGCATTCAGAGAGAGATCGACGCGTCGGATACGCTGTTTACATACCGTGCGCTGTTTGAAGATACGGGGACCGCATCCGATATGCCGGCGTACAGCGCGTACTTTTGCCATCTCGGCGTGGAGGGCTTCGACTGGGTCATTCGCGAGACCGATCACGTCGACGTCCTGATCGGCGCGTTTGGCGGTCTGTCCGAAGAAATGATCCGTAACGCCGTCGACGATTTCAAGCGCGATCACCCTTATATCGGCGATCAGATCCTGCGCGGCGGAAGCTGCTCCAGGATTCCGGTGCGCCGCACGCTGCCGAAGTTCGTCTGCGACGGATATGCGGCGATCGGCGACAGCGCGGCGATGATAGAACCGCTCAGCGGATCGGGCATGACGCTTTCCATCCGCAGCGCCGGTTTTCTCGCCGATGCGATCGAACAGGCGCAGGATTGTTCTACCGCGTCGCTCTGGTCGTATGAATCGGCCTATTTCCGCTCGAATCTTTCGTTGATCCTGCGTCAGCAGACGCTGAAGGACGTCATGCACTGCTTGGGCGCGCGCAATATCGACACGCTGTTTGAAAAGCAGATGGTCACGGTCAAGGATTTTACTTCGGGCAAACAGACTTCCTCGGATCTTCTGCACAAAGTGACCGGCGCTGTGTCCGCGCCGTCGATGCTCCCGGTATTCGCCGAGATGCTGCTGCGCAGTCGGAAACAGAAGAAGCTGCTGCGCACGCTGCCGCAGGACTATTCTTATGCGCATGTTCTGCGCTGGATCGACGACTATGACCGGTTCTGATACAGGAAGAAAAGAGTATGCAAAAAACAAAACGACTGCCGTTTTTGCGGCGGTCGTTTTTGCATATGATATGTTATTTAGGGCAATACCGCACAATTCCGGTGTGCGGATTGCGAAGCAAGATTTTTCGTCAGGTTGTACAAAAAGATCGAAGGCTTGCTGACGCAAGTCAAGAGATTTTTGTGCTGCATGACGGAATAAGATTCGAGCAAGGCGTGCATCGCGAATTGTGCGGTGTTGCCTTAGCTTATCCGAAGTCCTCGTGTTCTTCCTGCGGCGTCGGCTCCGGCTCTTTGTCGGCGCGGTTCCGGCCGTAACCGGCAAAGACGGAAATGAATGCGGCGGACGTCAAAAGCACGGCGACAAGGATCGAACCGACGAATTTGATCTTTCCGGCTGCGGAGTATTGTTCTGCGAAGGTCTGCGTAGTCTCGCACGTGACGGAGGCCGATGTTTCCGCTGCGGCCGTATCGGTCGGAACAGTTTCGGAAACCACTGCGGCTGCGGTGGTCGTACTCGTTTCCTTCCTCGTTTCCTTTTTGGATGAAGCCTGCGCGGCTTTGCTGCTTTTGGCCGCGGCGCTTTTCTTACCCGCGGCGGCAGCGGCTTTTGTTTGTACGATCGTCTGCGTCGTCTGTGACGTCTGTGTCGTCGTCATTTTTTGCAGTTCGGCGACGGCTGTTCGCGGATCGGGCACCGTCGGATGTGTGGTCGTTTCCGCTTTCTTTTCGGCGGCTGTTGTGCTGCTCGCCGCCGCAGCAGAGGTCGTTTTCGGCGCAGCCGTCGTTTTTTCATTCGTCGTTTTGTCGGTCGTTGCTTTTTTCGTTGTCGCTTTTTCGGTCGTGGAGCGCTCTGTTGTCGGCTTGGTCGTTGTTGTTGTCTGCAGCTCCGGCGCGGGCGAGTGAACAATCTGCCGGCGGTAGTTTGAGGGGATGCCGCTGCAGTCGAAGATACGCAGTCCGACTTCGATCGCGCCGTCCGGCCAGTATTTGATGCCGACGCGAATCTCGCAGTCGAAGCCCGCGGGCGTTTCGGGCTGAATGCGGTACTGGCTTTCGACGAAGAACAAATTGGTATTCAAATCTGTGACAGGTTCGTTCGGATGTACCGTACCGCACAGCTCGCCGTTGACTGTGATCTCCACAGCGGTCTTGCCGCCGTCCGGCTCAAAATCCGAGGTTTCGTACATGATCCCCAGATAAATCGAGTTGTCCTCCGGACTGCTCGCCCAGTGCAGATAGGCGAGCGTCACGTTGCTGTTGGACTCGTTGGATTCCAGCTGCAGCGCGGCGACCGTATCGTTATACTCTTTGTGCACCAGGATATTGCCGTCAATCGTAATATCTGTCTTCGCGTACGCCTGTATCGAAGCCAGACACGCGAGAGACAGCATGACGATCAGTTGTATAATCCGGTTGACGGTTCTTTTCAAATCTTCTCATTCTCTCCCCAAACGGCTTGTTCTTCCTCAAAAGGTTGCGCAATATAATGGTCGTCGGCGGATGCGCGTTTGACCAGTTTATAACAGAATATAAACATGCCCAGAATAAAGGCCGCAAAGAACCAGCTGTATCGCTTGAGCGGAATGGTTGCGAGAAAATCGTAAGCGCCGTGCATGAACGCCGGCAGCAGCAAAGCGGCCTTTCGCAGACGTTTCGCGCTTTGTTCGTTTCGCATTCCTTCCATCCGCTTTGCCGCGCCGTAGAAAACGCCCATGAATACGCCGAAGCAGGCGTGGCCGGGCATGGCGGTCACGGAACGGATCAAGGCCGTCCACAACCCGCTTCCGGCGACATAGCTGATGTTTTCCCAAAGTGCGAAACCGAGCGACACAAACACGGCGTAGACGACGCCGTCAAATTGACAGTTGAACGCATAATGGTTCCATGTGCGCTTTTTCAGCAGCAGATACTTCGCGCCTTCTTCGCTGAATGCGACGACGCCGAAATAGAGAAGCGCGTTATACAGGATCGTATCCTCCGTGACGAAGTGCGGCAGAAGCCACATGCCGATATGCTCCAGCATCAGCGCGATCAGCGTGGAGAGGATGCCGAACAGCACAAGAGATATCAGCAGCCCGGGCGGCTCGCGGTCGAGCTTGTCGGCTTTATAGACGCGAACAAGAAGAATGATCGCCGGAATGACAGCAGCGGCGATCAGAATGGGATTCATCGTAAAATAGGTCATGCGGCGCCTCCGTCTTTACGATTCGATTGTGTTCTGAAGCATGGTCAGCATGTCTAGATAAAACTTGTGTGTTCTGTCCGGATCGGCAAACAGACCGATCGGTGTGCCGTGATCTCCGAACAGCGTCGGCATCACATACCAGACGCCGGGTTTCGCTTTCTGCTTGCGGTATTTAACGAACGGATCGCCGCTTGGATGCAGCGCAGCCGAGACCTGTACCAGCCCGTCGTTGCGCGAATCCTGTTTATCCGCGCCCATTCCGCGGCTGTACAGACGCATCAGCGAAGAGGTCGCCTTTAAAAACGGGAAATCCGTTTCGGACGCTTTTTCCCGTTTCCCGTCGTTCTTGACCGCGTTGAACGAATAGGAAAAATAATAGATATTCGGACTGGTCTTGATTTGCCGATTGATCCGTTCGGCCCCTTCAACGCTCATGTCATACTCGATATTGTCGTTGTATTTCATGTATTCGCGCTTTGCTCTGCGCAGCGGCGAAGCGTCGTCCATACCGGGCGTATCGCTTATCCCGTACTGTTCCAGATGCATATCGAGGAAACCGCCTTCGGCAGGGGAGCGGCCGAGGATCGCCGCGCCGTTGTAGACGATGGTTTGCAGCATCGGAAGGATCTTGTATTTACGGAACGCTTCCAGAGCGAATGTGCCGTTATGCGGCGAGCATATCGTGACGATGCTCTGTACCCAGTCTTCTTTTCCGCCGGTGAACAGGCCGGACAGTTCGTCCGGGTTCGTCGTTTCCTGTTCGTCCGGATCGCCGTATGTCAGCAGATGCGCAAGCAGACGGATCGTGTTTCCGCCGAAGCTGTGCCCGATGAAATGGATCTTTTTTTCGCTGCCCCAGCCGTCGACCAGAGGCTCTGTATAAGTCCGTCCGAAGCGACGGTGATTTGCGCGCGCGGAATGCGCGGCGCCGTAGTCGACCGTCGTACCGGTCAGCCGTGCGTACAGCTCGCACGCGCGATCCCAGGCGCTCGAGATCGGTCCGACCGAGGCGCTGTAGCATTCCACGCCCTGTTCGGTCAGATAGTCCACAAGACTGCCCGTAGTCGCACCCCAGTACGGCAGCTTTCGGTCGATCCCTTCGTCGCAGCCCCAGCCGAACAGACCGTGGACAAAGACGATGGGGTAGGTGAATTTTTCAAGCATCGAATCACCGCCAATGCGAAACTTATACCACTATCAGCATACACTTTTTCGACAAAAATTGCAAGTGCTTTTAGTTATCCGTTTGAAAAAACGGCAGATCGGCAGAAGAGTTATTAACTATCAAAACATCAATTGACTTAGAGCTCAAGGTGTATTATAATGAAGACACGGCAACGGATCACGACACATCATGATAAAGAAGCGACCGCCTTTGTGCGTTAATCATTCATAAACATTAAGGAGGTAATTCTATTGGCTGAATTGATGGATTACAAATGTCCGGCTTGTTCCGGCGCGCTGGAATTCGATCCCGTGACGCAGAAGATGCAGTGCCCGTACTGCGGCAGCGCTTTTGACATCTCCGAGCTGCAGACTGACGACGATGAAGCGGCGTCCGCGCAATCGGAAAGCATGGAAGGCCGGGATGATTCGGAGAACATGTCCGTGTTTCAATGTGCGTCCTGCGGCGGAGAGATCGTCGGCGACGACACCACGGCCGCCGCGTCTTGCCCGTATTGCGGAAATCCCGTGACCATGACCGGTCGTCTGACAGGCGAGTTCAAGCCGGAGCTTGTCCTGCCCTTCAAGCTGGAAAAGAAGCAGGCGCAGGAAAAACTGAAGCAGTATCTCGCCAAGAAAAAGTTTGCGCCGGCAGCATTCGTGAAGGGAAACCGTATCTCGGAGATCCGCGGTCTGTATGTGCCGGTCTGGCTGTATGATTCCGATATCCATGCATCCGCGTCTTTTGAAGGCACCAAAAAGACCACATGGACGCAGGACGATACGGAATATACGGAAGTGAGCTATTATGACATTTTCCGTGAGGGCGATATGTCGTTCGAGCATATCCCGGTCGACGGTTCGACCAAGCTCCCGCAGGAATTGCTGGAATCCTTGGAGCCGTTTGACTTTGGCGAAGCCGTTCCGTTCCGGACCGCGTATCTTGCCGGCTATCTGGCCGACAAATATGATATTTCGATGGACGAAGGCGCCAAAAGAGCCAACGAGCGCGTCGAGAAGAGCGCGTCCGATACGCTTCGCGCCACAGTCAAGAGTTTTGACGACGTTCGCGAAAAGAATATCCGCGTGGAGCTCACACGCGGCGCCTCGAAGTATGTGCTGTACCCGGTCTGGCTGCTGAATACTGTGTTCGACGGCAAGACATACACATTTGCCATGAACGGTCAAAGCGGAAGGTTCCTCGGCGACGTCCCTGTCGACGGTGGAAAGCTGGCCGGACTCGGCGCGGGCGTTGCCGTGGGCGTGGCGGCTGTTCTGTTCGTGCTGGGCAAGCTGTTCGGTATGATTTAAGGAGGGCTGCATCATGAAAAAGAAAGTCTTATCATTTCTGCTGATCGCGCTCATGCTTTTTGCGTCGGCGTTTTCTGCGAGCGCAGCCTACACCTACGGGCGCGGCGCGGATTCCGACCAGGAAGGCAACAAAACTGTGGGCGCGCTGTATATCGACATCTACGATACGTACGGCGTGGACGCGTTCTTTATCCGTGCGACGGAGTATAACGGCGAGGGCAGCGCGCAGGAATTCGCAAACGTAGCAGTCGGCAATCTGACGAACGAAGCGGACCATATCCTGTTCGTTGCGACGGAGGACGATTCCTATATTCTCACGGGCGGTAAGTGCACCGATATGATAGACGACGCTTCGCTGGCAAAACTGTATTCGGCGTGTCAGGAGTATTTGGATGTTGATGACTACGGAATCGCCGCAACGATGTTTTTCGCACAAGTCAAAATGATCCTCGCGCAGATCAGCGATCCGCAGTCGGTCGTGACGGTTGCGGTCAAACCTGTTGAGGAAACGCCGGAGGATGAAACAGAGCCGGCAGACGCAACGGACCCGACAGAAGAGCCGACGGTTTTGCTCTACGGCGTCGGGGAGGTCGAAGAACCGACTATGGTCGCCGCGCCGCCGTCTGCGCCGGCACAGAAGACAAGCGTAGTGAAGGCGCTCGTTATCTGCCTGGTGATCGGCGCCGTGATCGCTTTGATCGTTGTATTCGCGGTCAAGAGCAGTTATAAACCCGTTCAGAAAAAAGCCAACGCCAACGAATACCTGGTCGACGGCAGCCTGAATATTACGGCGTCGAACGAGAAATTCATCCGTAAGGAAACTTCCGAGCGAAAGATAAGCACCAACAAGTAAGAATAATAGTACGGAATATAAAAGAGCGAATGGACATTACAGCCCGTTCGCTCTTTTTGTAAGGCTTGCGGTCAGAAACATGGTCGTCTCGCTCGCGTGGGGCGCATCGCGATACTCCCTGTTTCTTCCTAATAATCGCATTCGCTATGCGTCCCCCGGACGCACGAATGCGATTATTCCCATTCGATCGTGGCGCAAGGCTTCGGGGTAAGATCAAAGAGGACGCGGTTGACGTTCTTGACCTCTTTGGTGATGCGGTCGGTGATGTGCTCGAGCAGCGCGAAGGGAACGTCTTCGACCGTTGCGGTAATGGCGTCGACCGTATTGATGGCGCGAATGATCACGGGGTACGCAAAGGTACGCTTGCCGTTTTCGATGCCGACCGCCTTGAAATCCGGGATGGCGGTGAAATACTGCCAAACCTTGCCCTGCAGACCGTTCTTCGCAAATTCTTCACGTAGGATCGCGTCGGATTCGCGCACGGCTTCCAGTCTGTCGCGCGTAATGGCGCCCAGGCAGCGCACGCCGAGACCGGGGCCGGGGAACGGCTGGCGGTATACCATACCGTCCGGAAGACCGAGCGCCTTGCCGACCACGCGGACTTCGTCCTTGTACAGCAGCTTTACGGGTTCGACCAGTTCAAACTGCAGATCGTCCGGCAGACCGCCGACGTTATGGTGCGATTTGATCCCGTCGTCGCTTTCCAGGATGTCGGGGTAGATTGTGCCCTGTGCCAAAAACTCTATACCTTCCAGCTTGCGCGCCTCTTCCTCGAATACGCGGATGAATTCCGCGCCGATGATCTTACGTTTCTTTTCGGGGTCGGCGACGCCGGCGAGCTTATCCAAAAAACGGTCGACAGCGTCGACATACACGAGATTGGCGTCCATCTGGTTGCGGAAAACCTCGATGACCTGTTCCGGCTCGCCTTTGCGCAGAAGGCCGTGATTGACGTGTACGCAGACGAGCTGCTTGCCGATCGCTTTGATCAAGAGCGCGGCGCATACCGAAGAGTCCACACCGCCGGAGAGCGCCAGAAGCACTTTCTTATCACCGACCTGCGCGCGAATTGCGGCGATCTGTTCGGCGATGAATGCATCCGCCAGCGCCTGCGTGTTGATACGCGCCATTGTTTCGGGGCGTTTGTTGCTGTCCATAGGAATACCTCCGTATCTATAAAGAATTTATTCTAAGCCTTTGAGAAACGCTTCGCGTTTGTCTTCGCACACGAGTCCCTTGTCCAGGTTGAGGCGAATGATCTCACGGCATTTGACGCCGTCTGTCATGAAATCGCCGCCGATCACGTTGGCCTGGCGAAGATGATCGGGGTCCGAAGCGATGGCTCGCATCAATTCGGCATAATGCGCCGTGATTTCTCCGTTCAGCTTTTTCGGCGTCACGAAGCCGATCTCCGTGCCGAGATTGGGCGTTTGCTGTGTCTGGAACCAGTAGATGCCGTCGGTGTGTTCCCGGTCAAAGATCTTCGGGATCTCGCGCAGGAATGTTTTCGGGCGGCTGCCGTACAGCTTTTTGTCCCAGGGAAGGATGTTCGGACAGTCGACGCTGTACGCATAGGCGCGTTCATAATTGAGCAGAATGTACCGCTTGCCGCTTTTGCGCATATCGCCGATCGTGAGGTCGCGGATATGCCCGAAATCGCAGCAGGCATACTTTTCCGGGGAAATGTATTTGTCCAGAATGGCGTCGACCTGTGCGGGATCTGCTTTATACCGCAGTGTAACGGGACCGACCTGCTGCGGATAATACTCGCGCAGATCGAGGATGAACACTTCGGTCGGGCAGTCCTCCATGGCTTTTTGGAAATCCCGGAGCGCGTGTTCAAAAAGATCGCCTTTCGTTATGCCGTGACTGAAAACGATCCCTTTTCCGATGGTGTCCAGCCGCAGGCAAAAGTGCCGCACGCCGCTCACGACCTGCCGGTACAGGTTGTCGCTCTGGCAGCAGGCGGTCGGCGCCATGCCGTAGCTTCCCGCGTTGTGAGCGCCGGGCATGACAATCTGCGTCAGCTTGGCGTCGTCGGAAAGATACGACATCCATTGACGGAAAAACATGGCGTACGCTCCTTTAGGGTTTGTAGAGGATCAGGATGGTATACACATCGCCGCCCATTGCGGCGCAGCCGATCCCGCAGGACGTGTATTCCGCGCTTAAAAGACCGTTGTTGATGGCTTCGGAAGAGACCCAGGAGCGCAGCAGTTCTTCTGAAGACTGGCTGCTTTTTCCCGCGATCTCGGAGTAATTGTAGTTCTGTTCGATGCCGAGGACCGTATACCATTGTTTCCCGTCCGGGCGAACGTGGGATTTTGTGCCGAGTATCGAGCACTCCGTCGCGCGGACCTTCGCAGAATCATTGAGCTGCTGGTCGATTGTCCAAGGGGTAAGGGAGAAGCGTTCGCGGTATGCGTTGATCACCGTCAGCAGTTTGGCGCTGAATTCCTCCTCCGAGAACGTGAACTCGGTGACAGGCTGCGCCGTTTCGGAGACAGGCGCGGTAACGGCGGGACCCTGTTGGGAGGGATCGTCGCTCTCAAAGTTGCCGAATCGGATAAAACAGAAACAGATAGCCGCAACCAGCACAATACACAGGAGCCATTTGTACACTTTCATTGTCGACACCCCTTCAAATTGCTGCACCTATTTTAGCAAATCCGCGGGGATTTGTCAATTCACGGCGTATATTTTCCGGGCAATCGACAAAAAAATATGAATAAATTTTTAAAAAGGGCTTGAAATTTACGAAAACATATTGTATAATGCACATTAGGTAGGTATATTGTCCGTGAAAAAGAAGGTGATTTATTTGCCGAAAGGAAAAATGTATAAGCTGGCCAACGGAGAACCGGTGGAAGTCGTGTCCAAGTACAACGACCGGATCGTCGTTCTGTACAATGGCGCGCGTTTGGATCGTCCGGCAGATATCATCGGTCGTGTGATTTTTCCCGCGGAGGATGCGGTGGACGTTTCTCTCTCCGAGACCGAGAAGCACGCGCAGGTCAATTCCTTCAAGAATTCCAAATCGCCCGATCATATGCGCCGCAAGGTGATCCATCCCGGCGATACGGTATGTATCAAATTCATCGAGACCGGACGCAAGGCCGTTTATACATTGACAAGCGACGAAAAAAACGCCACGGTCGTGGACGTTTATCCGGACGAGGGTATCGTGTCCGAAAAGTCTCCGCTCGGTATTGCGCTGCTCGGCATGGGCACGAACGACATCGTGACCTTCTACGACGCCGACCGCGTGATCGTGATCCAGATCCTTTCTTTCTTCCTGAAGAAAGAGGGAATGTATCAGCGCATGAAGGAGCAAAAAGACGCGCAGAAGATGCTGGAGCATCAGAAAAAGAAACGCAAGACAGAAGAAAAGGTCCAGAAAACAGCGTCCAAGATCCGCACGATCAGGACAGGGGATACGGTCTGTATCGAGTTTCTGGATACCAAGGAGAAGAAGGCCTTCAAGATTGTGCAGGCGTGGGTCGAGGTACACGGCGGCTTTGCCGCAAAGCCGTACCGCCCGATGTCCTACGACAGCAAAACCATCACCGACGCAAATCCCGACGAGGACACCATCAGTGAGACGTCGCCCTTAGCGCGCGCCGTGATCGGCAAAAAGCGCGGCGACATCGCAGCGTTTACTGTCGGTTCTCATAAAACGCAGGTTCGGATCATCGCATTTTTCAACAATGACGCGTGGCTTCAGAAGCAGAAGAATTTGTCATCGGATTCCTAAAAAAGGCTTGACTTTTTCTTTTTCCGTGTTATAATAGTTGCTGTTGGACGCGTAGCTCAGCTGGTCAGAGCGCTCGCCTCACACGCGAGAGGTCTTCGGTTCGAGCCCGAACGTGTCCACCACAGACTTGAGATTCCGGAGGAGTTTCAAGTCTTTTTATATTTAGAATCATATTCGTGATACACCGTGGAAGGAGGTGGATCTATGCAGCCTTTGCAACTGATCCTGCGCAGAGCGGAGCTCGGCAGCGTGCAGCGCATGATCCGCAACATCAAGCAGGTGCGCGCGCAGTTCGGACAGTCGGCGATCCGCACAACGGCGGACATGCTCCGCTGCATGTCGCAGGGCTTCGGGCATCTGGATTATCTGACGTTCGGTTTCGCACAGAACCGCGGAGAGAACCGAAAAACATTTATGACGATGCAGGACAACCTGTCCTTGGCCAAGCGATTGAACGATCCGGAATACCGTCATTTTTTCAAGAATAAGCTCGACTTCAACCGGACGTTTCACGCGTATCTGGGCAGAGAGTATCTCGACCTGAACGGCGCGGAGGACGCTTTCATATCCTTCTGCACGCGGCATCCGATCCTCTTTGCCAAGGCGCCCGTATCCTTCGGCGGGCAGGA
Organism: Clostridia bacterium; assembly: GCA_017449935.1. Lineage (GTDB taxonomy): Bacteria > Bacillota > Clostridia > Oscillospirales > Acutalibacteraceae > UBA1425. Next base: position 82,177 of record JAFSYP010000028.1, read on the forward strand.
TGTGTTCCGCGTGGACACGCGGCAGAGCGACGATCTGCACGCGCTGTACCGTTCGCTGATGGAAAAGGGCTGTTGCCTTGTTGAAGAGCCGATCGTGCAGCATCCGCAGATGGATCTGCTCTGCGGCGCCTGCGTCAACACGCTGCGTGTGGTAACGGTCGTTGACGCCCAAAACGCGCCCAAGGTCGTTTATACGCTCCTTCGTGTCGGCAACGGCGAAAGCGCCGTGGACAATATCTCCTCCGGCGGGATGTATACCATGCCGGACGACGACGGCAGGATCGTCTATCCGATGTTTTGCGACAAGACCGTACAGTATTACGACAAACATCCGAAGACCGGCTTTTCATTTTCGGGGTTTGAGATCCCGTTTTTCCGCGAGAGTAAGGCGCTGTGTCTTCGCGCGGCAGCCGAGCAGACGCATATGCGCTATATCGGCTGGGATGTGGCGATCACGCCGGACGGCCCCGTGCTGGTGGAGGGCAATCCGCTGCCGGGTTATGATATGTGCCAGAACTATCGTTTCCATGACGACGGGATCGGCATGAAGCCGCGGTTCCGGGCGGCGCTTGGCGACGACGGGATCTGAGCGAGAATCAAATAGAAGGGAAATCTGCTGTCATGATCAGTACAGTCAACGTCGGTCTGCAATATGCCGGCCGGGAATTATTCAAGGGCGTCGATATCAAATTCACCAACGGCAACTGCTATGGGCTGATCGGTGCGAACGGCGCGGGAAAATCCACATTTTTAAAGATCCTTTCCGGCGAGATCGAGCCGCAGAAGGGACAGGTGATCGTCACGCCCGGCGAACGCATTTCCGTGCTGCGTCAGGATCACTATGCGTTTGACGCGTACGATGTCATCCGTACCGTGCTGATGGGCAATGCGCATCTGTGCGAGGTCATGGACGAAAAGGAAGCGATCTACCTCAAAGAGGATTTTTCCGAAGAAGACGGGATCCGCGTCAGCGAGCTGGAGGAAGAATTCGCGGAAATGGGCGGCTGGAGCGCAGAGAGCGACGCGGAGATATTGCTGAACGGTCTGGGCGTCACGAATGAATACCATGCCATGCAGATGGCGGAGCTGCCCAATGAGATCAAGGTCAAGGTGCTTTTGGCGCAGGCGCTGTTCGGCAATCCCGATATACTGCTGATGGACGAGCCGACGAACCATTTGGATCTGGCCGCGATCGCGTGGCTCGAGGAATTCTTGATCGATCTGGAAAGCACGGTGATCGTCGTTTCGCATGACCGTCATTTTCTGAACAAGGTCTGCACGCATACCGTCGACATCGACTTCGGCAAGGTGACGATGTATGTCGGAAACTACGACTTCTGGTATGAGTATACGCAGATGGCGCAGCGTCAGCTCAAGGAGCAGAACAAAAAAGCGGAGGCGAAGGCAAAGGAGCTTCAGGAATTTATCGCGCGGTTCAGTGCGAACGCTTCCAAATCCAAGCAGGCGACGAGCCGGAAAAAGCTGCTGGAGAGTTTGGTCATCGAGGATATTCCGGTTTCTTCGCGCCGCTTCCCGTATGTAGCGTTCAAGCCGGACAGGGAGATCGGCAACGAGGTCCTGACCGTAACGGATATCTGCAAGACGATCGGCGATCGCATGGTGCTGGACCATGTCAGCTTTGTGATCCGTCCGCACGACAAGGTAGCTTTCGTCGGAACGGATTCGCTGGCGAAGACGACGCTTTTCCAGATCCTTATGGGCGAGATAGAGCCGGACAGCGGCAGCTTCAAATGGGGCGTGACGACTTCGCAGGCTTATCTGCCCGGCGACAACTCCGCGTTTTTTGACGGCTGCGAGGATTCGCTGATCGACTGGATCCGGCGGTATTCCAACCTGATCTTCGAGTCCGACGTGCGCAGCTGGCTGGGACGAATGCTCTTTTCCGGCGAAGAGGCGACCAAGAAAGCAAAAGTGCTTTCCGGCGGCGAACGTGTGCGCTGTATGCTGTGCAAGATGATGCTTTCCGGCGCGAACGTCCTGCTGCTGGACGAGCCGACGAACCACCTCGATCTGGAGTCCATCGCGTCGCTCAACGACGGCGTGATCCGTTTCCCGGAGACGGTGCTTTTTACGTCGCACGATCACCAGTTTGTGCAGACGATCGCCAATCGCATCATCGATGTGACGACAGGCAGCTTCTACGACAAGGTCATCACGTTCGACGAGTATCTGGAAGAAAAAATGAATCCGTAACGTTCATTCAGGATCGCTCTTCGCGGAAAACCGCGGAGAGCTTTTTTGTTCGCAAAAACGGACGCCGACAAGCAGCGTCCGTTTATAAAACAAATCAAATCATACTTCGCGTATCCAGTCGAGCGCGTCGTCCAGACTGTCGACCACTTTATCTGCGCCGGCGTCGAGCAGCGTCTGCCGGTCGAACGACGTCGTGAGCGCGACGCATTTCATACCGCCGGCTTTGGCCGCCTGCACGCCGGAGACCGCGTCCTCAAAAACGAGGCATTCCGCAGGGGAGACGCCGCATTTTTCGGCGCATTTGAGAAAGATCTCCGGGTCCGGCTTTTTACGCGTGACCTCCGAGGCGGTCACGACCGCGTCAAAATCGGATCGGTCGGCGCCGATACACGCGAGGTTGCACAGGACCTTCACGTCGTCCGCCGCGGAACCTACCGCCACGCGGAAGCCGAGTTCTTTCAGCTTTTTCGGCAATGTGTACGCCCACGGAAAGACGGTTACACGGTCCTTGGCGGTGTCGCAGTAGATCCGGTATGTTTTCTCGCGCATCGGTTCACAGAAAGAAGCGCCGTACTTTTCGGCGACCGAACCGATGAACACGCGTTCGCCCATACCGGTAAAGGGCTTGAAATCCTCATATCGGACGGGCAGACCGTAATCCTCACTAAGCGCCTGCATCGCGGCGCGCGTAATGGCGTCCTCCGAGTCGATGAGAACGCCGTCCATGTCGAAAATCACCAGCCGGATCATGCTTCTTCCTCTGCGGCTTTGGCGGCTGCCTTTGCCGCCTTCGCGAGCCTGCGGCGTTTACGGGATTTATACGACAACAGAGCGTCCAGATGCTCGTCCGGCGTCATACATGCGCCGACGGACACGCTGCCCACACTGTACATGCCGTGAAAATCGCTGCCGCCGGTCATCAGCAGACCGTTCTTTTTGGCGATCTTTTGCAGGCGGACGACGGTTTCTTCCTGTGCGGAAGGATGCCAGACCTCCACGCCGTCCAGTCCGTCTTCGATCAGTTCGTCGAGCAGATCGAAACTGTCATACAGAGCCGGATGCGCCAGAACGGCGATGCCGCCGGCGTCATGGATCGCTTCAAGGATCTCCTTCGGTTCGGGATAGCTGCCCTCGCGCAGCACGTTATTTTCGCTGTCCGGGGAAAAGAGCTGTCTGTGCAGATCGCCGTAGATCCGATCTGTCAGACCGCTTTCCATCATCGCGTGCAGGATATGCTGCTTGTACACGCCGGTGGAACCGGTTGCGCATTTGATGATAAACTCCGGGGTGACCGGGTACAGCAGCGAGGCCTTCAGGATCATATACTGGCTGACCTTTTTGCTCTCTAAAAGATTCCGGCGGCACAATCCCTCCAGCCTGTCGGGACTGTCGGGAAGATAGCACAGCAGATGCGCCTTGCGTCCGCGCGCGTGATCCGTCGCCGAAAGCTCGACGCCGGGGATCACGCGGATACCGTGCTGTTCGCCGATCCGCTTGCCGCGCACATTTGCGGCCAGACAATCGTGATCCGTGATAGATATCGTTTCAACACCTTGCTTTTTCGCAAGGACGATTAGATTATCAATGCCCATCGACCCGTCCGAAAGACGGGTATGACAATGCAAATCCGCACCCATAAACATACCCCCTAAACCCGATACTCAGGAATGATCCGATGCATAAAAATTCACACTATATATTCTATTTTACACCTTTTTCGTCAAAAATGCAAGAGTTTTATTTTATAATTCGGAATTTATTTTTTGATTATTCGCAGCCGATCCGCACAGCTCAGACGCGAGCGGCTTCCGGTTTTTCTTCATTTTCCTTGCGCGTATTCCGTGCGAACGCGGGCGTAAAGTTGACAAGCAGAAGCACCAGATACACGGACCAGACCGGTACGCCTTCGATCAGACCGTCCTTGCCGATGACGACAAGCAGCGTGAACGCGCCGACCAGTACGGCGCAGAAAAAGACGGTCAGCAAAACGAAGCGTTTCTCCTTTGTGCGCGCCATACCGATGAGAAACAGAACGACGGGCGCCGCCGCGCCGAACGCGAAGACGAGCGCGCCTGTCCAGTGGGACATACAGCGCAGAGAATTCAGGATCAGGTCCTCTCCGGCGGAGGGGACGTTGATCGTGATGAAAAGCGCCGCGCAGCCGATACAGGCGGCGGTCAGACCGATGTGGTTGCGATAACCGAATTTACGGAACATGTACAGCGTGTTGACAAAGATTGATTCGGTCGACAGGATGCCCCAGAGCTTGAAGCACCACGGGTAATCGAGCCCGATCATGCTGGCGGTGTACTGGCGCGGATTCTTCAGAAACGCATATACGGTGATGAACGCACAGCCGACGATCAGCGACGTGAGCGCAAAGACGCGGTCGTATTTGTGTTCGGCGTCATAAAGGATCCGCTGCATGTAAACCGGGAACAGCAGCATGATGCAGGCGGAGATTACGATCCAGATCGGATAGATCCAGGCATAATGCATGCCGGTCTCCGCGGTCGGATAGGTATTCCAATGCAGAAAGAATACCATCCAGACAAGATACGCTGCGACGAAGAAAAGCCAAAGCGCTTTATACCCGACGGGCAGTTTGTTCGTCTTTTCCATCACACTTCTCCTCAACAGCTTACAGGATCTCCGCCGTGTAGACGAGATCGAAGATCCCGCCTTCGGGGAGACGCAGGATCGCGTCCTTTTCGGACAGATCGTCACGCTCGCGGCGGTCGTCGTTGACGCCGCACCACGGTTCGATACAGACGTACGGCGCGCCGGGTTTTGCCCAAATGCCGAGATAAGGAACGTCGCCGAACGTAAAGCGCACGTCGCACGACGGCGCAGCGCGGCGAAGCGTCACGGCGCGGGAACGAATGCGCGAAAAGATCAGCGCGTCGCGGTCGAAGATATGCGCCGTGATCTCGATCTCTTTTTCATTTTGCAGCACAGGCGATTTTTCGGGCAGACGCAGCGAATCGTCGTCGATCGTTTCGGTGTCCAGCGTTTCCGGCTGGTCGAATTCGAGCTTGTCGCCGAGCGCGCAGTTGAATCCGGGATGGCCGCCGATCGAGAAAAACATCTCGCCGTCGGTGCGGTTGACCACGGTATGCGTGGCGCGCAGCGTTTTTCCGAGCAGCTCAAATCGGACATACAATTCAAACTCAAACGGATAGTTTTGCCGCGTCTGCTCGTCGCTGCACAGACGGAATACCGCTTCGTTCCGTTCGCAGGAAACGACGTCAAACAGGCGCTTGCGTGCGAAGCCGTGCTTCTGCATCGTGTACTCCGTGCCGCGGTAGCGGTATTTGTCGTCGAGCAGACGGCCGATGATCGGGAACAGGACGGGCGACTGTCCGTACCAAACGGCGGGGTCGCCCTGCCAGATATATTCGTGTCCGTCCGCGCGGCGCACGAGCGAATGCAGCTCCGCGCCCATATCGTTGATTTGTGCGGTCAGGTATTCGTTTTCGATTTGATAAAACATACAGCTCGTCCTTTACTCGATGATTGCGGCTTTAGAGCCGGGGATATGGATGCATTTGACAGGACAACCCTCGGCGCAAACGCCGCAGGATACGCATTTCTCCGGGTCGATCTTGGCGCAGAAGTTGATGACGGATACGGCGCCGACCTTGCAGTTCTTGACGCATTTCATACAGCCGATACAGCCGGCGCTGCACGCCTTGCGCGTCGCGGCGCCCTTATCGTGGTTGCTGCACAGCACGGCGGGGATGCCGGCGTTCTTCGGCACAACGGAGATCAGATGCTTCGGACAGACGGCGACGCATTTCTTGCAGGCGTGACACTTGTCCGGATCGATCCAGGCGACGCCGTCGCAGATCGTGATGGCTTCGAAGGGACATTCGCGCCGGCAGTCGCCGAAGCCGAGACAGCCGTACGCGCACGCCTTCGGACCGCCGAAGACCTGGATTGCCATGCGGCAGCTTTCAATGCCCATGTATTCCAGCTTGTTGACCGCGCTGGCGTGATTGCCGCAGCAGTGCACGACCGCGGTCATCGGAACGGATTCCGATACGGAAAGACCCGTGATCGCGGCGATCGCCTCGGCGGCGTCTCTGCCGCCGGGAGAACACAGTGCCGTATTCGTCGTCTTGCCGGTCGAGAGCGCGTCGGCGTAACCGTCGCAGCCGGAGAAGCCGCATGCGCCGCAGTTCGCGCCGGGCAGACATTCGCGGATCTTTTCTGTTTTTTCATTGACGGGGACCGCCATCACCACGGAGGCCACGGAAAGACCGAGCCCCGCGATCAGACCGATGGCGGAAACGAGAAGCACAGCAAATAAGATCGGATTCATTGCGCGCCCTCCTTAACCGAAAATATGCTCGATCACGCCGCCGAAGCCGAGGAACGAAACCGAAACGAGAGATGCGGCGACGAGTGTGATCGGCAGACCTTGCATGAACTTGGGAATATCCGCCTGCTCGATCTTGGAGCGTACGCCGGAGAACATGACCATGGCGAGCATGAAACCGAGTCCTGCGCCGACAGAGTTGAACATCGACGCCGCAAACCCGAACGATGTGTCCGCGGCGGCCTTTTCCACGTTCAGCAGCACCACGCCGAGCACGGCACAGTTGGTTGTGATCAGCGGCAGATAGATGCCCAGCGCCTGATACAGCGCCGGAATGTACCGCTTGAGAACAATCTCGACGAGCTGCACCAGCGCCGCGATCACGAGGATGAAGACGATCGTCTGCAAATACGCCAGATCATGCGGCAGCAGCAGGAACTTGTTGATGGGGAATGTGACCGCGGTTGCCATCGCCATAACGAAGATCACGGCCGCAGACATGCCGACGGCTGTGTTCAGCTTTTTGGACACGCCGAGGAACGGACAGATGCCTAAGAATTTGGCCAGGACGAAGTTTTCCGTCAGGATGGCCGTCAGGAGTATGGCAAGATACACTTTCATGCGTTGACCGCCTCCTTTGCGTCCGTTTCACAGGCGCCGCCGCGCATCGTGCAGGCGGCTGCCATCGGGCAGTTTTCACAGCTGTTCAGCTGCGCCTTGGGCTTGCCCTTGCGTTCGGCGATGCGGTTCGCGCACGCCATCAGCAGACCGAAGGTGAAGAATCCGCCGGGAGCCAGTACGAAGATCAGTATCGGCTCGATGCCGGGAATATGCGAAAAGACGTCGATACCGGTAAACGACGTAACGCCGAACAGGCCAAGCAGACTGTCGGCGCCGCGGAAGAGCGTGCCGCTGCCGAAGAATTCGCGGATCGTCGCCATGCAGAATACGGCGGCGGTGAACCCGATGCCCATGCCGAGACCGTCCGCTGCGCTGGCGAGGACCTTATGCTTGCCGGCGAACGCTTCCGCACGGCCGAGCAGGATACAGTTGACGACGATCAGCGGAAGGAATACGCCCAGCGCCTCGTCCAGCGCCGGTACGAACGCTTTGATGAGAAGCTGGATGATCGTCACGAAAGAGGCGATGATCACGATATAGGCGGGGATGCGCACTTTGGACGGGATCACTTTTCGCAGCAGGGAGATAACAATGTTGGAGCACAGCAGCACCAGTGTCACGGAGATGCCCATGCCGATGGCGTTGACCATCGAGGTGCTGGTAGCCAGCGTCGGACAAGTGCCGAGCACGAGTCGAAGCACGGGGTTTTCCTTCAGCAAGCCCTTGCTGAATTCCTGCCCGAGCGATTTACGTTCAGCCATTTGCGGAGCCTCCTTTCGGGATCTGATCGAACAGCTTGAGTGCGAGATTGACGGCGTCCGTGACGCCGCGCGAGGTATACGTCGCGCCAGTGAGCGCGTCGATCCCGTTCTCGGCGGATTTGCTGGCGGTGCTGACGCCGATCACGCCGGATTTGTCATAGAACTGCGCTTTGAAGCCGTCCTGCTTCGCGTTCTGTCCGAGACCGGGCGTCTCGTTGCTGACGTCCAGGATCTCCACGGCACGGACAGTGCCGTTTCGGCGAACGCCGGTCATCACGGACACGTCGCCGCCGTAGCCTTTGGCGGACGTGGTGAAGGTATAACCGATGCATTTGCCTGTGCTGTCCAGCGCTTCGCAGTATGTCGCGCTGTCGACCGTCTTAGCTTCTCCGAAGGATCTCGCCTCCGGGAAAACGCGCGCACGCGCTTCGTTTTCCGCCTGTGCGGCGATGGTTTCAATGCGCGCAGCCGTGACTTGATTGGTCAGCGCAAGCAGGGAGGTCGCCACAAGGCAGATCAGCAGCAGCGCGACGGCGGGCATAATGATCTTTTTGAAGCTCATGACGGCTGCACCTCCTTCTTGTCTTTGCGCGGTTTCTTTTCCTTTTCGACGCCGAACGGCCTCGGGACCGTCAGCCGTTCGATATGCGGGACCAGAATGTTCATCAGCAGAATGGAGAAGGATACGCCTTCGTTCATGTTGCCGAACAGACGGATCAGGCAGGTGAGCAGACCGCAGCCGACGGCAAAGATTACCTTGCCGCGGGAACTGATGGGAGAGGTCGCGTAATCGGTCGCCATGAAGAACGCGCCGAGCATCAGGCCGCCGCTGAGCAGCTCATAGGCCGTGAAGAGGAACGCGTTTTCTTTTTGTGCGAAGCCGTAAAGCAGCATACACATGCCGACCGTGCCGATATAGCAGAACGGAATGATCGGAGAAATGACGCGTCGGATCATCAGGTACACGCCGCCGAGCAGGAGCGCGGCCGCGCAGACCTCGCCCAGACAGCCGGCCTTTGCGAAGCACATGTTCAAAAGCGCAGGCAGTGTGCCTTCGCCGGTCTTGAGGATCGCAAGCGGCGTAGCGGACGTGACGGCGTCGGGCGTATCGGAACGCCATGCGAAGGGCGTCGCCCAGGAAGCGAGCATCGCTTTGGGGAAGGATACCATCAGAACGATGCGCGCGAGCAGCGCGGGATTGACGAAGTTCTGACCGATGCCGCCGAACATCTGTTTGACGACGATGATCGCGATCGCGGCGCCGAAAACAACCATCCAGAAGGGGATCGTCGACGGCAGATTGAACGCGAGGATCATGCCTGTGACGGCGGCGCTCAGATCGCCGATCGTGTTCGCGCGGCGCATAGCCTTGCGGCTGAGGTATTCAAACAGGACGCAGCTCGCGATACTGACCGCGGTCACCGCGAGAGAGCGCAGACCGAACAGAATGACCGACGCGATCAGGGACGGCGTCAGCGCGATCAGCACGTCCAGCATGATGATCCGCGTCGTGTCGCGCGTGCGCACATGCGGAGAAGCGCTGGCAGTCAGGAGTTTGTTGTCAACCATTAGATTTCGCCGCCTCCCTTATGATGGATTTTGCAAGTCGCATATTCTGCACGAGCGGTCTTCCGGCAGGGCAGGAGAACGCGCACGAGCCGCATTCCATGCAGACGTTTGCGCCTGCGCGGATCAGCGCCTGCGCGTCGCCCGTCTTCGCGAGCCGCGCGATGACGCTGGCCTGCAGATTCATCGGACACGCCGAGGCGCAGCGGCCGCAGTTGATGCAGTCCGTTTCTTTTTTCAGACCGTCTTCCTTTGAAAAAGCCAGGATGGCGTTGTTCTGCTTCATAACGGGGATGTCGGTGCTGATGACCGCAAGTCCCATCATCGGACCGCCCGTGATGATTTTGTGCGGCGTCACTTTGAAGCCGCCGCAGTGTTCGATGATGTCGCCGATTATCATACCGATCGGCACGCGTACGTTCTGCGGCGTACAGATCGCCGAACCGTCCACGGTCAAAGAGCGGCTGACCAGCGGTTTGCCGCTTTTGATGTAGCGGGCGATGAATGCGACAGAGGCGACGTTCATGACAAGGCAACCGACGTCCGACGGCAGCTTGCCGGCCGGAACGCGCCGGCCGGTCGCGGAATAGATCATGACCTTTTCGGCGCCCTGCGGATACACGGAACGAAGCTGCATGACCGAGATCTCGCCCTTCGTTTTTTCGATCTGGCTGGCGATAGAGGACAGGATCGTGATGGCCTTCGGCTTGTTCTTTTCAATTGCGATGACCACGCGCGGGATCTGCAGGATCTCCTTGAGGATCTGGATGCCTGACAGCACGTCCCAGGAGTTTTCAATGCATTCGCGGTTGTCGACGGTGATGTACGGTTCGCATTCCGCCGCGTTGACGATCAGCGTATCGACAGTGCCGGGCTTGAAGCCCAGCTTGACGTGCGACGGAAAACCGGCGCCGCCAAGTCCGACCAGGCCCGACGCGCGCACAGCGGCGATCAGCTCCTCGCGCGTATCGGCTTTCGGCGGTTCAAGCCCTTCAAACAGACGCATTTCACCGTCGGACTCGATCGTCACCGCGCGGGACGAAACGCCGTTTGCCAGCGTGATGTCGCCCACAGCCGTCACGGTTCCGGAAATCGAGGCATGGACCGGCGTGCTGACAAACGCGGTCGTATCGCCGATAACCTGTCCGATGCTGACCGTGTCGCCGACATTGACGATCGGTGCGCACGGCGCGCCGATATTCATCTGCATCGGGATCACGACTTTGTCCGGGGCAGGCAGACGCACGATCTCCTGATCAGCCGTGTTTTTATGATGCTGAACGTGCACGCCGCCGCGTATCTTTCCGACGGCGGAGCGCACATGCGGAATTGCATTCCCCACTCTGATCTCTCCCTTCGTAACAAATATTACATTATGAAACATCTTGAATTATAGAACAATATGTGTCAAAATGCAAGCATAAAACAGTATTTTTTCAAAAAGACGGCGGCGGAATGTCTTGACATTTCAACGCAGTTTGTTACAATTGTTTCAGCGCTTCCGCACGGCTCTTTCCATGCGGTCCGCAGCGCAAGAACGACTCTGGCGGAGGAACGAACGATGCACCGAAAACAACCGGATACGCTTGGATATACGAACGCCGAATATCGCATTTTTCGCAAATATGCGGTGCGGTATCTGCTGTTCTTTTCTTTTTTATACTGCTGCCTGTACTGTACGCGGCTGAACCTTTCGGGGGCGGGCGCCGCTATGATGGGCTCGCTGGGTATCGACAGCCGGCAGTTCGGCGTCCTGACCGGCACGCTGTTCTGGACGTACGGCATCGGCCAGCTTGTCAACGGCAGGCTCAGCGAGATCGCGGGCACGACGCGTTTTCTGATCCTGTCCGTTCTGCTGTCTTCCGGCGTCAATATCCTCATGGGCTTTCAGTCCGCTATGTGGGTGATGGTCCTGCTGTGGGGACTCAACGGCTTTTTCCAGTCCATGGCCTGGACGCCGGGACTTGCGTCGCTGACCAACTGGTGGCCGGGCAATTCGCGCGGCTTTGCGACGGGGTTTGCCAATGCGTTTTCCGGATTCGGACAGGCGGTTGCTACGCTCGCCGTAACGCTCGCGTTTAAAGTCATGCCGGCGCAGGGCTGGCGTGCGGCGTTCTGGATTCCGACGGTCTTCCCGCTTTGTATGCTGCTGCTTTTTGTTCTGTTCACGCGCTCGACGCCGACGGCCGTCGGTTTGCCGGAGTATACCGAAAACGATCCGGAACGCGCCGGATATGAACAGCAGCTGCGCGCGATCGCCGCGGAAAAGGGGAAGCTGTATCCGTTCCGCTACGTTTTGTCCAACGGGCGGTTCTGGCTGTGGATCATGATCGGCGTGATCATGGGGATCGCGCGTTACGGGCTGTCCACGTGGATCCCGTTGTACTTTGTCGAAAAGTTTCAAATGGAGATCACGAGCGGTCTGCTGCAATCGCTGACGCTGCCGGTCGGCATGGGGATCGGGACGCTGGTCGTTCCGGCGCTGACCGATCGCTTCTGCCCGCAGAACCGTCTGCCTGCCGTGATCCTCAGCGCGGTCGTCGGCGCGGCGTCTGTCGGCGGGATCATGCTGCTTGACCCGCGCGTCGGCGCGCAGCGTGTGCTGCTGCTGGCGCTGCTGTTTATTGCGGGCTTCTGCATTTATGCGATCAGCGGAACGTCCTGGGCGTATGCCACGGACATCGGCGGACGTGTGTTCTCCGGAACGTGCTCCGGAATACTGGACTTCTCCGCCTATTTCGGCGCAGCGCTGCAGTCGATGCTGTACGGCTTCCTGATCCGTGTGACGGGCTGGAGCATGGTATTTGTTTCCATCGCCGTGCTCTGCGCGAGCATCGCGCTGCTCGGCGCGCTCGGTTCGCGAAAAAAAAGCTGAACGGATAAAAACAAAGAAAAGTGGCAGCCGCATTGTTTGGTGCAGCTGCCGCGATGTTTATTCGGTTGTTTTCTCTATGGATCAGAACAGACCGCTGATCACGCCGTTTGCGTCCACGTCGATCTTTTCGGCGGCGGGGACTCTCGGCAGACCGGGCATGGTCATGATGTCGCCCGTGAGCACGACGATGAAGCCGGCGCCCGCGGAAACCTTGACTTCCTTGATCGTCACGACGAAATCCTCCGGCGCGCCGAGCTTAGCGGGGTCGTCGGAGAAGCTGTACTGTGTCTTGGCCATGCAGACGGGGATGTTGCCGTAGCCGAGCGACGTGAGCGTATCGATGGCTTTCTTCGCCTTGGGCATGATTGTGATGCCGGCGCCGCCGTATACGCGTTTGACGACCGCTTCGATCTTCTCCTCGATCGTGCCGTCCAGCTCATAGCTGAAGGAGAAGTCGTTCGGTTCCTCGCACAGACGAACCACTTCTTCGGCAAGCTCCGTGCCGCCGTTTCCGCCGTCTGCCCAGACGGTGGACAGACGCACGTTGACGCCGAGCGCCTTGCACTTTTCGATCACAAGCTCGACTTCCGCGTCCGTGTCGGTCGGGAAGCGGTTGACCGCGACGACGCACGGCAGCTTGTAGACGTTCTTCATATTGGAAACGTGACGCAGCAGATTCGGCAGGCCCTTTTCGAGCGCCTCGAGGTTCTCTGTGCCGAGCTGCGTTTTGGCAAGACCGCCGTGCATCTTCAGCGCGCGGATCGTGGCGACGACCACGACTGCCGACGGGCGAAGACCGGCATAGCGGCACTTGATGTCGAGGAATTTCTCCGCGCCGAGGTCAGCGCCGAAGCCGGCTTCCGTGACGGGGTAGTCGCCGAGCTTGAGCGCCATCTTGGTGGCGATGACGGAGTTGCAGCCGTGCGCGATGTTGGCGAACGGACCGCCGTGCACGAACGCGGGCGTGCCTTCGAGCGTCTGCACGAGATTGGGCTTGAGCGCGTCCTTGAGCAGCGCGGTCATCGCGCCGGCGGCGTTGAGCTGGCCGGCCGTGACAGGCTGTTCGTCGTAGGTATAGCCGACGATGATGCGTGACAGACGCGCCTTCAGGTCGGACAGCGAGTTGGCAAGGCACAGAACCGCCATGATCTCGGACGCCACGGTGATGTCGTAGCCGTCCTCGCGCGGCGTACCGTTGACGCGGCCGCCCAGACCGTCCACGACGAAGCGCAGCTGGCGGTCGTTCATGTCGACGCAGCGTCTCCAGGTGATGCGGCGCGGGTCGATGTTCAGCGCGTTGCCCTGATAAATATGGTTATCCAGCATGGCGGCCAGCAGATTGTTGGCCGCGCCGATGGCGTGGAAGTCGCCGGTAAAATGCAGATTGATGTCCTCCATCGGAACGACCTGGGCATAGCCGCCGCCGGCCGCGCCGCCCTTGACGCCGAAGACCGGGCCGAGAGAAGGCTCGCGCAGCGCGATCATGACGTTTTTGCCGATCTTGCGCAAACCGTCCGCCAGACCGATCGTGGTCGTGGTCTTGCCTTCGCCTGCGGGCGTGGGCGTGATCGCCGTGACGAGGATCAGCTTGCCGTCCTTCTTTTCCGTTTCGTTCAGAAAAGCCAGATCGACCTTTGCCTTGTACTTGCCGTACTGTTCAAGGTATTTGTCCTCGATCCCCGCGCGTTCTGCGATCGCGGTAATGGGTTCCATTTGGTTGGCCTGGGCGATTTCGATGTCTGATTTCATGACAGTTTTTCCTCCCTTTCAAAAATTAAAAGAGCAGTTCCCGAAAAGGAACTGCCCAGGCGGTCGGCATTCAACGTTTTTTGCTCCACAGTGTTCGACACTTATCCGCCAGTCACAAAAAACTGTACAATCATGTTAGCATACAATGAGGAAAATGTCAATCATTTTTTGAAAGATTTCCGACGGAATGCAGACGAAAAAAGAAAAAGATAAATTACGGCTTTTCGGTAAGATCCGGCATGCCGAAACGCGCGAGCGCGCTGTTGCGGAAGCGCTTGTCCGCCGTGACGTCGCGCTGCGTCCAGTCCGGCGAGGGAAAAGACTGCGCCTGTGCGACGTCCCCGAATTCGATTTCCAGATACGCGAGCCCTTCCAAATCGCCGCGGAACAGATCGATCTCCTCCAAAAGGCCGTCCGAACGGCGCACGAGATACCGCGTTTTGCGGATCACACGGCCCTCCGCTTTTTTCAGGAGCGAATCATAAGCCTTGCGGTCGATCGGCAGTTCAAATTCCTCGCGTGCGAGCGATCCGCCGTCGACGGCCGCGGATTTCACGGTCAGCACGAACCGCTCCGCGCCGTTTTTGCCGCGCAGTCTGCGCACGCGCACAGACGGACGAAAAGAAATATATGCCTGCTCGATCTCATATGCTTCCAAAGTGTCAAGATCGTACGGGATGCGCTCTGTATCCAGCAGCCATTTGCGTTCGATTTCCATGCCGATCACTCCTTTTTCTCATTATATTGTCACAAAACCCTTCTGTCAATCTTTACTTTTGCTTTCTCTTTTGCTATACTTCAGGCATGGGGGTGACGCCGATGCAGTCGTTTGCGCTTTTGCCGCGCGCGCTTCCGCCGTGGTTTCGGGAGAACGCCCGTCAATTGCCGTGGCGGCAGGATCGCGATCCGTACCGCGTTCTCGTGTCGGAGATTATGCTCCAGCAGACGCGCGTCGAGGCGGTCATCGGGTACTATACGCGCTTTTTGGAGGCGTTCCCGACGGTCGAGGCGCTGGCTGCGGCGCCGGAAGACCGGCTGTTTAAGCTCTGGGAGGGCCTGGGGTATTACAGCCGCGCGCGCAATCTGCAAAAGGCGGCGCAGGCGATCGTGCGTGCGGGCGCCTTTCCGTCGGATCTGCGATCCGTACGCGCGCTGTCGGGCGTCGGGCCGTATACGGCGGGAGCGATCTGCTCGATCTGCTTTGATCTGCCGACGAGCGCCGTCGACGGAAACGTCCTGCGCGTTGCGGCGCGGTATACGAACGACGCGACGCCGGTCGACCTTCCCGCGTTCAGGCGGTCGGTCGCCGAACGGCTTGAAGCCGTTTATCCTTCGGGCGCGTGCGGCGAATTCACACAGGCGCTGATGGAGCTGGGCGCGACGGTCTGCACGCCTCGTTCGCCGAAATGCGCCGACTGTCCGCTGCGGGAGAAGTGTGAAGGCTTCGCGGCCGGGACAGCCGCGGCTCTTCCGGTCAAAAGCCCGAAAAAGGAAAAGCGACTCGTTCGCAAAACGGTGTTCCTTCTCTGGCACGGCGACGAGATGGCGCTTGTGCGCCGGAAGGACAGCGGACTTCTCGCCGGTATGTGGTCGTTTCCCGATGTGGACGAACCGCTCGACGCGGAAGGCGCGCTGCGCTGGGCAGAGAGGGCAGGCGTACAGCCGGCGGCGCTTCTTGAGCAGACGCACCGCACCCATGTGTTTACGCATATCCGCTGGGAGATGGACGCGTTTACGATCCTCTGCGGCGCCGAGACGGATGCGTTCGTGTGGCGCACGCCGGGAGAGATACGCCGTTCCTTCGCGCTTCCTACGGCATTTAGAATTTTTTTGAAGGAGACAGATGTATGAATCCGTATGATATTGCAGCGTTTATCTGGCCGTCCTATACCGGGGACGAGCCGCGCACCCGCATTTTCTGGCCGGAGGGCTACGGCGAATGGCAGACCGTCAAGTCGATGGGCGACAAAGGCTATCCCGGATGCCGTTGGCCGCGAAAGCCGGTCTGGGGCTACGTCAACGAGGCGGACCGGTACGTCATGGAGATGCAGATCGAAGCCGCCGTGTCACACGGCGTGAACGTCTTTATCTACGACTGGTATTGGTACGACGACCGTCCGTTTCTGGAAAACTGCCTGAACGACGGATTCCTGAAGGCGCGCAACAACGATAAGATGCGGTTTTATCTCATGTGGGCGAACCATAACGCGACGCACCTTTGGGATAAACGCAATTCCGCCGACCTGTCGACGGTCATCTGGAACGGCGCCGTGACGCCGGAGATCTTTGACAAAATCTGCGATCGCACGATCGAGCGATATTTCAAACGGGACAATTATTACAAGATAGACGGCTGTCCGGTCTATATGGTGTTCGACGTCGACAACCTGATCCGCACATTCGGTTCGACCACGGCGTGCCGGGAGGGACTTCGGCGCTTTCGCCGTAAAACACAGGAAGCGGGCTTCCCCGGCCTTCATCTGCAATTCGTTCATTGGGACCGCCACCATTACAACTGGCTGGCGGAGGACGACGCGATGCGCGGCAAGTCGAACGCCGAGATATACGAATTCCTCGGCGTCGATTCCGTGACGAGCTACAATTGGGGCGCCTCCATCCGGTTTGACGGCGAATATACGGACGTTACGGACGCATACGAAAAGAGCATCCGCGCGACGCAGGCGAGCATTTCGATCCCGTTCTATCCGAATCTGTCGATCGGGTGGGACAACAATGTTCGATTCCAAGATTTCGTGCCCGGCGTGGTCGTGAACAACACGCCGGAAAACGTCGAGGCGGCCTGCCGCAGGATCAAGGCCTTTGCGGACGCGTCGCTGCAAAGCGGCAGGATGCACGCGCCGCTTATTACGGTCAACAGTTGGAACGAGTGGACGGAAACGAGTTATCTGGAGCCGGACGACCTGTACGGATACGGTTATCTGGAAGCGTTCCGCCGTGTGTTTTTGGAGGAGGTAACGGAATGAACGAAGTATTGAATAACCTGAAAACGCGCAGAAGTATCCGAAAATTCAAGCCTGATATGCTGCCGAAAGCCGATCTTGAACAGATCGTGGAGGCCGGATTGTATGCGGCGAGCGGCCGCGGGAAGCAGGCGGTCGTCACGATCGCCGTGACGGACAAGGCGCTGCGCGACCGTATCGCGGCGGACAACTGCCGTATCGGCGGCTGGCCGGAGAGCTTCGATCCGTTTTACGGCGCGCCGGCCATCCTGATTGTGCTGGCGGACAAGAGCTGTCCGACCGGGATCTATGACGGTTCTCTGGTGATGGGCAACCTGATGCAGGCGGCGCACGCGCTGGGACTGGGCAGCATCTGGATCCACCGCGCCAAGGAGGAGTTTGAAACAGACTTCTACCGGAAGCTGCTTGCCGACCTCGGCGTCGAAGGCGAATGGGAAGGGATCGGGCACTGCGCGCTCGGATATGCCGACGGCGACGCGCCTGCCGCCGCCCCGCGAAAAGACGGCAGGGTGTTCTGGATCGAAGGGTAAAGAGTACGCGGACAGGAGTCTGAAAAGAGCATGCTCTATTGGTTCATAGGCGCAGCCGCGGTTTTGGCGGCGCTGGTTTACTATTTGCATTTTGAAAATACGTCGCTGAAAACGACAAGGTATTCCGTTTCGTTCGATTCGCTGCCGCAAGGCTTCGACGGACTCACGGTCGCGCAGATCTCCGACTACCATAACACGCAGTCCGCCGCGCTGAACCGCAGGCTGCGTGAAGCGGTGCGGTCGGCAAAGCCGGACGTCATCGCTCTGACCGGCGATCTGATCGACCGCCGCCGAACGGATACGGATACGGCGATACGTCTGGCGCGCGATCTGTGTGAGACGGCGCCGGTCTACTATGTCTGCGGCAATCATGACACGGTCAGCGCGGAACGTGACGCGCTGCTCGTGCGTCTGACCGAAGCGGGCGTACATGTTCTGATAAACGAAAAGACCGCGCTGCAAAACGGCGCGGACGGGATATGTATTGCTGGGATCGACGATCCGGCAAGAGCGCCGGAATGGGAGATCGGCAGCGAGGTCGTGCGCAGGGAGCTTTCGCAGCTTTCTCTCGATGCGCGGCAGTTCACGATTCTCCTGTCCCACCGTCCGGAAGCATTCGCGGTCTATGCGCAGCAGGGCGTACAGCTGGTCCTCGCGGGGCACGCGCACGGCGGACAGATCCGTCTGCCGTTTGTCGGCGGATTGTTCGCGCCGGTCCAGGGCATGTTTCCGAAGTTTACCTGCGGCGTCTTCAGGCAGGATCGGACGACGATGGTCGTCAGCCGCGGGGTCGGCAACAGCGGCTTCCCGTTCCGTGTGCATAACCGCCCGGAGCTTGTGGTCGTAACACTGACATTAAAGAAATCGTGAGAAAGGAAAACGGTTATGGAGTATAAAAGATTCGGTAATTCGATCGCGCTGCGGCTCGATCCGGGCGACGAGATCCTTGAGCAGATCCTTTTGACGGCGAAAAAAGAAAACGTCACGCTTGCGGGCGTGACGGGTATCGGCGGCGCCGGCGAGATCGAGATCGGCGTGTTCGATACGGAAACCAAAAGCTATGACCGCCGCACGCTGACCGGTACGCACGAGATCACCTCGCTCGTGGGTAATATCAATACAATGAACGGCGAAGCCTATGCGCACCTGCACATCACCTGTGCGGGAAAAGGCGGAACGGTCGTCGGCGGGCATCTGCTGCGGTGCGTGATCTCGCTCACGGCGGAGATCTTCCTGCAAGTTGTCGACGGGAAAGTCGACCGGAAGCGCCGCGAGCCTTTGGGGATCAACACGTGGGACTTCGTCGGGGAATAAGCCGTCAGATCACATAATCGTTTCCGACGCCGCTTTGTCTGTCCAGAATATCCTGCAGTGTGATGCCCTCCAGATATTCGCGGATCACGCGCGTCAGTCCCTGCCATATGGGCAGCGTGGGGCAGTCGGCGCACCGTTCGCAGACGACGGGGTCCGCATCCGCGCAGGCGACGGGGGAGAGAGAGCCTTCCGTCAGCTCCAATATCTCCGCGACCGTGTACTCGCGCGGGGCGCGCGCGAGCATATATCCGCCCTGCGCGCCGCGTTCGGTACGCAGGATGTTTCGCTTGTTGAACATGGGGATAATCTGTTCAAGATACTTTTTGGAGATGTTCTGCCGCTCTGCGACGTCCTTGAGTGCGACAAATCCGGCGTCCCGATGCTCCGCAAGATCTACGAGCATCCGCAGTGCGTAGCGGCCTTTGGTTGAAATACGCATGGTATCTTCCCCTTTCCTTTTACCCCATTATACCATGGCTTTTGTAGGTTTTCAAGTACTGTTTCTGATAGGAGAACGCATTATGACGATCCAACAGCTGCATTATGCGATCACGATCTCCGAGATGGGATCGCTCAACAAGGCGTCGGAGGTGCTGTACGTATCGCAGCCGTCGCTCACCGCTTCCATGCAGGAGCTGGAAAAAGAGATCGGCGTCACGATCTTTTACCGCAGCGGCCGCGGCGTCACGCTGACGAGCGAGGGCGAGGAATTCCTGTCCTATGCGCGCGCGGTGATGCAGCAGGTCGACGCGCTGCAGGAGAAGTACGGAAAGAGCGGCGCGCGCAAGAAAAAGTTCGGAGTGTCCTGCCAGCATTATTCGTTCGCGGTCAAGAGCTTTGCGGAGCTGATGAAACGGTACAATACCGCCGAGTACGATTTCGCGATCCGCGAAACGAAAACGCTCGAAGTCATCGAGGACGTGCGCACCGGCAAAAGCGAGCTGGGCGTATTGTTTCTGAGCAACTTCAACCGAAAGGCGCTCGAAAAGCTGTTTCAGACGCACAAGCTCGCGTTTCATAAGCTGATCGACTGCGGCGCATACGTTTATTTATGGAAAGGGCATCCTCTGGCAGACCGTCCGTCGATCCGCTTCGAGGAGCTGGCGGATTATCCGTGCATGGCGTTCGAGCAGGGGGGAACGGCTTCCTTCTATTTTGCGGAGGAGATATTGAGCGCCTATGAGTACCCGCGCATGATCCGCGTCAACGACCGCGCGACGATGCTCAATCTGATGGTCGCCGTGGGCGGGTATACGCTTTGCTCCGGCATCATCTGCAAGGAACTGAACGGATCGGATTATGCGGCAGTGCCGCTTGTGTCGGACGACGCGGACGCATCCGACCGCATGGAGATCGGCTACATCGCGCGGAAGAATCTGCCGCTGAGCGACTTGGCGCAGGCATACGTCGAAGAATTGGAAAGATATCTGCTTTCGTATAAGTAAAAGTGATTGTTATAGGGACAATCTATTACTGACTATTTTTATAGAGTATTGGACAAATGCATAGTTTCGTTGTATACTTCGGGTAGAACGCAGGCGCAAAGCCCCGCGATCCGAAGAAACGGATCCGATCGGGAAGCGCAGCGGCGTTTCCCGAATTTTTTTAAGAAAGAAGGATCATGACCATGGCGAATTACAGATTTGAAACCTTGCAGCTTCATGTCGGACAGGAGCAGCCCGATCCCGCGACCGATTCGAGAGCGGTGCCGATCTATCAGACCACTTCCTATGTTTTCCGTGACTGCGCCCATGCGGCGGCGCGCTTCGGTCTTGCGGATGCAGGCAACATTTACGGCAGACTGACCAACAGCACGCAGGGCGTTCTTGAAGAACGCGTGGCGGCATTGGAGGGCGGCGTTGCGGCGCTGGCGCTTTCGTCCGGCGCGGCGGCGATCACCTACACGATCGAAGCGCTCGCGCAGAAAGGCGAGCACATCGTAGCGCAGAAGAGCATTTACGGCGGTTCGTTCAATCTGCTCGCGCACACGCTGCCGAACTACGGTATTGAAACGACGTTTGTGGACATCCACGATCTTGCCGAAGTGGAAGCGGCCGTGCAGGACAACACAAAGGCGATCTACATTGAAACGCTCGGCAATCCGAACAGCGACATTCCGGACATCGAAGCCGTCGCCTCGATCGCGCATCGTCACGGGATCCCGCTGGTCATCGACAACACGTTCGGCACGCCGTACCTGATCCGGCCGATCGAATACGGCGCGGACATTGTGGTGCATTCCGCCACGAAGTTCCTCGGCGGCCACGGCACGACGCTCGGCGGCGTCATCGTCGACTCCGGCAAATTCGACTGGAAAGCGAGCGGCAGGTATGCCCCGATCGCCGCGCCCAATCCCAGCTATCACGGCGTATCGTTTGCCGATGCGGTCGGTCCGGCGGCGTTTGTGACGTATATCCGCGCGATCCTGCTGCGCGACACCGGCGCAGCGATCTCTCCGTTCAACGCGTTTCTGCTGCTTCAGGGCGTCGAAACGCTGTCGCTTCGTCTCGACCGGCATGTGGAAAACACAAAGAAGGTCGTGGAGTATCTTTCGCAGCATCCGCTTGTCGAACGCGTCAATCATCCGTCGCTGCCCGATCACCCGCAGCACGCGCTGTATGAAAAGTATTTTCCGAACGGCGGCGGCTCGATCTTCACCTTCGATATCCGCGGCGGTCAGGAGCAGGCGCACGCGTTCATCGACCATCTCGAGCTGTTCTCGCTGCTTGCGAATGTGGCGGACGTCAAGTCGCTTGTGATCCATCCCGCGACGACGACGCATTCCCAGCTCTCCGGCGAGGAATTGCTTTCGGCGGGCATCCGGCCGAACACCGTCCGTCTGTCGATCGGTACGGAGCACATCGACGACATCCTCGAGGACCTCGAAAAAGGCTTTGCCGCCGTGCGCTAAGACGTTTAAGAAAATGATCGATCTCTCTTCCTTTACTCCGGTATGATCCTTTCATGCCGGAGCTTTTTTCTGAAAAAAGGATAGACTTCGCCGTCTGTTCGTGGTATACTGTTTACACAAAGAGGAGGTGCAGAGCGATGCGGTATGTTCTATTTGCGCTTTTGGCGGTTTTTGTGATCCTGATCGCTGTTTTGCTGACGCGCGCACTGCGGCTGCGTCCGGCAAAAACGGACGGTCACGCGCCCTTTGCGCCGTCTTTGGACGAGGACGGCGCGCTTCGGCGTTTCGGGGAAACGATCCGGCTTCAAACGGTCTGGCCGCGATACGGTGAGATCGACTATACGCCGTTCCGGGATTTCCTGCCGCTGCTGCAAAAGCTCTATCCGCAGCTGTTCGCCGTACTGGAAGTGAACACCGTCAACGAGTACGGTCTGCTGCTGCGGTGGAAGGGAACGGGCAGCGGCGCGCCCGTGGTGCTGATGAGCCACTATGACGTTGTGAGCGCCGATCCGGAAAAGTGGTCGCATCCGCCGTTCAGCGGCGATGTGATCGACGGCGCTGTCTGGGGCAGAGGCACGGTAGATACCAAATGCATCCTTGCCGCGCTGCTTGAAGCGTCCGAGCGCCTTCTGCAAACGGGCTTTCGTCCGTCGCGCGACGTATATTTTTCCTTTACCAATAACGAGGAGACCGGCGGTGATACGACGCCTGCCATCGTGCGGTGGCTGAAAGAGCGGCAGATCGAACCGTGGTTCGTGCTCGACGAGGGCGGCGCGGTCGTGTACTCTCCGGCGTTCGGCGTCAAGCAGGAGTTCGCGATGGTCGGCGTGAGCGAAAAAGGCGTTGTCGATACGGTCGTGCGCGTCGGCGGCGTGCCCGGTCATTCTTCCATGCCGCGCTCGACAGACTCCACCTACCGTCTGGTGGACGTGCTCAGCGCCGTGCGTTCTTCTCCGTTCCCGGCGCAGTTGTCGGACGTGACGCGACAGATGCTGCGCACGATCGCGGCGTATTCCGGATTCGGCAACCGGCTTGTGTTCGGCAACCTCTGGCTGTTCGCGCCGCTTGTCAAAAGGATCATGATGCAGAACGGCGAAACGGCTGCCATGCTGCGCACGACCGTCGCGCTGACGAAGCTGCGCGGCAGCGAGGAGATCAACAGCATCCCCAATACGGCGGAGGTCGGTTTCAGCGTGCGCGTTGCGCCGTGGGACACGACGGAATCCGCGCTGCGCCATATCGCCGAGTCTGCGGGCGAACACGCCGAGGTGCGGTATGATTATAAATTCGAGCCGTCGCCGTTTTCTCCGACGGATACCGATGCGTTCCGTCTGCTTTCGCGGACTGTGGACAGCGTTTATCCCGGCGTTCCCGCAGTGCCTTATGTGATGAACGGCGGCACGGATTCCAAGCACTTTACCGCCATCTGCAAAAACGTCTATCGCTTTGCGGGCTTCCGCTTCACGGCGGAGGAACGCGCGGGTATGCACGGCAACGACGAACGCCTGTCAACGCAGAGCTATCTCGACGGCGTCCGGTTCTATATGAAACTGCTGCAAAATATCAGCGAAGGAGCATAAAACTATGGCATTCATCCCGATGACCGAGTACGAGACCGCGGACGAGGCTGTCCGCCGCGAATACGACGACCAGATCGCAAAGCACGGCCGCATCACCAACATGAAGCGCACGCTGCTGCACGACGTGCAGTCCTTTAAAACTTACATGGACTGGTATACGCTCTATGACGAGCTGCGCCCCACGTTCGGCGACCGCGCATTGTCGATCTTTTCCTATGCCATCTCCACGGGCAACGACTGTCTGATCTGCGGCACGTTCTTCCGCAAGATCCTGGTGGACGCGGGCGAGGACCCGGAGAATCTGGTCCTGAACGAAACGGAGCAGCTGCTTCTGGATTTCGGCGTGCAGATCACAAAGCGGCCGCACAGCATCGACAGCGCGATCTATGAAAAACTGCGCGCACAGTATACCGACGCGCAGCTCGTGCAGCTGATCGCCTTTGCGGGCATCATGTACGCCACGAATCTGTTCAACACGGTGGCGAAGGTGCCGCTGGACGAAGTTTTATACAGCTATCTCAACGACAAAAAGGAGGATAAAGACAATGGCTGATTTTGAAAATAAAGTCGTGTTCATCACCGGTGCGGCGCACGGACAGGGCAGAGCGACAGCGCTCGCGTTCGCGAAGGAGGGCGCGGACGTCGTGGCGTTCGACGTGGCGAAAAAGATCGAGTACCCGGCGTACGAGTTCGGTACGAGCGACGAGCTGCAGAGCCTGAAAGCGGAGATCGAGGCGCTTGGAAGACGCGCGATCATTGCCGCGGGCGACGTGCGTTCGGACGAAGCGGTCACGGCCGCGGTGGAGCAGGCGATCGCCGCGTTCGGCAAGATCGACGTCCTGTTTAACAACGCCGGCATCTGCGCATACGCCGAGGTTGATACCATGACGGACGACGAATGGAACGCCATGATCGACATCAACTTAAAGGGCCCGTTCAACGTAGCGCGCCGCGTCGTGCCGTATATGAAAAAAGCCAAGAACGGCGTCATCATTAACAACTCCTCCGTCATGGGCCTGCGCGGCGGCAACCGTCTGTCGCATTACACGGCGTCCAAGTGGGGGTTGACGGGACTGACGAAGGCGTGGGCGATCGAGCTGGCGCCGTACAATATCCGTGTGGTGAGCATCCATCCGACCGGCGTCAACACGCCGATGAACGACGGCCTTGCCGCGATGGAGGGCATGACGCCCATCGAGATCGCGGAGCGTTCGGCGGGTAATCTCCAGCCTGTGCCGTGGATCGAACCGGAGGACGCGGCAAATCTGGTGCTGTTCCTTGCCAGCGACAAGGCGCGGTACTGTACCGGCGGACAGTATCTGGTCGATGCGGGACTGCTGAGTGTGTGAGCCTATGAAACTATATCTCAAACAGAAATTCTTTTCCTGGAAAGATCGCGCGTGGGTAAAGGATGAGACCGGCGCGGATCGGTATTATATCGAAGGCAAGGTGTTCTCGATCGGCAAAAAGCTGTGGATCATGACGCCGTCCGGCGAACAGATCGCGTTCGTTCGGCAGAAGATCCCGTCTTTTTTGCCGCGCTTTATCGTTGAAATCGGCGGGCAGGAGGTCGCGCAGATCACGAAAAAATTCACGCTTTTCAAGCCGACGTATGTGATCGAAGGCCTCGGCTGGGAGGTGCAGGGCGATTTCTTTGCGCATGATTATACGGTCAGCGAAGGAATGCGAACGATCATCGCGATCCACAAGCACTGGATGAGCTGGGGCGATTCGTTCGAGCTGGACATCGCAGACGGCACGGACGAGGTGATGGCGCTGGCGGTCGTTCTGGCGATCGACGCTGTCATGGACGCACAGCAGGCCGCGTCCGTATCCGCATCCTCATCCTCATAAGAGGCTCAAACAACAAAAACGGGGCTGTCGCAATTCAAGCTGAAGTGCGACAGCCCCGTTTGCGGTTGCTGCTTTAATTATACTTTCGTCTGTTCCTCGACGGCCTCTTTGATCCTTCTTTTGATCGTGTCGAACGCGATCGGCGTGTATTGGATCCTTTCCACGGAAACGCAGCAGTGCTGTGCGCTGAGATCCTTCACGATCGGAGAATTGTGGACATGGCCGAACAGATTGGCATAGGGCATGTTCGTGTTCACATACACGGCGTCGTGCGACAGTATCCAGAAGCTGTCAAGAAGGATAGGGTGGTCATAGACCTCGGCAAATCCGAACGCGCGGTATTCCGCGTTGCTTTTCGTATCGTGATTGCCTTTGATCAAATATTTTGTTCCGTTCAGCCGCGAGAGTGTTTCGGCCTCTCTGCCGTCTGCGCCGAAGTCGCCGAGAACGTAGACGACGTCCTCGTTCTGCACCGCGGCGTTCCATCGGGCGATCATTTCCTCGTCCATCTCCCGCACCGATGCAAACGGACGGTTCTCGTACCGAAAAATGGAACTGTCGCCGAAATGCGTGTCCGCTATAAAGAAAGTCTTCATTTTTTCACCTCAAGCGTTTCAGAATATCCCACACGAGCGCGTACGTCCGCGCGACCGAGGCGGCGGACAGGCGTTCCGACGGGGAGTGGATGTCGAAAATATCCGGACCCATGGAGATGCAGTCGAGGTCCGGGAGCTTGCCGCAGAACAAGCCGCATTCCAATCCTGCGTGGATCGCTTCGACGGAAGGCGCGCGGCCGGTCAGCGCCGTAAACGCCTGAACGGCTGTTTCGCGCAGCGGGGAATCCTTGCGATACTGCCACGCGGGATATCCGCCGGACGTCCGGGACGAGGCGCCGAAGGATGCGGCCGTTTCCGTGATCCTTTTGACCAGCGCTTCGCGGGCGGCGTCCACCGAGCTGCGCACGCTGTAATGCAGCTCTGCGCCGTCGCGGCCGATCCTGCACACGCCGAGATTGAGCGACGTTTCAACGAGCCCTTCGATCTCGCGGCTGAACGCCTGCACGCCGTTGGGCAGCGCGTCAAGAAGGTCCAGCACGGCGGCGGTGTTTTGCGAATTCAGCGCGGGCTGTGCGTCGGTCGGCCGGACGGAAAGACGCGCGTTCGGTTCCGTATCTTCCCATGCGCAGCGCGCGTGCTCAAACGCCGAACGCAGCGCGTCGGGGCTGCCGCAGAACACCGCGGTACATTCGGCAGGGATCGCGTTGTCGACCTTGCCGCCGGAAAGAGAGCACAGCCGCAGCTGCGGGACGCTTCGCAGCAGCTTCGCCGTCGCCAGAACGGCATTCTGCCGTCCCTTGTCGATCTCTGTGCCGGAGTGTCCGCCGCAAAGTCCGGTCAGCTCCGCCGCAAAACACGGCGCGCTCGCCGCTTCGGTTTCCGTTTGCATCCGGATCGTGACGCGTTCGCCGCCGGCGCAGCTGACCCACAGTACGCCTTCCGCCTCGGAGTCGAGGTTGATCATCCGTCTGCCGCGCAGCACGGAAACGTCCAGCCCTGCCGCGCCGCGCATACTTGTTTCCTCGTCCATCGTGAACACGGCTTCGATCGGCGGCAGATCCTTCGTATCGGCGGCGAGGATCGCGAGGATCATGGCCACGGCGATCCCGTCGTCCGCGCCGAGGCTGGTGCCGCGGCTGAATATAAATTCTCCGTCCGTGCACAGCGGCAGACCGTCCCGGAGAAAGTCGATCTGAACGTCCGGCTCCTTGACGCACACCATGTCCAGATGTCCCTGCAGGATCACCGGCGCCTTATTCGGATCGCCGTCCTTGAATATGATCAGATTGCCGAACCCGTCGCGGATATACCGAAGTCCGTGCGCTTCGGCAAAACGCGCACAGAAATCGCCGATCTGCCGCGGATGTCCCGAAGGGTGCGGGATCGCGCAGATCTGCTCAAAATACCGAAATACTTCTGTCGGTTCAAGCCCTTGTAATACACGCATAAGAAACCTCAATTCTGACGGCGCACGATAGTATACTCGTCGCCGCCTTGATAATACGGACAGTCCGAAACGGTGTCTGTGACGAATCGCTCATACTCGTCCATGTCCAGATCGATCTCGCATGAATAACATTCGCTGTCCTCGTCGAACGTATAGTGCAGACAGAATTCACAGCTGCTTTTGTCGCGCATTTGCTTTCCTCTTTTCTTGTTCGGATATTACGGAAGGTACGCCTCCAGCCGGTAGATCGGCGCTCCCTGCGCCGCGAAACGGCTTTCGTATTCCGTGACGATGTTGTCCGCTAATCCGCTGTTGTGCAGATCGAGCGAAACATTCTGCAGAGCGAAACCGTTCTGTGTCAGGTTTTCGATGCTGAACTCGAAGAAATGCATGTTGTCTGTTTTTTGCCAGATCTGCGCGCCGGGCAACAGAATCTGCTTGTAGATCCGCAGGAAACGCGGAGCCGTCAGACGGTGATTGCGGTACTTTTCTTTCGGAAACGGACAGGAAAAATTCAGATACAGCCGCGCGATGCTCTGCGGCGGCAGATACCGCCACAGGTATTCGGCGGAGAGCTTGAGGAACCGGACGTTCGGAAGTCCGAGCGCCTGTACCGTCTCGCATCCGCAGACGATCACGTTCGCCGTTTTTTCGACCGCAAGGAAATTGACGTCCGGATTTCTGCGCGCCGCTTCTGCCACGAACCCGCCTTTTCCGCAGCCGATCTCCAGATGCACCGGACGGTCGTTGCCGAACAGCGCGGCGAGATCGAGCGTCAGATCCTCGTCGACCGGCGCGTCGAAATGGCGGTCGGCATACCGGATCGGGACAAGCACGTCCGTGCAGGCGGCAAGCCGCTGTTCCAGATTTTTCTTTCTCCGCATTCGCATGATTTCACGTCCTTTGACAGTGTACGCAGGGTATTGTATCACAATGCGAACGAAAAAGCAACGAACAATAAACTGTCCGTGGATGATGTATATTATTATGAAAAAACGGGGCTGTCCGTTTTCAGGGCAGTCCCGTAAAAACGTTATCTGGACGTCACGATCCCATAGCGGCATCCCGCCATGTTCAGCTTCGGCATTCCGCCGGAGTAATCGCTCTGATCGGAGTACACGCGCAGCGTTCTGCCGTCCAGCGTGATCCCGTGCTGGCAGCCGTATCTGCCGGCAAAGGCGGTGTAGTATTCGACCCGCTGCGCGCCGGCGTTATACAGCGCGGGCGGGTATTCAAAAGCGAAAACCTGGACCCATGCCGGCTCGAAATCGAGCGTGATGGTGCGCGAATTCGCTCCGGTGCCCACATAGGAAGACACGATCAGCGGATGGTTCCACTGCGTCTTTTCCGCAGCGCTGGCATGCAGCTCGGCGTCACGGATATGCGTCCCGCACAGCAGCTCTTTATCAAAAAAAGACTGAAAGTTCATATTGGAGGAAACTGCGGGACAAAAATCCGCCGAGATCTGCACGTATCCTTTGAGCACCAGCGCATCCGTGTCTCTGTCCTCCGTGACATTTTCGCAGCCGGATTCCTCGATGTGCAGATTCGAGGCAAAATTCAGCGCGTCGGTCACGTCGGAGAAAACCTCGTGGCACGTATGGCCGCCGAGAGAGAACGGGACATGGATCGCCAGTTGGATGCGCATGGCGGCGGTACGGCAGTATTCCTGCCGTACCAGCACGCCGTTTCCGTCGTCGCGGAATTGATCGGTCAGTGTGACGGACTGAAGTCCGACCGCCACGATGACCTTGCGCAGCGGGACGGCTTTTTTGATGGCGGGATATTCCGTCAGGAACGTGATGTGGGACAGATCCGGCTGTGCGGACAGCCACCGGACGATCTCGCCCGGCAGGGCGCTGACAGAGCTCATGCGGGTTCCTCGCTTTCTTCCACGACGGTGCGCACGATCGCCCAGATGTAGTACGGGTCCTTGCCGCAATATACCTTTTCCGCGCGGTCGATCCGGTAGCTTTCGTCTCCGATCCGAAGCTGCACGTTGTCGCCGAGCGCTGTCAGGTCATGCTCCGGCGGGCCGATATACAGGTAATGTCCCTGCGCATTGTGACCGATCTGGGTGTTCACACCGTAGAGATACATTTTGTTTTTGTACCGAAGCGGCTGCAAAAAGCAGCAAAAGGGCGTGCTCTGCCAGCCGTCCGGCTGCCGCAGCGTCGCCTTGCGGCCGAAGCGGTCCATGAATTGTTTGATCTGCATAAACACGCTCCTTTACACGCTGCGGAAGAGGAAGCGGTCGTCGCGCAGCAGAGGCAGCGCGGGCAGCAGCAGGCTTTCGCGCACCTGAAGCGCGCGGCTTTGTGCGGCTTTGTCCGAGCGGTGGACAACGACGTCGCCCGCCTTGAAGTAGCTCATATCCGCATCCTCGGCGTTTTTTCGCAGCATGGCATAGTAGTAGGCGACGCCTGCCGCCGCACGGATGATGCGCGGATCGTCGGCGTCGGCAGGATCTTTCAGCTGCGGCAGCAGCTCGTCCGCCGCGGCGCGGCAGAGACGGAGCATTTCGCCGCGCGTGTCATCCGTAATGTGCAGCAGCGTATGCAGACTTTCCAGTACGTTCCATTCGTTCATCCCGCGCCTCCGTCAGATGTGCAGCAGACGCGAAGCGTCGCGGAAGATCTTGGAGAAGCCGGCCGTCGAGGTGATGGCGGCGCGTTCGAGCTGGCGGTCAATGAGCTTGTCGTACTCGGTCGTCACTTCGCCCGCCTTGACCATCTCCAGCGCGCACGTATTGTCGAGGCCGAGGATCTCGTCGTCCGCGACCGCGCCGGAGCGCAGCAGCTCCGCGCCGATGGGCGTGATCATCTTGCCCGTGCTCTGGAAATTGAAGCCGGCTTTCGCGTCCTTGAATTCGGAGAGCTTGAGCAGCTTCGCCAGTACCGCGGGGGAGGCGATCAGCGTGCGCAGACTGTACGGGGAAAACAGGTTCCAGAAATCCACCAGATCGCCGTAGGTCAGCGTGTGGTTCGTCGTGTCCGCCACGTTCGAGGACGACGCGGCGTTGTTGTTGCCGTCGCCGTTTTTCAGCACGGTCACCGCGTCCGTGAACTGCGTGCGCGCGATGTAGGCGCCGATCTGCTTGAGCGTGATGGTGAACAGATCGAGCTTCTGGAAGCGGATGGCTTCATATGAAGCGGTCAGCATCCTGCCGCGCTTGTGCAGACGGACAAGGTTCTCCTGCGTGCGCACGCGCGTTTCGGGGATGAACGCGCCTTCCGCGACCGGCGAGAGCGCTTTTTCCTCCTCGGTGGGGACGGATTCGATGGAGCGGTAGTCCAGCGAGTCGATCAGCGTGGTGGCCGCGACGATAGACGACAGCAGATCCGCTTCCTCCATGCCCTGCCGCACGGCGCGGGAGACGTATTCGGGGAACAGTGCGGCGGAGTCGGTCGTGGCGAAGAACTTCTCGACCGGACTGCTGCCGGGGCCGCTGATGCGGATGTCGAAGCGTTTGAGCTGGCGCTGGTAGGCGTCAAGGCCTTCGAGCGCGGTGCCCTTGTACTGCTCTGACGGATCGAGCGCCTCCAGCGTTCCGGTGAAGGAACGTCCGGTGGTATACAGACCCTTTTCCAGTTTCAACGTATCAAATGCCATAGTTGTTCCTCCTCTTTACAGAATACAGGTGAGCGTGCCGCGCACCGTGTCCACGGCGAGGACGCACACGCTCGTGCCGCTTTCGGCAGACTTGACGCCGCCGTCTCCGTCGCTGACCAGTACGGCCGGACCGACGGACGGTGCCGTGCCGGAATAGGGCAGCGTGACGGCGCCGCGCATCTGTACCGCGCAGAGCGCGCCGCTGCATGTCAGCACGACGCCGACGAACGCATCGCCGTTTTCCGCGGCGGATGCGGTGAAATTATCCGTCAGCTTGACGGTCGTGCCGCTGGGGATCGTATCGGCCGCCTGCATAGTCAGCGCGGCCTGCAGGAAACCGTTTGCGGAAAGATTCATGGAATGACCTCCTTAAATTATGAATGCGCTGTCCTCTTCGGACGGCGAATCGGGGAGACGGAGCTGCGGCTGCAGCGGGATACGGTGATTTGCGAGCGTCGTGAAGCCCTTGCGCAGCGCCTGAAGTTCGTCCGCCGTCAGCTTTTCGCAGACGCTTTTGAGCGCGTCGCCGTCAGCGTCCGGCATCGCGGCGAGCGCCAGACGCATCGTATCCTGTATGAGCTGTACGTGGTACGCCTTGCCCAGCGACGCCTCGGACTCCAGCTCGCAGAGCTGCGCCTGCAGCGCGGTGAGCTGCTGCGGCGAAAGCGTGAGAGAATCCGTGGACTTACGCACGGTTGAAAGAATGTCCTGCATGGGTTCCTCCTTATTTCGGAATGATTTGACGACGCCAGCTGCGCGCTGCGCCGGGACCGCGACGAACGACCACTCGTATGCGTCCGTCGGCGCGGAGAGGATGTGGTGGCAGACCTTGCCGTCCACGACGTCGCCCTTGCGGTGCGCGCAGGGCGCGTGCAGCACGTCCGCGCCGCAGACCGAGCAGCGGCGTACAGCCGAGCTGCAGTGGACGCTGACCTCTTTTTTGATCCCGGCGTCGATCTCCGTGCGCAGAGACGCGTTCTCCGGCGTGAGCGGCATATACGCCGCGGCGAATACGTATGTGTACGGTTCGCCTGTTTCGGTGCGGCGCGTCGGGTCGGTGCGGCATTCAGTCTTATAGATGCGCGCGGTCTGGTCGCGGCTTTGCAGACTGTGATCGAACAGTCCGGTCGTGCCGACGAACATCCCCGCGATCGTTTCAAGCGCGTCGATCCCGAACCGTTCCAGGTCGCGGTCGATCTCGTTGTCGCACAGCACCATTGAAAAAGTATACAGCTCGTCGGCCGTCATCGGCCTGCGGGTGTACCTGTGGATGCATTTGAGATCCTCGTCGGTCAGCGTCTGCTGTGTGTTTTCCAGAGCAGACAAATAACTTTTGATCATGTGTCGGCCTCCTTTTCAAGGCTTTGCAGCAGCTTTTTCGCCTGCGCGTCATACAGGCGTGCGCGGCTGAGCTCCACCTCATCCTGCAGCGTGACGTCGTTCCAGACGATCTGCGGCTCCTCGGCGGATCCGGACAGACGCAGGAACGTGCGCAGGATCTTCTGCAGCACGGGCGTCAGCAGTGCGCGGTAGGCCTCCAGCTCGCTCGTGAGCAGATCGGCCTGCTGCGCGGACATGCGCTCCGTGGACGACCAGGACAGGCCGAGCAGGAAGGGTGGCAGGCCGGTTTTGGCGAGGATCTGTTCGAGCATTTGACGCACGGGGACCTCGCAGTCGGGGATCGGGCAGTCCGCGCCGATCGCGCGGATAGACACGTCGCCCACCGTCACGAAATCCTTCGCGTGCGCGCCGCTCTGCATCGCTTCGCTCCATTCCTTTGCGACCTGCATGGCGCGTTCCTTCGCCCAGGCGCGGTCGATCGCGTCGTTCTGCGGTTTGTACGTCACGGCGAAGCGCACGTTGCCCAGACGATCCCAGTTCTCGCCTGTCGCGGTGAAGATCTTTAAAAGGATCGAGGTCACGAACGGCAGCCCGTGCAGCAGCGACGTGCCGTACAGCGCGCCGGGCGCGGGACGCAGCGCGGACAGAAGCAGCAGATCCGGATAGGGGACAGGCGTCTTGTGCGGATCGCCGGCGAGGACCTCGGCGGAGAAGCCGTCGGCTGCGCGTCGCAGTTCGATGCACCGCAGCGGCGCGTTGTACAGTCCCATGACCTGTCCGTTCTGCACGACGATCTCGCCGATCGCCGTACCGTAGGTCAGCAGCTGATCGAGGTAGGCGCTCAGAAACGCCGGTACGCCGCAGCCGCAGCCGCCCAGCGGAACGTGCTGGATAAAGTCCTGCAAAGCGCGATCGGCGTCGCCGTCCTTGCAGTGCGCCTCGAAACCGAGCGTCAGACGCACCAGCTTGCCGACGGCCGCGTCGATGATCGGCACGGCTGTGCGCAGCGTGTCGTACAGCGCGAAGCTCGCCGCCGACGCGTACCATTGCGGCAGCGTGAACGGATCGCCCGCGAAGGGATGGCGCGGCGCCGTCTGGACTGCTGCCGCAGGCGCGGCTCTTTTCTTTTTAAAGGGCATAAAAACCTCCTTCATCGCTCTACCGCCACGGAAAAGAAACCGCCGTCCGCTTTTTGCATGACAGTGGTCACGAAGTAACGCAGATCGTCCATGGCGTGGTCATTTTGTTTTTTCGGCACGTCACGCACGCTGTTTTCGTCCCAGCGGTAGAGTGAGAATTCCCGCAGGGTATCCGTACAGGACGGATCGATGCGGATCTTTCCGTCCTTAAGCGCACAGGACACCTTGCGGATCCCGTCCAAAACGTCGTTGTCGGCCGGCAGCACACGGAACGCGCCGTGTCGGCGGATGCATTCCATGAAGCTGGCGGCGGACGGGTCGACAACGACCGCTTCGATCGGCAGATCTCCCGCGAGAGCCGTCAGTCCTTCGTAGTGCTCCTCATCGGTACGCTGTACGCCGGTCCTGCGCGAGTCGTGGTAATACTCGCGCATACGCGTCCAGACGCCGTCGGTCCCCAGTCCCCACAGTCCGAAGGAGGACGGGTTGACCGTACCGTAGTCGCAGGAGATAAAGCAGCGGCAGGGCGTTCCCTGCAGGGAGGCGACGTGCAGATCCTTGCGGAACATCGGATAGACCAGCCCCGATACGTTTACCCATCTGCCGCGGATGAACCGTTCGTAGAACGCGCCGGAGTACAGGTTTTCGTACCTTCGGCGCACATCCGCAGACAGTGACGGGTTGTCCTGCATCGTAAAGTGCAGATACAGGCAGTTTTTTTGTTCGGCCTTCTGCACCCATTCACGGTAGAACCAGTGGTACGGGTTTTCCGGGTTGCAGTTGAACCAGAGCTTCGCACCCTGCACGGAGCAGCGCGCCATCGCCTGTTCCACGAAGGAGCGCGGCATCAGCGCCACTTCGTCCATCAGGACGCCGCCGAGCGTCATCCCCTGGATCAGTGCCGCGGAGCCTTCGTCCTTGCCGCCGAAAAGATAGAAGCGGTGGGTAACGGAGCCGCGACGGATCTCCACGAGATTGCGCGAGACTTTTTCGTCGCAGTCGAAGCCCAGCTCCCGCAGCAGCGGCAGCATCGGTGTGAGAATGTTGCGCCGCAGAGAAGCGATGGTCTTGCCGCACAGGGCGAACGATGCATCCGGAAAACGGTAGAACGCCCAGAGGACGAAGGACAGGGTCATGCAGACCGTTTTGCCGGATCGCACCGCGCCGTCGCACAGGATCGCGTCGCGTGTGCGGTGCGGACTGTTGTCGCACCACCACGTCAGCACAGTCAGCTGCTTTGGGGAGAATCGTCCGAAATCGGATAACGGAATGCGTCGTCACCTCCCGTGTTCCCGACCGGCTGCGGGACGCTGTTCATGAGCGCGCGGTACAGCGGCAGAGCGGGGTCCGCGCGGTCTGCCCCGGAAAGCTGCTGCAGGCGCTCGAGCGCGCGCAGCCGGTCGAAGAACTTGATTTCCAGCGCGCCGTCCTTGGGCTTCTTGATCTCCGACACGTTAAACAGATCCAAGGCGTCCAGTTCGTCCGGCGGCACGCTGCCGAAGAGAAGCCGCAGAGCGTCGGCGCCGCTTCCGAACGCCAGTTTGCGGTAACCTGCCAGCAACTCGGCCGGCTCAGCCCGGCATACGCGGGTGTTTTCCGCGACGGCCTTCTGGATATCCTGCCGCTGCAGCAGCCGCACAGCCGTCTGCTGCGGGTCGGAGTATCCGGCTTTTGCAGCAGCAGCTTTGCCGTTTCTGTCCTGCGCATAGTACAGACAGAAGAGCATTTCCTTACGGTTCGGTTTTTTCATCGGCGGTCAACTCCTTTCGTTCCCTTCACTTCCGGGCATAAAAAGACCCCCGGTTGTCCTAAACAGAGCAACCGGGGGGGAAAATAAAAAAATTTTTTTACCAGGTCAGATAGGCCGTCAGACCGTCGACCGTATAGTGCACGTCATGGCGGTAGTTGCGGTCGACCGCTTTCAGGAAAGCGCCGAGCATCTCTTCGTCGCGCAGGACGATCGAAGCGCGCATCGTCAGCGAGGACGGAGCGTAGCGCACCTTGTCCATTTTGAATCCGTTGATCCACCAATGTCTGGCGGCCGGAAGCGAAAACAGTTCCTCGTCGCCGTGAGAAACGGACATGGACATTTCCAGCATATCCTCGTCGCCGACGCAGTCGTAGTGCGTGCCGATCTTTTTCTTGTCGCGGTTATACACGCCGATCTCGCCGCCGTTAGTGACCAGATAGCTGCCCTTCCAGATCTGGATCATCCATTCGCGGTCGTCGTACTTGAATTTAAAACGTCGGGTGGTGTAGTTCCACATCCAGTTCGGCGAGAGGTAGCACGCTAAATCATACCCGAAACAGAAGCCGTAATCGCGCATCCATGCGTTGACGGGCGCGTACACGAGCAGTTCATAGATCGAGCAGTTAAAGCCTGTTTCCACAATGCCTTTGCCGTCGCGGTTGTACGCTTCGTTCGTCACGGTGTTGATGAAGATGCCGGGATGCACGTCCTCGCGTTCGCCGTCGCGGTACGTCAGATACAGCACGACTTCGATCACGTTTTCCTCGTCGGTCGTCACGGCGGTCACGTCGCAGGACTTCATCACGCTGTAATACGCGCCGAGGAAGTAGTAGATCATCGCTTCGGCTTCCTTGCCCTCGCCCCAGAGCTTGTCGCGCTTTTCATACATTTTTCGGCGCATCTGCTCGGTGTCGATCCGGAATACCTTCACCGCCAGCTCGGCGGGCAGGCTGGTGTCGGGCAGATTCGTCAGGATGCGCGTGATATCCAGATCGGAATTTGCGGCGATGTAGGCGCAGTAGTTGTCCAGCAACGGGTCCATCCGCACGTCGAAATTGCGGTCGGGCAGCAGAAGTTGTCCGGTCATGAGCCGGATTATGAAGCGCGCTGTGCGCAGAAAACGGTAAAAGCCGGGCCCGGCGCTTTTTTCGGACTGCGCCTGCACGAAGCTGCGGTACTGTTCGATGCTGACCATATCCGGCGCATCCTGCGGGAAAGACGGCGCCGCTGCGGCAGGCAGACAGACGCCGACGGTCAGGATCGCCGCGAGCAGAAGCGCGAGCAGGCGTTTGGGAAAGGATCGGTTCATGGCTTTCTTTTCCTTTAGTTTATTCGTCCTCCAGATTTTCCTTGCGGAAACGCTGGATCTTGGCGGTCGTTGTTTTGATGAATTCCGTTTTGCGGATGGAGAAACGCGTGATGCGTTTGTAATTCGGCACGACGCGATTGGTCTCCTCCACGGCCTCGCGGATGACCTCGGTGACTTCTTCCTCCGAAACCTCGTCCTTGCCGAGCTTTTCCTTGATCTCGGCGTAGTTGGGATGGATCTTCGCCATGACGGCGAGCTTGCCCTTCTGATCCTCGGCGCCGTAGACCAGCGAATCGGATACGACGGTGCTGCGGCCGAGATGGTATTCCAGCTCCTCCGGGAAGATGTTCTTGCCGTTATCGGTGACGATCACGTTTTTGCTGCGCCCGCAGATGTAGAAGTGGTTTTTCTCATCAACGCGTCCGAGGTCGCCCGTATGGAAGAAGCCGTCGCTGTCGATCACTTCGCGCGTCGCTTCTTCATTTTCATAGTAGCCCTTCATCACCATCGGACCGCGCACGCAGATCTCGCCGACGCCCTGCGCGTTGGGATTGAAGATCTTCGCCTCCACGCCCGGCAGCGGTTCGCCGATGGATTCGGCCAGATGCAGACGGTCGTTATTGATGATGACGAGCGGGGAGCATTCCGTCAGACCGTAGCCGTAAATGATCTGGATGCCGAAGGCGTCGAAATCCTGCAATATCTGCGGATCGATCGGCGCGGCGCCGCAGATGATCAGACGCATCTTGCCGCCGAACGCCTCCTGGATCTCTTTGAAAAAGACCTTCTTGAGGTCGATGCCCACTTTTGAGCCGGCTCTGCACAGCGCTTTGCCGATCTTGAATTTTGTCTCTCCGTGCGGCTTTTCCTTGATCGCTTTGAGAAGCCGGCGATGCACCGTTTCGAGGATCAGCGGCACGCTGACAAAGACCGTTGGATTGAATTCCTTCATATTGCGCAGCGCATACTTGAATCCGTCGCAGAAGGTGACCTTCGCGCCGCAGTACGGTGCGCAGAACAGCATGATCGTGCTCTCGTAGGTGTGGTGCAGCGGCAGGATGGACAGACCGCAGTCCTCCGGATCGATCTTCACGACCTCCATCGTATGCAGCACGTCCTGACAGAGATTGCGCTGGCAAAGCATGACGCCCTTTGCAGTGCCGGTCGTGCCGGACGTGAACAGCAGCGTACACATTTCCTCCGGGTCGATCTGCGCGTTTTGATAGCTGTCCTTTCCGCCGGACAGCAGACGCCGTCCCTTGCGCACCAACTCGTCGAAGGACAGCACGCCGTCTTTGTCCTCTTTCTGTTTGAAACAAACGAGCGTGACGCCGCTGATGCGTTCCGGATCGAGCTTTTCCAAGGTGTTTCGGTCGCAAAAGATCAGCTTCGCGCCGGACTTCTTGAGGATGCCGTAAATGTCCTCTGCGGCCAGTTCCTTGTCGGTCGGCACGATCACGCCGCCGCCGCAGACGACCGCCAGGTAGGACAGGCACCATTCGTAGCAGTTGGCTGCCGCGATGGCGATGCGCGCCGAACCAAGCCCCATCTCAAACAGCGCCGTACCGAGCGCGTCGATCTCGCTGCGGTAGTCGCGGTATGTGATGAAGTAGTGTTCGCCGTTTTCGCGCTTGACCTCAAAGGCGTATCTGTCGCCGAAAAGATCCACGCTCATATCCATCAGTTCCCGCAGGTCGGAGAACGGACGGACTTTGTAAAAGGGCTTTGTCATTTTCAAGCGATATCAACTCACACTGTCAGAATTCAGTAAGTCACATTATAACAAAAGTGTTCCGGTAAAGCAAGACTATTTTTCGACAAGAACTGCGAAATTGTGAATTTTAATCAATTCTTAATAAATTGACCGGAAAGCGTACAAAACAAATGTACGTTTTTTGCGAAAAACACTTGCCCTGCCCGTCAAAAAATGTTATACTAAATTATCATGGTATAGTTTGACCGATTCAGTCTTCGAAAAACAAGACCGCATCTGTAAAGATAAGAGAGGGATACAATTGGCTGCCAAAAAAACGACCTCCGGCGCAAATAAAACGACGTCGGCAAAGCCCGCGGCAAAATCTTCCACCGCAAAAAAAACGCAGCCTGCTGCCAACGAGTCGATGCAGCAGGCGAAGCGGCAGCGGATCGCGATCGTTCTGTTTGCGTCCGCGGCGCTGCTGTTCTTTATTGCCGTTATCCGCGGAGAGGGCGCATGGTACGCGCTGCACCACGGGCTGTACGGTGTGTTCGGCGGCGTGTGTACGTTTGCCGTGCCGCTGATCCTGCTGGTGCTCGCGATCCTGTTTTCCACGAACAAACCGCTGGGCGGGATCAAGTCGGAGATGATCTTCGCGTCGCTGTGCGTGCTGTTTCTCGGCGGGATTATCCACGTCGGCTTCAACGATCCCGAATATTTGTCGTCCACCGGCTTTGCCACGCAGCTTGCCGACGCGTGGACGACGGAGTCTTTCTCCACGAGCGGCGGCGCGCTGGGCGCGTCGATCGGGTTCTGTCTTGCGAAGCTGGGCAAGGCGCCTGCGCTGATCACGATGTTCCTTGCGCTGTTCGTTTTCTTTATGCTGTTCTCCGGGACCACGCTGCCCACGCTTATGCATTTCTTCTCTAAGCCCGTTAAAAAGGTCGGCACGATGGCTGACGAGCGCATCGAGAAAGGGATGCAGCGTCACCGTGAGCTGGAGGTCGAGCGCGCCGAGCGCCGCAAGCGCCGCGAAGAGGAACGCGCGCAGCAGGCTGCCGAGGCGAACAGAAACAGGCAGAGCGGCGTCAAGACGTTCAATCCCGACATCCCCATCGGACCGGAAGCGTCCGAAAAGCTGGAATATGAGCGAAACGATAATTTCCTTCCGGATTTCATCTATCCCGACAACGCCAAGGACCGCC
Organism: Clostridia bacterium; assembly: GCA_017449935.1. Lineage (GTDB taxonomy): Bacteria > Bacillota > Clostridia > Oscillospirales > Acutalibacteraceae > UBA1425. Next base: position 121,510 of record JAFSYP010000028.1, read on the forward strand.
CGGCGTCCGGGATGAATCCGCCTGTCCTGCCGCCCATCGTTCCGGACGGGTCGCAGACGCCAGCCGCGGACGATCCGCAGCAGCCGCAGATCGTGCCGCCGATGCAGAAGCCGCCGCGCAATATTCGCAAAAAGAAAACGCCGGACCCGGAGCCGGAAGAAACACAGGAGGAAAAAGCCGATCTCGACGTGCCCGCGTCGAAGGGCGAGCCGGACAAGCCGCCCGTCTACCGCAAGCCGCCGATCACCTGTCTGCACGAGCCGGTGTACAATTCCGAATACGGCAACAGCAAAGCGGAGGAGGAGCAGAACGCCGCGCTGCTGATCAAAACATTGGAGAGCTTCAACGTCAAGGCGACCATCACAGGTATATTCCGCGGTCCGTCCGTGACGCGCTATGAGCTGCTGCCCGCCGAGGGCGTCAAGATCAGCAAGATCACGGGACTTGCCGACGACCTTGCGCTGCGTCTGGCGGCGTCGGGCGTGCGCATCGAAGCGCCGATCCCCAACAAGGCGGCCATCGGCATCGAGGTGCCGAACCGCGCCAAAGCGTCCGTGACGCTGCGCGAGATCATCGACACGGACGTGTACCGCAAGGGCAGAGCCAAGAGCATCCTCAACGTGGCGCTTGGCAAGGACATCGCCGGCAACGTGATCTGCGCGGATCTGGCGCGGATGCCGCATCTGCTGATCGCCGGCACGACCGGTTCCGGCAAATCCGTGTGTGTCAATTCCATGATCATGAGCATCCTCTACAATGCCGAACCGTCCGAGGTCAAGCTCCTGATGATCGATCCTAAGCAGGTGGAATTCACCGTGTACAGCGGCATACCGCATCTTTTGGTGCCGGTCGTTTCCGACCCGCGCAAGGCGTCCGGCGCGCTTGGCTGGGCGGTGACGGAGATGCTCGGCCGCTATAAAAAATTCGCCGAACGCAACGTGCGCGACATCACGGGCTATAACCGTCTGGCCGACGAGGAACCGGAAATGGAGCGCATGAACCGGATCGTCATTTTCATCGACGAACTGTCCGACCTGATGATGGTCGCCCAGAGCGAGGTCGAGGACGCGATCTGCCGTCTGGCGCAGATGGCGCGCGCCGCCGGAATGCATCTGGTGATCGCCACACAGCGTCCGTCCGTGGACGTCATCACAGGCCTTATCAAAGCGAATATCCCCAGCCGGATCGCGCTGTCCGTGTCGTCGCAGGTGGACTCGCGGACGATCCTCGACACGGCGGGCGCGGAGAAGCTGCTGGGTTATGGCGATATGCTGTTCAGCCCCGTCGGCATGTCCAAGCCGCTGCGCGTGCAGGGCTGCTTCGTCTCGGAGGGCGAAGTGGAGGAAGTAGTCAGATACATCCGCAATCAGGAAGAAACGTCGTATGACGAGAGCGTCATGGACGAGATCGAGCGCCAGTCCGTCGCCAAAAAGAAAGGCGCGGAGCCGCCTGCCGAGGAAGGCGGCGCGGCGGCGCCCGGCGACGAAAAGCTGCAAAAAGCGATCGAGGTCGTCGTCGAAGCGGGTATGGCGTCCACGACGCTGCTGCAGCGCAAGCTCAGTCTCGGCTACGCGCGCGCCGCGCGGCTGATCGACGAGCTGGAGGAACGCAAGATCGTCGGCCCCTTCGAGGGCAGCAAACCGCGCAAGGTGCTGATCACCAAGCAGCAGTGGATGGAGATGTGCGCACTGTCTTCGGACGCGCCTGCGCCCGTTCCGGCGCCGGACGACGCGCCGCCGTTTGATACGGACGACTACGAGGACGTGGAGGACGACTTTGAGTAACTACACAGACCATACAGATCACCCTGATCGCGAACCGGAGGACGTAAACGAAGAAACCGTGCAGGCCCCGCAGCCGGACGAACCGGAAGAGGAGAGCATGCAGCCGGAGAATTCGGCACCCGCGCGTCCGCCGCGGCGCAGCGCGGCCAAAGCCGTTACGATCATCCTGCTTGCGCTGATCGCAATCGCCGCTTTGGCCATCACGCTTTTCGGGAAGCGCGACGGTCCGCTGCCGACATGGCAGGAGCTGTACGAACTGGCGGGCTTTACCGAAGCGCCGGAGACACACGCCGATCAGCTTGCCGTGCATTTTATCGACGTGGGACAGGGCGACGGCATCCTGATCCAGACGCCGACGGGCGAGACTGTCGTGATCGACGCGGGTGAGCGCGGCAACGAAAAAAAGATGATCTCCTATATCAAACAGTACGGCGACGACACGCTGGAATATGTGGTTGCCACGCATCCGCACTCCGATCATATCGGCAGTCTGGACAACGTGATCGCCGCCTTTACCGTGCGGAACGTGGTGATGCCGCGACTCACACAGATCAACACGCCGACGCATTCGTTCTATAAAGACCTGCTGACAGCCGTCAAAAAGTCCGGCGCAAAGATGATTTCCGCAAAACCCTGCTATACCATTCCGCTTGGCAGGGGACAGTGTACCGTTTTGTCTCCCTCTGTTCAGTCGGAGAAGCTCAACGATATGTCCGTCGTGCTTCGTCTGGATTGGGGTGAAACGTCGTTCCTGTTCATGGGCGACGCCGGAGTCGCCGTCGAGAAGCAGCTTCTGAACGGCAAGTATGCCGGCTATCTCGACGCGGACGTCCTCAAGGTCGGGCATCACGGTTCCGGCACTTCGTCGTCGGCGATGTTTCTGAAAGCTGTCGATCCGCGCTTCGGCGTGATCTCCTGCGGCGCGGGCAACGATTACGGCCATCCGCATAAAGGAACGATGGATAAGCTCACAAAGCTCGGCACGACCGTGCTGCGCACCGATACGATGGGCAGCATCCGCATCTATTCCGACGGTCGGCAGATGTATACGGAGACGGACAATGGATAGAGCGTTTTCAATCGACCGTTTTGAAGGCGCGCTTGCCGTGCTCGTGCCGGACGGCGGCATGCCGGTGCATGTGCTGGCGGAAAAGCTCCCGCCGGATGCGCGCGAGGGCGACCGCGTTTCGCTCGTCGACCGCCGCTGGACGATCCAGCGCGCGGAAACGGACGGTTTACGCGCCGAACTGTTCGAGCTGCAGGAATGCCTGTTTGACGAGTAGAAGCGGCGAAAAAAATATAAAAAAACACTTGCATATTCCGATACGCTGTGCTATACTATATCGGCAAATCCGCACGGGCAGGCGTTCTGCGCGCCGGTGGCGGCGGCCTTTAAAGCCCCGCTGCGCGCCTAAACAGCCGCCCGGAGGTATAACTAAAGGAGGAAAAAACAATGTCAGTCGTATCCATGAAGCAATTGCTGGAAGCCGGTGTCCATTTCGGCCACCAGACCAGGAGATGGAATCCCAAGATGGCGCCCTACATCTTCACAGAGCGCAACGGGATCTACATCATCGACCTGCAGAAGACCGTCAAAAAGCTGGAAGAAGCGTATATGTTTGTACGCGAGCTTGCGGCGAACGGCGACGAGATCCTGTTTGTCGGCACCAAGAAGCAGGCGCAGGATTCCGTGCGCGACGAGGCGCTGCGCTGCGGCATGCCTTTCGTCAACGCCCGTTGGCTCGGCGGTATGCTCACCAACTTCAACACCATCCAGAA
>JAFSYP010000003.1 GCA_017449935.1 Clostridia bacterium
CACGCCTTGCTCGAATCTTATTCCGTCATGCTGCACAAAAATCTCTTGACTTGCGTCAGCAAGCCTTCGAGCTTTTTGTACAACCTGACGAAAAATCTTGCTTCGCAATCCGCACACCGGAATTGTGCGGTATTGCCTTAAAGCAGTTTTTCCTGCTTGACGATCTTCACGATCCGGCTGGTCCCGAGCCTGTCTGCACCCAGGCGAATGAACTCTTCGGCGTCCGCTATGGACGAGATACCGCCCGCCGCTTTGATTTTAAGACTCGGCGCACAGTGCGCTTTAAACAGCCGGATATCGTCAAACGTCGCGCCGCCCGAGGAAAAGCCCGTGGACGTTTTGATGAAATCCGCACCGGACTGCGAGACGATCTCGCACATCGCGATCTTTTCCGCATCGGTCAGCAGACACGTTTCGATGATGACCTTCAGCACCCTGCCGCGACAGGCGTCGCGCACGGCTTCGATATCGCGGCGAACATAATCCGTGTCGCCCGCTTTCAAAGCGCCGACGGCAATCACCATGTCGATCTCCTGCGCGCCGTTCTCCACGGCGTCGCGCGTTTCAAACGCCTTGGCTTCGTTTGTGCAGTAGCCGTTAGGAAATCCGACGACCGTACAGATCGGCACTCTGCCGGCGCTGTACTGCGCGGCTTTCTTTACATAGCAGGCCGGGATGCAGACCGACGCCGTACCGTAACGAATCCCGTCGTCACATACGGCGCGCACGTCCTCCCACGTCGCGGTCTGCGCGAGCACGGTGTGATCTACCTTTGACAGTATTTCCCGAATATCCATATCAAGCACCCATTTCCCTTTTTATGATTTCCGCCGTCTGACGCGCCAGCACGTCGATTCCGTAATCCGTCAGATGCACACGGTCGTCGGCGCGGATGATGCGTGTTATATCCGACTGCACGGTCGAATACAGATCGTTAATGACCACGCCGCGCTCGAGCAGCAGCGGCACGACCGCCTCGTTCTGCCGCACGATCAAATCGTTTCTCTGGTCTGTGCCGCCGTCCAATACGGGCGTCGTCGTTGCAAAGATCACCTTCGGACACATCTTCCCCAGCAGATCCGCGATGCGAAGCGTCGTTTGCAGATATTCCGGCAGCGGCGTGAACGCGCCGTCTGCGAACAGATCGCACGCATCCCATGAGCCGCAGTTGAAATGCACCGCGTCGCTCGATTCGATCTCCCGCCGGCAGTCGAACACCATTCGCAGCAAGTACGACGCAAAGCGGCAGTTGTCCTTCGGCTGGAAAACCGTGTACCCGTCTCCGAGATATTCCGGCGTTTTCAGGCCGTATCCGATCAGTCGGATGGAATCTCCAAGCAGCGTTACTTTTTTCAAAAACGTCACCACTCTCTCGTTTTGCGTTGTTATCATACCAAATCCTGCTTTTTCTGTCAACGAAAAACCGAGGATTTCGGAAAAATTCAAAATATTTTACTTGACTAACACACTAAAACGTGCTATGCTGTGAGCAGTAATTTTCAGGAGGATCATATGGATCTGCTTCAATCTCTTCCCCGAAACGAAGAAAGCGACATCCTGCGCCTGCAAAAGCTCTATGCCCGTTTCGGATACGACAAGTTCCGCATGAGCAAATTCGAGGACTATGCGCTGTATCTGCAAAACAAGGATTTTCTCAAGGGCGGCAGTATCATCACGTTCAACGGGCCGGACGGCAGACTGCTCGCGCTCAAGCAGGACATCACGCTGTCCATCGTCAAAAACGCGCAGGACGACAAAACGCCCTGCAAGGTCTACTATACGGAAAACGTCTACCGCGCCTCGGACGACGCAAACGACATCCGCGAAATCCCGCAGGCCGGCGTGGAGTATATCGGCAAAGTGGACGTCTACGCCATGAGCGAAGTCATCCGTCTCGCGATCGAGAGCCTGGCGGCGGTCAGCGACCGGTATCTTTTGGGCCTGTCGCATATGGGCCTTGTCCGCGGACTTCTCGATGCTGCCGGTCTTTCGACGGATCTGCGTCGGCAAATCGTCGCCTGCATCCAGAACAAAGCGGCGCATGAGCTGCACGCGCTCTGCAAAGAAAACGGCGTTCCCGCCGCTGTGGAAGAAAAGCTGTGCGCGCTGTCCACCGTCTTCGGCAGGCCGGAGGATTGCTTCGACGCGCTGTCCGAATTGGTCGTCAACGACAGGACAGCGGACGCCGTCCGTGAACTGCGGGATATTTATTCGCTGCTGTGCGAAACGGGAAACGGCGATTGTGTGCGCATCGACTTTTCTGTCGCCAACGATATGCAGTACTATAACGGCATCACATTCCAGGGCTTTGTCGACGGTACGCCGCGCAGCGTGCTGTCCGGCGGACGGTATGACGAGCTGCTTCGCCAGTTCGGCCGCAAAAGCGGCGCGATCGGTTTTGCCGTCTATCTTGATCTGCTGCCGTACAGCCGCGACGATTCGTCCGACAGCGCCGATATTCTCGTGCTGTACGATCCTTCGGACGTTCGCGGACTTGCAGCGGCCGTGCAGAGCTTACAGCAGAACGGCAGCCGCGTGCGCGTTCAGACCGCGCAGAGCGACGGCCAGGTCTTTTCCAAGGTTTATGTGTACCGCGAAGGGAGGCTGACGACGGCATGATCCATATCGCATTACCGAAAGGCAGACTCGGCGAGAAAGCCTATGAGATCTTCAAAAAGCTCGGCTACGGCTGCCCGGAGATCGAAGAGGACAATCGAAAGCTGATTTTTGAAAACCGCGAAAACGACGTCTGCTACTTCTGGGCAAAGCCCTCCGACGTCTCAGTCTACGTCGAACGCGGCGCCGCCGACATCGGCATCGTCGGCAAGGATATTCTGCTCGAACACGGTTCGGACGTGTATGAGCTGCTGGATCTCGGCATGGGCAAATGCCGCATGGCCGTCGCCGGAATCAAGGGACAGCGTCCCGCCGCGGACAAGACGCTGCGTGTCGCCACCAAGTTTCCGAACATCACGCGAAACTACTACGCCGCGCAAAGCCGCGAGATCGAGATCATCCAACTCAACGGCTCCATCGAGATCGCGCCGCTGCTCGGATTGTCCGACGTGATCGTCGACATTGTCGAGACCGGTACGACGCTCAAAGAAAACAACCTCGAACCGTTTGAGACGATCGTGCCCATCAGCGCCAGACTGATCGCGAATAAAGCCAGTTTTAAATTCCAATACGATAAGATCCACGCGCTGTGCGAAAAAATCCAAGCGGAAAGGAATGCAGAATCATGATCCGTACCATTCGATATACGTCGCCCGACGATCTTGCGTTTTTGAAACGTACGGATACGGCGGACGTGACCGCCATCGTGCGGGAAATCCTGCAAAACGTGCGGGAGGACGGCGACTGCGCGCTGTATGAATACAGCCGAAAATTTGACAAGGCGGAGCTTCTGTCGCTCGAAGTGACCGACGCGGAGATCGACGCGGCATTCGCGTCCGTTGATAAAAAATACATCGATATCCTCAAAGAAGCCAAAGCAAATATCGAAGCGTTTCATAAACGCCAGATCGAGAACGGTTTCATCGTGCAGGACAAGCCCGGCGTGATCCTCGGACAGCGCGTTTTGCCGCTAGAAAAAGTCGGTCTGTACGTGCCGGGCGGCACGGCGGCATATCCGTCGTCCGTGCTGATGAACTGCGTGCCCGCGGTCCTTGCGGGATGCGGCGAGATCGTCATGACGACGCCTCCGTCGCCGGACGGCAGCGTCAATCCCGTTATCCTTGCCGCGGCAAAGGTCGCAGGCGTTGGACGCATCTTTAAGGTCGGCGGCGCGCAGGCGATCGCCGCGCTGGCGTTCGGGACCGAATCCGTACCGAAGGTCGACAAGATCGTCGGCCCGGGCAACCGGTTCGTCGCGGAAGCGAAAAAACAGGTTTTCGGCAGCGTCGACATCGACATGATCGCCGGGCCGAGCGAGATCCTGATCGTTGCGGACGGCACCTGCAATCCTCGTTTTGTCGCCGCCGATATGCTTTCCCAGGCCGAGCATGACAAGCTCGCGAGCGCGATCCTGCTGACGGACAGCGAGACGCTGGCCTCGGGCGTTACGGCAGAACTGGAAAAGCAGATCCCGCTGCTCGAACGGCACGAGATCGCCGGGTACTCCATCGAGCATTACGGCGCCGTCATTCTGGTCGACGATCTTCGTCAGGCGATCAACGTGTCCAACGCCATCGCGCCCGAGCATCTGGAGCTTTGCATGGACAATCCGTTCGATTATTTCAATCTTGTACAGAACGCCGGTTCTGTTTTCCTCGGAAAGAATTGCCCGGAACCGCTGGGCGACTATTTCGCCGGCCCCAACCATACGCTGCCGACGAGCGGCACCGCGCGTTTTTCCAGTCCCCTTTCCGTTTACGATTTCGTGAAACGTATGCAGTTCACCTATTTTACATCCGACGCGCTGTGCGCCGTCAAGGATAAGGTCGCCTATTTTGCCGCGCAGGAAGGTCTGACCGCGCACGCCAGATCCGCAACCATCCGATTTGAGTAAGGAGTCGTCATGAGCCGTTTTTTGAGAAACGCGTTCCGTTCGCTTGAGGTTTACGTTCCCGGCGAACAACCGCGTGATAAAAAATACATCAAACTGAACACCAACGAATCCCCGTTCCCGCCCTCGCCGGAAGTTCTGGACGCCGTCGCAAAGGAAGCGGATTCTCTGCAGCTGTACTCCGATCCGGAATGTACGGCGCTGCGCAAAACGGCAGCCGAGCAGTTCGGCGTCCGTCCGGAGAATATCTTTTGCGGAAACGGCTCGGACGAAGTGCTGAACTTTGCGTTCTTCGCCTTCTGCGACGAAACCAGGGGCATGGCGTTTCCGTCGATCAGTTACGGGTTCTATCCAGTATTCGGCGATCTGTACGGCCTTGACTGCCTTCCGATCCCGCTGCGCGACGATTTTTCCATATGTCCCGACGATTACTTCAGCCTGAACAAAAACATCGTCATCGCCAACCCGAACGCGCCGACCGGTATGCTGCTGAGCGTCGAACAGATCCGCGCCATTCTGGACTCCAATCCGAACAATATCGTTATCATCGACGAGGCGTACGTCGACTTCGGCGGAAAAAGCTGCTTGCCTTTGATCGCGGAATATGATAATCTATTGGTCGTACAGACGTTTTCCAAATCACGTTCGCTCGCCGGCGCGAGACTCGGCTTCGGTTTTGCGCAGCCGCCGATCATCGCCGACCTGAACCGTGTGAAGTATTCGACCAACCCATACAACATCAATCGTGAAACGCTCGCAGCCGGAGAAGCCGCGCTGCGCTCGCAAAGCTACTATGACGACAATTGCCGACGCATCATGGAAAACCGCGCTTTTACGACGGACGCGCTGACCGGACTCGGCTTTTCGGTACTCCCCTCCTCGGCAAACTTCATCTTCGCACGCCATCCGAAGATCGGCGGCGAAACGCTGTATCTGACGCTTAAAGAACGCGGCATCCTTGTCCGACACTTCTCGCACCGCGAGATCTCCGATTTCGTGCGCATCACCATCGGCACGCTCGAACAGATGCAGGCACTGATAGAAACGATCCAAACCATTCTCTCATAAGGAGGAAACATAAATGCGTATTGCTTCCATTTCCCGCACTACCGCGGAAACCGACGTCTCGCTAACCCTTTCGCTCGACGGATGCGGAAAGTCGGAGATCGACTCTGGCGTCGGCTTTCTGGATCATATGCTCACGCTCTTTACGGCGCACAGCGGCTATGATCTGACGCTGTGCTGCAAGGGCGACACGCAGGTGGACGATCACCACAGCGTAGAAGACATCGGCATCTGCCTCGGCGCCGCTTTCTCCGAGGCGCTCGGAGACAAGAAGGGCGTCGCCCGGTACGGCGACATTCTGCTGCCAATGGACGAAGCGCTGATCCAGTGCGCCGTCGATCTGTCCGGCAGAGCTATGCTGTTCGCCGATCTCGATCTTCCCGCACAGAAGGTCGGTTCATTCGATACAGAACTGTGCGAGGAGTTTCTGCTGGGGTTTGTGCGCACGGCCGGCATTACGCTGCATGTGCGTCAGCTTGCCGGAAAAAACACGCATCATATTATTGAAGCCGTTTTCAAAGCGCTCGGCCGCACGCTCTCCAAAGCGACGGCCGTCGTCGGCGACTCGATCCCATCGACGAAAGGTGTGCTCGCATGACTGGCATCATAGATTACGGCGTCGGCAACCTCTTTTCGCTGTGCTGCTCTTTTGCGTTCATCGGCGAAGAAGCGCTCGTTTCGGGCGACCGTGCCGAGCTTTCGCGATGCGACCGCATTTTGCTGCCGGGCGTCGGCGCGTTTGCCGATGCAGCGCAAAAGCTGCGCGACAGCGGCTTAGACGACTTTGTGCGTGAAACCGCGTCAAGGGGAAAGCCTTTACTTGGCATCTGTCTCGGAATGCAGCTGCTCTTTGAGAAAAGCTATGAATTCGGCGAGTATGAGGGGCTTGGACTGCTGCGCGGCAACATCGTTCCGATCCCCGATCAGGATCGTACGCTGAAGATCCCGCAGATCGGCTGGAACGCGCTGCATTTTCCGAAAGATAAACCGAAGAGTCCGTTGTTCCGCGACGTAAACGAAGGCGACTGTGTGTATTTTGTCCATTCATTTTACGCCACGGATTGCGACGACAGTGTCAGCGCAACGACGGAATACGGAATCGAACTGACTGCCGCGGCGGAAAAAGGCAGCGTATTCGGCACACAGTTCCATCCGGAGAAGAGCGGGAAAGTCGGTTTGTCCATCCTGCGCGCGTTCTGCGCACTGGACTTGGGGGGAATACTATGATTATTTTACCGGCAACGGACCTGTACGACGGTAAAGTTGTTCGACTTTACAAAGGCGACTATGCACAGATGACCGTGTACAGTGATAAGCCTTTACAGACTGCGCGCGAATTTGCGGAGTGCGGCGCGGAGTTTCTGCACGTCGTCGACCTCGAAGGCGCGCGCGACGGCACGACGCCGAACCGCCGTGTCGTCGAAAAGCTCGTGGAGAAAAGCGGCATGAGCATCGAGATCGGCGGCGGCGTGCGCACGGAGGACACGGTGCGTACCTACATCCGTATGGGCGTGGAACGCGTAATCCTCGGCACCAGCGCTGTGACCGATCCGATCTTCCTGCAAAAAATGGTCGATCGGTATGCAGACCGCATCGCCGTCGGCGTCGATATTCAGAACGGTTACGTCGCCATCAAAGGCTGGACGGAGCAAAGCGAGATCGAGTGCGATCCGTTCTTCGCAAGGCTTCAGCAGATGGGCGTTTGCACCGTGATCTGCACGGACATCTCCAAGGACGGTACGCTCTCCGGCACGAATTTGCAGCTTTACAAAGAACTGTCCGAAAAGTATAAAATGCAGATCGTCGCTTCCGGCGGCATCTCGACGCTCGACGATATTGTGGCGCTGCGCGAAATGGAAATTTACGGCGCGATCCTCGGAAAAGCGCTGTATACTGGTGATCTGAATCTGAAGGACGCCGTGAAGCTGGCGAGGGTGAACCGGCCATGATCACGAAACGAATCATCCCCTGTCTGGACGTGCGCGACGGCCGCGTCGTCAAAGGCACGAACTTTCTCGATCTGCGCGACGTTTCGTCCCCTGTCGACCTGGCACGCTATTACAGCGAGAACGGCGCGGACGAGCTGGTCTTTTACGACATCACCGCATCCAGCGACGGCCGCAAGCTCTTTACCGATATTTTGACCGAAACGGCCAGGACCGTATTTATTCCGCTGACAGTCGGCGGCGGCATCGGTTCGGTCGCCGATTTCGACCGCGTACTCAAATGCGGCGCGGATAAGGTCAGCGTGAACTCCGGCGCCATTCGCAATCCGGCGCTGATCGGAGAAGCTGCCAAGCGTTACGGCAGCCAATGCGTCGTGCTTTCGGTCGACGTCAAGCGCGTCGACGGTACGTTCCACGTTTTTTCAAAAGGCGGACGCGAAGACACCGGAAAAGACGCGCTCGAATGGATTCGATTCGGTCTGGCGGAGGGCGCGGGCGAATTGGTCATCAACAGCATCGACACCGACGGCGTCAAGCGCGGCTTCGACCTTGAAATGCTGGAAGCCGTTTGCGCGATCTCCGACGTTCCGGTCATCGCGTCAGGCGGCGCAGGCTGCGCGGAGGATTTCATCACGCTCTTTGAATCCATCCCCGGCGTCGACGCGGGACTGGCGGCGTCGATTTTCCATTTCGGCGAGGTGCGCATCGCAGAACTGAAAGCTCTGCTTGCCGCGCACAACATTCCCATGCGTATGTAACGCAGCATCGTAAACTTTAGCTTCGGAGGCATTATGGATATTTCTACTCTCAAATTCGATGAAAAAGGATTGATCCCGGCTGTCGTACTGGATGACGAATCCGGTAAGATCTTAACGCTTGCTTATATGAACCGGGAGAGTCTGGAGATCAGTCTGCGCGAAAAGCGCACCTGTTTCTGGTCGAGATCCCGTCAGGAACTGTGGCGCAAAGGAGAGACTTCCGGAAACGTGCAGCATATCCGCCGTATCGTGGCGGACTGCGACCGCGACGCTTTGGCGGTTTACGTGCGAAAAGACGGCCCCGCGTGTCATACCGGCGAGGAAAGCTGTTTCTTCCACGAGGTCTTTGAAAACGAGGATATTCCCCCTGCGTTCTCTTATGAAGGGCTGATGCAGCTTATCCTCGGCCGCAAAAATGAAAAAAAGGAAGGATCTTACACGACCTATCTTTTTGAGAAGGGCATGGATAAGATCCTTAAAAAAGTCGGCGAAGAATCCACCGAAGTGATTGTCGCCGCCAAGAACGATGATATAAAAGAAACGATCTATGAGATTGCCGATCTCGCTTACCATGTGATGGTACTTATGGCGCAGATGGGGATCGAGGTCGAGGATATCACAAAAGAGCTGGCTTCGCGCCACGTGATCGACAAAAAAGTCAAGCAGGAAAAGATGGTTTGAAGCAATCGCAACATAACGGGTTCGGATGCTGTTTTTTGATTGGAAAACAGAGGGGTTGGCGTTGAAGAACACATTCTATTCCCGGTTCGGGAAACGGTTTCTGGATATTTTGATTTCCTTTATCGCGCTTGTGCTGCTGTGCATTCCGATGGCTGTGCTGGCGCTTTTGGTGCGTATAAAGCTCGGCGCGCCCGTCCTGTTCACGCAAGACCGTCCCGGCAAGGACGAAAAAATCTTTCGTCTGTATAAATTCCGCACCATGACGAACGCGCGCGACGCGGACGGCAATCTGCTGCCGGACGACGTTCGTCTGACCAAGTTCGGCAAGATTTTGCGCGCGGCGAGCCTGGACGAGCTGCCGGAGTTTTTCAACGTATTCAAGGGCGACATGAGCCTGATCGGTCCACGTCCCCTGCTGGTCGCGTATCTGCCGCTGTACAGCGAAACGCAGCGTCACCGTCACGACGTACGGCCGGGACTGTCCGGACTGGCGCAGTGCAGCGGACGAAATCTCCTGTCCTGGGAGGATCGCTTTGCGCTGGACGTGGAGTATGTGCGCACGCTCTCGTTAAAAACCGATATATCCATTGTGATCAAAACCGTTCGCGGCGTACTGCGGCATGAAGGCATCAGCAGTGAAACGAGCGTCACGATGGAGCCGTTTCGCGGCAGCGAACAAACCGAAGAACGCGAAAAGGAAGGCATAACAGTATGATTTTTGTCAGCGAAGGATTCACAACTGCGCCGACGGCGTATCGAAACGATCTGCACCGAAAGGTGTATGAAACGCTGGAACGTCTGTCGATCCCGTACGTGCGCGTCGATACGGACGACGCCATCACGATGGATGACTGCGTCGCGATCGCCGAGCGTCTGCAAACGCCGATCGTCAAAACGCTGCTGCTTTGCAATCGGCAGCAGACGAATTTTTATCTGTTTGTAACGACGTCCGACAAGCCTTTTTCGACAAAGAATTTCAGCCACGCCATGGGTATCTCACGCGTGTCGTTTGCGTCCGGCGAGCAGCTGGAATCCATGCTCGGCACCAAGGTCGGTTCGGCCTCTGTGCTCAGTCTTCTGCACGATCCGGACAACCGTGTGCAGCTCGTTTTGGACAAGCAGGCGTTCGAGGCAGAATGGTACGGCTGCAGCGATACCACCACGACCGGTTATATGAAGCTGCCGACAGCAGAACTTTTGGACAAGTTTCTTCCCGAAACGGCACATGCGCCGATTTGGATAGAAGTTTGACGTGAGGTGATGGAATGTCACGGGAACAGGAAACGATTTTCGATCAGTATATGTTTTACAGCGGGCGCAGGGACTTTACTCCGGCGCCGGCCTTGCCCGGCACAAAAATGCTCGTCGACCTCCCCTACCTGAACGATGACGGTCAAGTGCGTCTGTCCGATCTGGTATTTCCGCAAAATGTGCGCAAACCGTATCCCGTGATCCTGGACGTGCACGGCGGCGGCTGGGTGTACGGCAGCAAGGAAATCAACCGAAGCTACGCGTCGCATCTCGCTTCAAAGGGCTTCGCCGTGCTTGTGATCGACTATACGCCCGCGATCCACGACGACTTGATCCGTCAGGTCAAGGATGTGCTGGCTGCTATGACGTGGCTGAAAAAGAACGCCGCGCAGTACAGTCTCGATACGGACCGCGTTTTTCTCTGCGGCGATTCCGCCGGCGCGCATCTCGCGCTGCTCTCTTATATCGTCGGCCGATCCGAAACGCTGCGTCTGGTCTACGGCGCAAAACCGCAGGAGCTGGAGGTCAAAGCGTTTGGTCTGGTATCGCCCGTGACCGATCTGCGTTTCTTTACCGACAGCGTGCAGCCGCTTCAGCGCAAGTTTCGCAAACGGCTGTTCGGCGACAACTATGCCGAATCACCGCTGCGCTACTGCACGTCGATCGCAGACGTACTGCGTACGGTTATGCATTTGCCGTCCGTCTACATCGTCAGTTCCGAGGATGATTTCTTCCGTAATCAGAGCGTGCAGCTGCATCATGTGCTCACGCGTCGAAATGTGGAGAATCAACTGCGTTATTATCCCGCCGTGCAGGAGAGTTCGCTCCCGCACAGTTTTCCGGTACTGCATCCGTATCTGCCGGAAAGCAAGGCGGTCAACGACGAAATGCTCGCATTCTTCAGATCGCACAGTTGAACGGTCCACGGCTGTCGCTTCGGCGGCAGTTTTTTATTTGTCGCATTCTTGATCCGCAACGGCCGGTTCTGCGTACAGACAAGTATACTTCGGCCTGCCGTCGATAAAATCCGTGCGCATCAGGCGCACCTCGGACGGTTGTGTCAGCAGGCCTGCCATCGGTGAAAAGAGCGAACGCATATCCGCGCCGTCCGGGATCAGCGCGCGGCGGATCAGCGTAACGTGCGGACGGAAAGGCTTCCGGTCGTATGAGATCCCCGCGTCGTCCAGCGCAGCGCGAAGCGATTTGACATATGCGTCAAGCTGCGCGTTACGAACGAACTCTGCCACCAGGATGTCGCGAAACAAACCCTGCCGTGAAAAAGACAGCGTTATCTGCGGCGCCGGGACACGCCGGATCGCCGCCGTCACCGGACGAGGATCGCGCACTTCACCGAGAAACGCGAGCGTCAGATGCAGATTCTCGCGTTTGGTAAAATTGCCGCGCACGCCTGCGGCTCTGCAGGCGGACTGTACGTCCGTCATACTGTCCAGGATTTGCGCCTCAAACGGCAGCGCAATAAACAATCGCATAGTAGTATACTCCCTATACAAAAAGCGCTTTTGTCTATCGACAAAAACGCTTTTTTTGATGGTGCCGGTGGCGGGGGTCGAACCCGCACGGTGTTGCCACCACAGGATTTTGAGTCCAGCACGTCTGCCAATTCCATCACACCGGCGAATGAACGAAATCAGTATACACGATTCCCCTTAAAAAATCAATAGGGATCGGAAATTTATTTTTGCGCTGCGCGATCCAATACAAGATCGTATCCCCCGGCGCCGTAATGCAGACAGCGGTTGACACGGGAAACGGTCGTCGTGGACGCGCCGGTACGCTGCGCGATCGAAGCGACGGTGTCGCCAGATTTCAACAGACGCGCGACCTCCAGACGCTGCGCGATGTCGCGGATCTCCTTGATCGTACAGACGTCCTCAAAGAAGCGGTAGCATTCTTCCTCCGTCTGCAAAGAAAGCACTGCGCGAAACAGCGCGTCGGTCTCTGCGCTTTGGATCTTACTGGTGAGCATAATGACCTCCGATTATCTATGTTAGTATGGAAACATACTACCACAGCAGAACAAAAAAGTCAAGTCAAATATGCTTACATTTGTTTCGTTTCGTCCATACTAAACGTATAAGGAGGCGATGCGCGCCATGACGGTCACTTTGATCCGCCTGCTGATCCTCTATACGTTGATCCTCGGCTGTATGCGGCTGATGGGACGACGGCAGATCGGCGAGCTGCAGCCGTCGGAGCTTGTTATAACGATGCTGCTTTCCGAGATCGCGTCCATACCGCTGGAGAACACGGATATCCCGCTGCTCAACTCCATCGTCGTGATCCTTGTCCTGACGGCGCTGGAGGTGCTTCTTTCGGCGCTGTGCCTAAAATCCGACCGCACGCGCAAGCTCCTGCAGGGCTCGCCGATGCCCGTCGTCTGGAACGGCAAACCGATCCAGAAAACGCTCAAGACGCTGCGTCTGACAATCGACGACCTTCTGGAAGCGCTGCGCGAAAAGGATGTTTTTCGCATCACGGACGTGCAACTGGCGATCGTGGAAGCCAACGGAAAGCTCACGCTGCAGCTGAAACCGCAAATGCAGAACACGACCGCGGAGCTTATGAAGATCCCGGCGCCGCAGCAGGGCATTCCCTGCCCGATCGTTTACGACGGATCGATCCAGAAAGAAAATTTCGCCTACTGCAACATGACAGACGAAAAGTTTCAGGCGATCCTGCGGCAGAGCGGGCTGCGTACAGAGGAGATATTCCTGCTGACCGTCGATACGCTCGGCAGCGTCCACTACGTCAGAAAGGAGCATGACGATGCGTAAACGCGTTCTGATCACCGTACTGCTGTTGTTTCTGGCCATGACGTTGTCGGTCGTCAGCTTCGTCCTGCTGCAAAACCGCTTCTCCGCGCTTGGCGACGCACTTCAGAACGCGGTATATGCGGATGTGCCGATCGAGCGATCGTGCAGCGAGATCGAAAAACAATGGGATAAAAGCGCGGTGGTGACGCAGATCTTTCTGCTGCACAGCGATCTGACAGAGCTGCGCACGGCGCTGGAAAGCCTGCCGGAGCTTATGGACTCTCCTCTTTTGTACCGCGCCGCATGTATTCGCGCGCTGCACCTGCTGAACGGCATTCGCGACTCTCTCGCGCCGACCGTGGAGAATATTCTGTGACGCCGAAAAAAGAGAAAGCCGCAGAACCCGAAGGCTCTGCGGCGAGCTTGAACATAATTCAGCGAAGGAACAGAAGAACGAGCGTCGTGGCCATTGTCAAAACAAAGAAGATAATGGCAAGCACACGCGTGATCTTAACCAGCTTCTGTTCCATGGTCCGGCCCTTGGACTTGCCGAAGAACGTCTCGGCGCCGCCGGCGATCGCGCCGGAAAGCCCCTGCTGTTTGCCCTCCTGCAACAGGACGAGAACAACGATCAAGAGCGAAGTGATCAATATTACAATACCAAGGATAATTTCAAGCGCTTGCATTTTCTACATAACCTCCAACTTTTTGTACTAAAAAATAGTACCATAGATCAAAACAAATTGCAAGATGTTTTTGAGATTTTTTTAATTTTTTCATGCAAAAATGTATACTTTTCTTGTTCCGGGGAACAATTCTGACGTGCGAGACGCTTTCAAACGCGTTTGTGAAAGGTTTCGCCGCAGCCGAGGCCGACGCTTCGGCTGTTTTTTTTTGCACGGATCACAGCAGCGTCATCTGCTCGCCTGCGTCCTCTGCGCTCAGCAGCGCGCCGGCCGCGGGCAGATTCTTAGTGCGATAGCGGTACGGCTTTTGGAACATACCCTTCGTATACTCGCGCACCTCCAGCACACGCTGCCCCTTCTTGAGCGTCATAACGCTGACGCCGATCGTATCCTTCGTCGGTTTCGGCGCCACGGCGCCGGTCGAAAACAGGAGCATCCGGCCCGCAGAGGAAACGATCACAAGCTCCGTATCCTCCGCGATCTGGCGGAACACCGCAACAGGCGATTTGTCGGAGAACGCTTTGATGAGCTTTTTGCGGTTGGTCTTCGTCTGGAACGCGGACAGCGGTACTTTGGCCACCTTGCCGTTCTCAAAGAAATACAGCATATATCCGCTGTAATCCGACGTCACAGCCATATAAAGCGGCACTTCGCCCGGCTCCATTTCCAGCTTTGCCGCCGCGAAATCGCCGAGCACGCTTGCTTTCGTATCGTCAAAATCGCTTGCACGCGACTTGTAAACCTGCTGTCGGTTCGTGAAGAAAAGCAGCTCCGCGCGGTTGTCCGTCTCCACCGCACGCTGGATGCGGTCGCCCTCCTTGAGCTTGTGTTCGGCGCTCATGCGCAGAGACTGCGGCGTGATCTTTTTAAAATAGCCCTGCTCGGTAAAGAACAGCGTCACCGGATATGCAGGAACGTCCTGTCCGACGTCCTGCTCGTCCATCTCAACATCATACAGGATCTCCGTGCGGCGGTCGATCCCGTATTTTCTCTCCACCTGACGAAGCTCTTCGATCAGGATCTGGCGCACCTTGGCTTTGGACGCAAGCGTCGCTTCAAGCTGCGCGACCTTCTTTTCCAGATCCTCGATGTCCGCCAGACGCTTAAGGATGTATTCGCGGTTCAGATGACGGAGCTTGATCTCGGCGACATATTCCGCCTGCACCTCGTCGATGCGAAAACCGATCATCAGGTTCGGCACGACTTCGCTCTCTTCCTCGGTCTGCCGCACGATGCGGATCGCTTTGTCGATGTCGAGCAGGATCTTCTCCAGTCCGCGCAGCAGATGCAGCCGTTCTTTGGCTTTCGTCAGATCGAAGTAAATGCGCCGTTTGACACAGTCCGTGCGGAAGGCGATCCATTCAAGCAGCAGGTCCGCAACGCCCAATGTGCGCGGCGAACCGGCGATCAGCACATTGAAATTACAGGAAAAAGAGTCTTCCAGCGTCGTCGAGCGATAGAGCTTCTGCATGAGCTTTTCGGCGTCGACGCCGCGCTTGAGGTCGATCGTGATCTTCAGACCGGACTTGTCCGTTTCATCGCGGATGTCGCTGATCTCCTTGATCGAACCGGCCTTGATGCGCTCGATGATTTTTTCGATGATCGCCTCGCACGTCGTCGTGGGCGGGATCTGCGTCACGTCAATGCAGTTGTTCTTTTTGTCATAGGTATATCTCGCGCGGACCTTGAAGCTGCCGCGTCCCGTGCGGTAGATCTCCTCCATCGCGGTACGGTCATAGATCAGCTGACCGCCGCCCACGAAATCGGGCGCTTTGAGCGTATCCATCGGGTCGGCTTCTTCGTCGCGGATAAGCGCGATCGTCGTTTCGCACAGTTCGCGAAGATTGAACGGACAGATGGAGCTTGCCATACCGACGGCGATGCCCGTGGTGGGATTCGCAAGGATCGTCGGGAAAGTCACCGGCAGAAGCGTCGGCTCCTTCATGGTCGAATCATAGTTGTCAACGAAATCGACGGTGTCCTTGTCGATATCCCCGAACAGCTCCGCGCAGATGGGATCGAGCTTCGCTTCCGTATAGCGCGGCGCCGCCCAAACCATATCGCGTGAATACGCTTTGCCGAAATTGCCCTTGGAATCGACGAACGGCAGCAGCAGCGCTTCATAGCCTCTGGACAGACGCACCATCGTATCGTAGATCGCGGCGTCGCCGTGCGGATTGAGCCGCATGGTCTGGCCGACGATGTTTGCGCTCTTGCTGCGCGCGCCGGTCAGCAGGCCCATCTTATACATCGTATACAGCAGCTTCCGGTGCGCAGGCTTGAAGCCGTCGATCTCCGGTATGGCGCGCGACATGATGACGCTCATGGCGTACGGCATAAAGTTCAGCTCCATCGTATCGGTGATACGCTGCTGCACGACTTCGCCGGCGCCTAAGATATGCGTATTTGCCGGCAGACCGTCCTTGGCCTGCACGGGCGTTTCAGTTTTCTTCTTTGCCATTCTTCTGCCTCTCTCTTACGATACGTCGGTCATGTCGATGTATTTATAGCCTTCGTCGGCGATGTGCTGTTTGCGCGCCGCGATGTCGTCGCCCTCGAGCATTTCAAACACGCGCGCCGTTTCTTCCGCCTCGTCCATATTGACCTGGATCAGTCTGCGCGTCGCGGGATTCATCGTCGTCAGGCTCATCATTTCCGCGTCGTTTTCGCCCAGTCCCTTGGACCGCTGGATCGTATACTTGGCGTTTCCGATCTGTTCAAGCGCCATATTCTTTTCTTTTTCCGTATACGCAAACCACGTTTCGTTTTTGCACGTAATCTCATACAGCGGAGATTCGGCGATGAAAACCTTGCCTGCCTCGATCAGCGTCGGCATCAGGCGGTAGATCATCGTCAGGATCAGCGTGCGGATCTGGAAGCCGTCGACGTCGGCGTCGGTGCAGATGATGACCTTGTTCCAGCGAAGATTGTCGAGATTGAACGAGGACATATCCTTGGCGAGCTTTCCTTTGACCTCGACGCCGCAGCCGAGCACCTTGATAAGATCGGTGATGATGTCGCTGCGGAAAATGCGGTCATAGTCGCATTTCAGACAGTTCAGGATCTTTCCGCGCACGGGAATGACAGCCTGGAACTCGGAGTCGCGCGCCTGCTTGCACGCGCCGAGGGCGGAGTCGCCTTCCACGATAAAGACCTCGCGCACGCTCACGTCGCGTGAGCGGCAGTCGACGAATTTCTGCACGCGGTTCGTCAGATCGTTCGACTTTTGCAGCGTGTTTTTCAGGCTCTGGCGTGTGGCGTCGGCCTTAACGCGACTGCGCATGTTGATGATGACCTGTTCCGCGATGCGTTCCGCATCCTGTCGGTTCTCCAGAAAATAAACTTCCAGCTGGTGGCGGAAGAACTCCGTCATGGCTTCCTGGATAAACCGATTGTTGATCGCCTTTTTGGTCTGGTTCTCGTAGGACGTCTGTGTCGAAAAAGACGACACGACCAAAACAAGACAATCCTCCACGTCCTGATAACTGATCTTCGGATCGGTCTTGTTATATTTGCCGGTCGCTTTCAGATAGCTGTCGATCTGCGAAACGAACGCGCTGCGGAAGGCCTTCTCCGGCGCGCCGCCGTGCTCCAGATAGCTGGAGTTGTGGTAATAATCCTTCAGATGCAGGCTCTTGGAAAAGCAGAGCGCCGCGCTCATTTTGACGCGATAGTCCTTCTGATCGGCACGGTCGCGTCCGACGCGCTCCGCCTGCCAGTACTGCACCGCGGTGAGCGCCTTTTCCCCCGCAAACTCCCGCACATAATCCTCAATGCCGTTTTCATAACGGTATTCATACGTCTCGAACTTCGACGCCGTGATCTGGTCCTTGAGAATGAACGTCACGCCGGAATTGACGATTGCCTGACGCTTGAGGATATCCTGATAGTATTCAAGCGGAATGTCGATGTCCGTAAACACATTCAGATCCGGACGCCAGCGGATTCGCGTGCCGGTGTCGCGCTTGCCGTACGGCTCCTTGATCATCTCGCCGTCGATCTCGCCGCGCTTGAAGTGCAGCAGATAACGGAAACCGCCGTTGTGGATCTCCGCCTCCATGTATTCCGAGGAATACTGCGTCGCGCAAAGGCCGAGCCCGTTCAAACCGAGGGAATACTCATAGCTGCCGCCGTCGTTTGTATTGTACTTGCCGCCCGCATACAGCTCGCAGAAGACAAGCTCCCAGTTGTAACGCTTCTCGTTTACGTTATAATCCACCGGGATGCCGCGTCCGAAATCCTGCACCTCCACGGACTTATCCGCAAAGCGCGTCACGATCACGCGGTTGCCGTGTCCCTCTCGCGCTTCGTCGATGGAGTTGGATATGATCTCAAACACGGAATGCTCGCAGCCCTCTATGCCGTCGGAGCCAAAAATAACAGCCGGACGTTTGCGCACGCGGTCCGCGCCCTTGAGGGAAACGATGCTTTCGTTGCCGTACTCTTTCTTCTTCGCCATGTTTATCCTTTCTGTTTTGCGCCGATTACGCACAAAATCTGCATCCGCAGATCGGGTGCAGATTTTGGGAACGCCGCATCGGTATGTAGCGGTTTACGTTCAGCGATAATTCTGACTGTCATAAGGCGGATAGTTCGGTTCGCTGCCGCCGCCCTTGTTGGATTCGTTCCGGTTGAACAGGCCCTTGCTCTGGAAATTGCCGAAGATCAGCAGTACGCCGAGAAGAATCAGACAAACCGCGGCGTTGGCCGCCACGAACTGTTTCCATTCCCAGTGCCCCCACTGCGACTGGACGATTAGCGCGTTGATGCCAAGCGCCAGCAGCGCAGTCTTCCAGATATTGACGCCGTTTGCGATCATACTCCCCACGGTGGGGATGATGACGAACAGCGTCCAGTAAGGCAGAATCGACTGGAACTCCATCACGCCGAAAGCACAAAGAAGGCACAGCGCGCCCAAAATCAGCGCGGTCGTTCCGAACATGATTTTCGTGAAATCCTCTCTACGCAGTTTCATACCGTTTCTCCTTCCTCAGCGGAAGCGTCCGCCATCAATGCGGTGAACTCATCGCCGTCCATTTTTTCTTTTTCAATAAGCCTGTGCGCGACCAGATGCAGCTTATCCAGATGCGCTTGCAGGATCTGCTCCGTGCGCGAATAGGCGTGTTCGATGATCTCGCTGACTTCCTTGTCGATCTGCGAGGCGATACTCTCGGAATACGCCTTGGTATGATTGAAATCCCTGCCGAGGAACACCTCGTCGTTGCCCGACGAATACGACACGGGACCGAGCTTTTCGCTCATACCGTATTTGGTGACCATCTTGCGCGCGATATCCGACGCGCGTTCGATGTCGTTGGAAGCGCCGGTGGAGATATCGCCGAGGATCAGCGCCTCCGCCACGCGGCCGCCCATCAGCACGACGATGCTGTCCAGCATATCGTTTTTGGACGTATAGCTCTTATCCTCCGTCGGGATCGACATCGTGTAGCCGCCGGCAAGACCGCGCGGGATGATGGAGATCTGGTGAACGGGATCCTGCCCCTCGAGGTAATACGTCGAAACGGCGTGACCGGCTTCATGATACGCAGTCAATCTCTTTTCCTTGTCGCTGAGCTTATGCGATTTCTTTTCCGTGCCGACCACGACTTTCACTGTCGCGTCTTCGATCTCCTGCATCGTCAGCGCTTTCTTGTCTTTACGCGCCGCCAGAAGCGCGGCTTCGTTCAGCAGGTTTTCAAGATCCGCGCCCGTAAACCCTGCCGTAGACTGCGCGATGACCTTCAGATCGACGTCCGGACCGAGCGGCTTGCCCTTGGCGTGGACTTTCAGGATCTCTTCTCTGCCCTTGATGTCGGGATAGCCGACCGTCACCTGCCGGTCAAACCGGCCGGGTCGCAGCAGCGCCGGATCCAGAATATCGGGGCGGTTGGTCGCGGCAATAATGATGACGCCCTCGTTCGCGCCGAAGCCGTCCATCTCGACAAGCAGCTGATTGAGCGTCTGTTCGCGTTCGTCGTGGCCGCCGCCCATGCCGGCGCCTCTGTGACGGCCGACGGCGTCGATCTCGTCGATGAAGATGATCGCGGGAGAATTCTTTTTTGCTTTTTCAAACAGATCACGTACACGCGACGCGCCGACGCCGACGTACATTTCCACAAAATCCGAACCGGAGATCGAGAAAAACGGCACATCCGCCTCGCCGGCCACAGCGCGTGCCAGCAGCGTTTTACCCGTTCCGGGAGGGCCGACCAAAAGCACGCCCTTCGGGATGCGGGCGCCGAGCGCGTTAAACCGTTCGGGATTCTTGAGAAACTCGACGATCTCGCTCAGCTCCTCCTTTTCCTCGTCCGCGCCCGCGACCTGTTCAAACGTCGTTTTGCGTTTTTCGTCGGACTGCTGTTTAACGCGCGCCTTGCCAAACCCGAGCGCGCGGTTGTTTTCGCCCGCCATCGTCATATTCATACGGCGGAACATCACAACCAGGAACACGACCATCACGACCACCAAAAGCACTGTCGGAAGGATCGTGATCAAAACCGAACCGGCGGAACCGGTCTTGTACTTATCCTGGATCGGGTCGTCCGGATGCTCACGGTTGTACGTACGCACGGTCTCGCCGACGTCGTTCATGAACATATTGACGTTCGGCACCATGAACTCTTCCTTGACTTCCTTGCCGTCCTTATCCACACGCGTATAGCGCAGCTGGCCGCTGCTGAAATTGAGCGTGTATTCCGTGATCTGACCGGCGTCAAAATACTGCACGATCTGGTAGTATTCAGTCTTATCTTTTTCCTTTCGGCCGGAATAGTAGCTCAGTCCGACCAGGATCAATGCCGGGATCAATATATACGGCACGAGCGCCGTCAACCGTCGCGGATCAAACTTCTTTTGCTTATCGTCCAAGAAAAACATCTCTCCTTTACCGTGCGCGCGGCACGGGCTTCTTTATAGTATTGCCTTCGTCCGACGGCTTATCCGCCGTAGACCTCCGGCTTCAAAACGCCGATATACGGAAGGTTACGATACTTTTCGTTGTAATCCAGACCGTAACCGACGATAAATTCATTCGGAACGAGCATACCGACATAGTCCGCCTTGACCGGCGCTTTGCGCCCTTCCGGCTTGTCGAACAGCGTGCAAATGCGGATAGACTGCGGCTGACGTACCTGCAGCTGCTCCGTGATATACTTGAGCGTGCGGCCGGAATCGAGGATGTCCTCCACGATCAACACGTCGTATCCCTTGATCGGCATACCGAGATCCTTGAGTATCTGCACGTCGCCCGTCGATACCGTGCCGGAATAGCTGGACACAGCCATGAAGTCGATACGGCACGGGATCGTGATCTCGCGCATCAGATCGGTCATGAACACGACGGCGCCCTTTAATATACTGACAAGCAGCAGATTCTTTCCTGCATAGTCGCGGCTGATTTGCGCGCCGAGCTGACGCACCGTCTGCCGAATCTCTTCTTCCGAGTACAAAACTCTCTGAATATCGTCTTTCATCTTTCATCCTCCCGGATCACTTGTATCTTCCAAATGCTTTTACTCTGCGGCGTACAGGCAAACGGCGCGTTGCAGCCGATCCCCTCGGCCCATAATATCCGCGTACCGTCCGTCAGGATCGGCACGTCGTTTCTCAGGCAGGCCGGAACGCCGAGCTCTTCAAACAGCTTTTTGATCGGCTTGCTGCCGGCGCCGCCGACGCGCGTCATCCGATCGCCGGGCAAACGGCTTCTGAAAAAAACTTCGTTGTGTATTGTATCACAACAAAGACAATACGGCAACTCATCTTTGTGAATATTCTGTATATTTTCCGCAGACAGTTTTTGAATTTTAACATATGCAAACGGAAGACGCGCCTCGTTCATGGAGACCTTTGCCGTCCACGGCTGCCGCAGCGGCGTGCGCACATACAGAAGCCCTCCGTACACGCAGACCGTCGTCCCCTGCTCCGTCTGCACCGCGCCGCCGGCAGAAAGCAGCGAAACGCATTGTAACACATGGTGCGAAAGCGGTGCGGAACGCATAACCGACGACAAAAAGCGCCTGACGGCACGCCTTGTCAGTGCCGGGTGCGCGCTAAGCAGCGTCGCGGCGTCATACCCGAACGGCCGAGCGGCCGCGTCGAGCAGCGCATCGGCGCACTGTCCGAGGTAATCCGCGTCCTCATCCAGAAGAGAAGCGCAGCGCAGCAGCGCGTCGTTCACAGCCGGGTTGATCTCGCGCATCTGCGGCAGGACCTGCCGGCGCACGCGATTGCGGGAATAGGCGTCGGTCAGATTGCTGCTGTCCGTCACGAACGGTACGGCGTTTTCGGCACAGTACCGCTCGACGTCCGCACGCGTACATTCGATCAGCGGACGGATAAGGCTGCCGCGGACCGGTCTGATCCCGCGTAACCCGTCCGTCCCGCTGCCGCGGATCAGATGCAGCAGGATCGTTTCGGCGTTGTCGTCTGCGGTATGCGCCGTGGCGATCTCGCCTTTGGCAAGTGACCAAAAGTAATCATACCGCACGCGGCGGCCGCACGCCTCGAGGCTCTCGCCCGTGCGCGACGCTTCGGCGGCAATATCCGTATGCAGCACGTGCAGCGGGACATTACGCGCCGCACATTCCGCGCGCACAAAGCGCTCGTCGCGATCAGCTTCCGCGCCGCGCAGCCCGTGATGCACATGCGCCGCCTCCAGCGTAAAGCCGTATTCTTCGCGCAGCGAACACAAAAGATGCAGCAAGCTCATGGAATCCGCGCCGCCGGACAAGCCCAACAGCACATGGCCGCTTTGCAGCATCCCGTATCTGCGGATCGTTTCGAGCGCCTTACATCTCATGATGCAGCCTTTCCACGCCGATGAACATGGTATGCTCCGCGTCGAAGATCAGCTTTACGGTGTTCGTCGGGCCGTGACGGTTTTTCGCGACGATGATCTCGACCTCGTTCGCGTTTGGCGCCTGCTCGTCCGTCTCCGGCGGTTTTTTATCGTCCGCCTTTTCCGCCGCGTAATACTCCGGGCGGTAAAGCATCATGACGATATCCGCATCCTGCTCGATCGAGCCGGAATCACGCAAGTCGGACAACTGCGGACGGTGCGACTTTCCGCGGCCCTCGGTGCTTCTCGAAAGCTGCGCGCAGCAGACGACCGGGATTGCCAAGTCCTTTGCCATCATTTTTAGCGACCGGGTGATGTCCGCGATCTCATTGACGCGGTTTTCCTTATGTACGGCAGGCGTGAGCAGGCCGAGATAGTCAACGATCACGCAGTCCACGTTTTTCATCCGCCGCACCTTTGCCTTCATTTCCGGAACGGTCAGGTTGGACGTGTCGTCAAAATACAGCTCGCAATCGTTGAGCACGCTCGTCGCCACGCCCAGACGCGTCCAGTCGTCCGCGTCCAGCTCGCCGGTGCGCATCTTGAAGCTCTGCACGCGCGCCTCGGAACAAAGCACGCGCTGCGCGAGCTGTTCCTTGGTCATTTCCAGGGAAAAGAAAACAACCTTCTTTTTGCCGATCAGCGACATATTCCGCGCAAGGTTAAGCGCAAAGCTCGTCTTGCCCATGGCGGGACGCGCGCCGATCAGGATAAGATCCGAACGGTGCAGTCCGGTCAGGACAGTGTCCAGATCGGCATAGCCGGTCGGGAAGCCTTTGTACAGCTCTTTTTCCGGCGAATTGAGTTTATTGAGCTTGTCATATACTTCGTTGATGATGATGTCGCTGAGCCTCGACGGCGCGCCGGTCGCTTTGCCGCGGCGGATGTCGTAGATCTTTTGCTCGGCGGAATCCAGCAGCAGATCGGCGTCGGAATCCGAAGACGCGGTGTCCTCGATGATCTCGCGCGACGTGTTGATCAGCGCGCGCAGATAATACTTCTCGCGCACGATCTTGGCATACTGCTCGACGTTGCGGATACTGGGAACGCTTTCGGCAAGCTGGTACAAATAATTGCGTCCTGCCGCCTCGTCAAACGTGCCGCGCGTCTTGAGCTGCTCGAGCACGACGAGCGGGTCGATCCGTCCGCCGGACGACTCAATGGCCATCATCACCTCGAAAATGGCGCGATGCTGCGGCATATAGAAGTGATCCGGCCGCACATGCAGCTGCACCTGCGACAAACAGGACGGCTCCATCAGGATGCATCCCAGCACAGCCTGTTCCGCGTCCGCACTGTACGGCATGGCAACGGAGTCAAGACTGAAAAAAGAATCTTTTCCTTCCAAATCACATTTCCCCTAAAGGCGGGATCCTTTATTCGTTCACCCGCACATAAATCTTTGCGGAAATGCCGGCATACAGCTTAATCTCCGCTTCATATGTTCCGAAAGACTTGATGTCGTCCATCGAGATCTTGCGTTTATCCGTTTCAACGCCGTACTGCTTTTTGACGGCTTCGACGACTTCCTTCGCGGTCACGGAGCCGAACAGCTTGCCGTTGGCGCCCGCTTTCGCGCTGATCTTGACCGTCTTTCCCTCAAGCAGCTCCGCCGCGTCGCGCGCCGCCTGCGTTTCCACGGCGATCTTATGCTGCGCCGCCTGCTCGCGGTTCTTCAATTCCGTCATCGCCTGCGCATTGGCTTCGACCGCAAGGGATCTCGGGAAGAGGAAGTTGCGCGCATAACCGTCTGCGACGTTGACCATTTCGCCTTTTTTGCCCAGACTTTTGACGTCCTGTGTAAGAATGACTTTCATGGTTTAATTCACTCCTTTGGCTTTATTACAGTTCAGTTTACATTCTCATAGTATTTGTCGATCGCAGCGCGTAGGTTTTGCTCCGCCTGCTCCATCGTCATGTCCTGAAGCTGCGCCGCCGCCATGGTCTGATGACCGCCGCCGCCCAGCTCCTCCATGATGACCTGTACGTTGATCTTTCCGAGCGAACGCGCGGAGATATTTACGGCGTCCGCCGTCATAAACAGCACAAACGACGCGTCGACCTCGCTGATACTCAGCAGCTCGTCCGCCGCCTGCGAAGCGATTATGCGGATATCCGGCGTCTGAAGATGCGTCGCGGTGATCGCGCATCCGCGATAGCTCTGCGACTGGGACAATATTTCGTTGCGCATTTTATAGCTCTCCAGAGAGCTTGCAAACATCTTTTTGACACGGACCGTATCGGCGCCGCGCGCTTTCAGATAAGCCGCGGCCTCAAAG
Organism: Clostridia bacterium; assembly: GCA_017449935.1. Taxonomy (GTDB): domain Bacteria; phylum Bacillota; class Clostridia; order Oscillospirales; family Acutalibacteraceae; genus UBA1425. Next base: position 24,784 of record JAFSYP010000003.1, read on the forward strand.
GTACGCACGCCCGCACGCAGCACAAAATTGCGCGTATCGAGCGTGATGCCCGACAGCAGCGCGTCCGCCTCCAGCGCGCCGATCACCGGCTGCACGGAAATATACTGCAGAAGCTCCGTCACCATTTCGCACGCGGACGAAGCGCCCGGATCGTGGAAAAACAGCACGGCGTTGTCGATAAACTGGACCGATTTTCTGTGATGGTCGATCACGACCGTGCGCGACGCTTTTTCAAGAAGCTGCGGCACTTCGGTAAACGCGGCGATATGCGTGTCCACAACGATCAGCAGCGTTTCCTTTCCGATGCGCGACAGCGCTTCCATCGGCTGCAAAAGACACGCGCCGTAATCCGCCTGCTCCAGTCGTTCGAGCAGCGGCTTTGCCAGCGACTTCTGCGGATCGGTCACGATGAAGGCCGGAACGCCCATCGCAAGACACGCGGAACACATCGCCGTCGCCGCGCCCATCGCGTCGAGATCCGGAAACCGGTGGCCCATGATCATCACGTTTTTGCTTGAACGGATCAGCTCGTATACAGACGAAGCCACGATCCTTGTACGGACCTTGTTGGTTTTTTCGATCCCCTTGGCGACGCCGCCGAAGAAGGAATAATTCCCGCTTCTCTCGCGGATCGCCGCCTGATCGCCGCCGCGGCTCTGCGCCATATCCAGCGCCTGCCGCGCGCTGTTTTCACAGGCAGAAAACGTATCGCCGCAGCCGACGCCGACAGACAGCGTCACGCCGACGTGCGCGTCATGGAACGTCATCGTGCGCACTTCGTTCAGGATCTTGAATTTGTCCGCCTTCATGGCGTCGACGTTACGCTGTTCCGCAATCACGACGTACTGATCCACGCTCAGCTTGTCATACACCGCGTCAAAGCCGCTCGCCCAGTTGCTGACGATCCGGTCGAGCCGCATGCGTATCTCGCCGAAATCGTTGCTGCTGTAATTCTTCTGGATCTCATTCAAGCCGTCAAAGCTCAAAAACAGCACATACGGACGGCTGCGTTCATAGGCGATCGCCGTGCGCTTAAGCGCGGTATCTTCGATGAAATAGAAGATGCGCATCCGCTTGTCTTTATGTACGGTCTCGTCGCAGAAAGCGGTAAAGAACCGGTCTGCGCGAGATAAACTGACGCCTTCCGCAGGAAAATCGTCCGTGATGATGCCCGGCAGCAGCCGATCCAGATCGCCGTTTTCAAACGGCTCGCCGTCCAAGATCGCATCGGAAAACCGCTTGTTGAACGTCACGAGGTTCCCCTCTTCGTCCGTCACGGCCACAGGAAGCGGAAAAGAAATGAGCGATTTCTTTTTGTTCATATCGAGCTTGGCGCTCAGATGCAGAAGTATATGCACCATATCCCGACGGCAGAAGACGATCCACAACACATAGAGCGGCGTCATAACGCCGACTGTGGCGAACTGGATAATGGCCAGCGTACGGTTGAACGGCAGCGTCAGCACGGCAAAAACCGCTCCCGCCGCCAAAAGAAGCAGCGGAAACAGAAATAAAACACGAAAACGCTTGTAACTCATTCAAACCTCCAGTATGACCGGCAAAACGATCGGGCTGCGCTTGGTGCGCTCATACATCAGACGCGACACCGCATCGCGTATTTTTCCCTTCAGGGCATTGATATCTTTTCCCTTTCGTCCGGAATACTCCTCGATCACCGCAGTCGCCGCAGCGACCGCATCCTCAATCAGATGCTCGGACTCGCGCTCGTACACGAAACCGCGGCTGATCACTTCCGGCCCGGAAACGACGAACCCGGTCACATAATCTACTGCCGCAGTCACAACGATGATGCCATCCTGCGACAGGCGCTTGCGGTCGCGCATCACGACGTTGCCCACGTCGCCGACGCCGTATCCGTCCACAAATATCTTGCCTGCCGTGACGTTCGCGCCGAACTTCGCCGATTCCGCCGTCAGTTCGATGGTGTTGCCGTTGTCCGCGACAAGGATATTCTGCTCGGGGATCCCGACCGCCTGCGCGAGCGCGGCGTGCTTGCGCAAATGCTTCTGCTCGCCGTGAACAGGAATGAAGTAACGGGGCTTGACGATGCCCATGATCATCTTCAGCTCTTCCTGACAGGCGTGGCCGGAAACGTGAACGTCGTACATTTTTTCGTATATCACCTCGGCGCCAAGACACATCAGACTGTTGATGACGTTGCCGACGGTCTTTTCGTTGCCGGGGATGGGCGTTGCGGAAATGATCACACAGTCGTTCGGACAAATCTCGACCTTGCGATGCTCCGAAGACGCCATACGCGCCAGCGCGGACAGAGGTTCGCCCTGACTGCCGGTGGTGATGATGACAAGTTTGTCCGCGGGGTACTTGCGGATCAGGTCAATGTTGATCAAAAGGCCGTCCGGCACCTTGAGAACGCCCAACTCTTCCCCGATCGCCACGACGTTTTCCAGGCTCCTGCCGCTGAGCGCGACCTTGCGGCCGAGCTTATGCGCCACGTTCATGATCTGCTGCACGCGATGGATATTGGACGCGAACGTCGCCACGATCAGCCGGCGGTTCCCCGCACGGTGAAAGAGCGTCTCAAACGATTCGCCAACCCTGCGTTCGGATTCCGTAAATCCGGGGCGCTCGGCATTTGTGGAGTCGGACAGCAGCGCAAGAACGCCTTCGTTGCCGATTTGTGACAGACGCGCCACGTCGATCATCGCGCCGTCGATGGGCGTGCTGTCGATCTTGAAGTCGCCTGTCTGCACGACGACGCCCGCTTCACAGCGGATCGCAAGCGCCAGCGCGCCGGGGATCGAGTGGTTGACGTGGATACACTCCACCTCGAAACCGCCCAAAAAGATCTTGTCGCCCGGTTCGATCACGTTCAGATCCGCGACGTTGAGCAGCCCGTGCTCGCGCAGCTTCGCTTCGATTAGACCGATCGTCAGGATCGTGCCGTACACCGGCACGTCCAGAACCTTCAGAAGATACGGCAGAGCGCCGATATGATCCTCGTGTCCGTGCGTGATGATGACGCCGCGGATCTTCTGCTTGTTTTGCTCGACGTAGGAAAAATCAGGAATGACCAGATCCACGCCGAACATATCCGCATCCGGAAACGCCAATCCGCAGTCGACCAAAAACATATCGCCGTCGTATTCGTACAGCGTCATATTCTTGCCGATCTCGTTGAGCCCGCCGAGAAATGCGATCCGAAGCGGCTTCAGCTGCTTCTTTTTCTCTGGCGGCTTCTGCTTCTTGCGCGGCGCCGGATTCTTTGCAGCCGTGCCTTTGGCGGATTGGTTCTTGCGGCCGGAACGCGGCTGCGCGCCTGTCTGCGACGGCTTCTGAGCGCCGCGCTGCGCGTGCTTCTCTCCGGCGGATTTCTTTCCGCGCACGGTTGCATCGATGATTTCCGTTTTCTTAGCTGACATTTTATCCTCCTTTGCTTTACATAGCATAACCTAATTCTGTATTTTACTACAAATTCTTAACACTGTCAAGTATAATACAATATATGCGCGCATCCACGTGTTTTATGTACGCGGCAGCGCGTCCTGCCGCAGTGCTTATTCTCCCTGCTGCTGTTCCAATTCCGACAACAGCCGCTCGAATCCGGAGCACATCTCTGCCGCCGTTTCCATATTCGCCGCCTCCGCCAGAACGTGCAGCGATTTGCCGTTTCGATCAGGCGTGATCAGAAGCCTTCCCTTATCCCGTTTCAGGGAGATCCCTTCGCGGACGGATGCGTCGGCGTCCTGACCTGCGCCGAACAGATCATGGAGCTTGGAAGGCGAAAAGGAAACAGAAAACGTCTTGCGTTCCAGATAGAAGTCCGGGATCTCCTCGCACAGCGCGTCAAGCGTCATATTCCGCTGTTTGATGATGCGCAGCACACGCACGCACAGATACAAACCGTCGCGCAAAAAGATCTGCTTTGCCGACAATCGTCTCGCCGCGGCGTCGGAATCGTCCGTCGGGGCGGACAGATAACGGTGCACGGTCCTGCCGTATTGCGCCGCCAGTGTGTCGAGCGCCAGCGGCGCGTCGTATGCGAGCGCGACGTCAAGTCCTTCGCGAAACGCGTCCGCACAACATACGGCCAGCAGTTTCTCATGCGGCACCGTTTGGTTTTCCGTCACAGCCTGCGCGCGAAAACCGTCCGAGGAGATGCGAAAAATCAAAGACCGGCTGCGCAAATACCCGAGTCGAAGCAGAATATCCTCCATCAAAAGCGAGATCTGCGGATCGGCGCACTGCACGCAGACCTCCGTACCGGAGAGGCCCATCGGCGCCTGTTTCATCAGCTCCCGTCCGTACATCAGCAAAATGCTGCGCATATCCGCCACGTCGCGCACGGATTGCGGCAGACAGCGGTTATATTCACCTTGGCGCATACGCGTTTCGATCTCGCGCTCCAGATACCGGGGCGCCGGCAGTCCGCCGTCGCCGCAGATCCTTATCTGCGGGCGTTCGCCGCCGCGAATGAAAATGCCGATCGACAGTCCGCAGAACGCCGTGGCATATGACAATTGCGCTTCAAAGCATTCGCCGAAGCTCCACACATGACCGCCCGCGGACAATATTCCTGCCTCCAGCGCACGCGTCAACGCTTTGGCAAAGCTCGATCCGTCATGCCCGACGCCGGTCTTTCTGCACGCCGGAATACTGCCGACAGCAGAACCGAGCGAAACACACATCTGCGACGTCAGCTCCACGTTTTCGTCCACGCCGTTCCCGCCGAAATAATCGGGATGTTTGACGCCGAAACGCACGTCCTCGCGAACGACCGTCCCGCTGTCGACCGATTTCTCCGGCCAGATACGCACGTTCTGCCGAACGCTGGCACGCGCGCCGATCACGCTGTCGCTGCCCGCAACGCTGCGCTCGAACATTGAAGCGCGTTCCAGAAGCCGCGCGCCGCAGCAAAGCACAGCGTCCTGCATCGACGCGCCGAAGCCCGCCTGCGCGCGTGAATGCAGCACGGAACCGCGCACGCGCGCCTTTGCACCGACCGTGACGCCCGACTCTAACACTGTATACGGACCGATCACGGCGCCGTTTCCGATCTGGGCGCGGCTGCCGATATAGACCGGCGGCACGATCGTATAATCCCCGACAGGCATAATATCCTGCACATACACGCCGTCCTGCGCTTTTTTCAGCGGAAACCGTATCTTTCCCTGTAAAAGATCGCGCTGACACCGAAGATAGGCCGGCACATCTCCGACGTCGCACCAATACCCTTCGGCCTGATAACAGTACATCGCGCGATCCTTTCGCAGCATTTGCGGAAAAAGCTGCTGCGCAAAATCATACGGCGTGTCGTCCGGAATCTCGTTAAGACACGATGGATCAAGGATATAGATGCCCGTGTTGGCCAAATCGGTCGTGGCCTGTCCCCATGACGGTTTCTCTAAAAACCGTCTGATACGACCGTCGCCGTCTTTCTCGATCAGACCGAATTCCCGCGGATCGTCGACTCTGTACGCCGCGACCGTCACATCCGCGCCGACCGAACGGTGATACTCTGCGATCTTATCCAGTTCAAAATCGCACATAGCGTCTCCGCTGACCACAATGAACGGCTCCGTCCAGTCTCCGGCCGCTTTTTTGTCGCTGCCCGCCGTTCCGAGCGCAGACGGTTCGTCGGAAAACGCCAGACGCAAAGGACCGTAAACGCCGTCCGGATAGCGCTGCTCGATGCACTGCGACAAATAACCGAGCGTCACGCACGCCTCGCGTACGCCGCTGCGGATCAAAAGGTCAAAAATATATTCCAGGATCGGTTTCCCGCAGACCGTCGCCAACGGCTTCGGCGTGTCGCAAGTCATCGGACGCAGACGAGTTCCCTTTCCGCCCGCAAGAACAACAGCTTTCATTCGATGCGCTCCTTTGTTGGTATTTCACGCATAGTATGGACGCGGGGTAAAAATTTAAACAAAAAACTTGTGCCGAGAGAAAAAATGTGGTATGCTGACAAAAGAGCGCAAAAAGGAGCCTGAAACATGAAACACGTTGACATATATACCGACGGCGCCTGTTCCGGCAATCCCGGAGCCGGCGGCTACGGCAGTATACTGCGATACGGCAAGTATGAGAAAGAGATCAGCGGCGGCAGCGCCCACACGACCAACAACCGTATGGAATTGTCCGCCGTCGTGGAGGCGCTCAAGCTCCTGCGCGAGCCGTGCGAGATCACGATCTATACCGATTCGCAGTATGTGGCCAACGGGATCAACAAAGGATGGGCGGCTTCCTGGAGAAAAAACGGATGGCGTAAACCGGACAAAAAGCCGGCGCTCAATCCGGATCTTTGGGGCGAACTGCTCGATCTTCTCAGTAAACACGAGTACACGATCGTCTGGCTGCGCGGCCACGCGGGCCATCCGGAAAACGAACGCTGCGACGCGCTGGCCGTGGCGCAGTCCCAAAAATATCGGGAGGATAAATGATCCGATGCATATAGCTTTTCTGATTCGCTGTCTTTCTCCGGGCGGCGCAGAACGCGCGGCAACGGCGCTCGCCAATCAGATGACACGATGCGGCCATAAAGTTACGATTCTGTGTCTTACGGGAACGGACTGCTTTTATGAAACAGATCCCGAAATAAATATAAGGTACCTGAATTCTGATCCGGCCGAGCTGACTGCCGGCATTCGCAGACTGACAGATCTATTACAGCGCAGCCGTACGATACGAAAGGCAGTTCGCGAGATCGGTCCGGACGTTTTGGTCGGCATGAGCTGGATGATGTCGGTCTACGCTGTGTTTTCCACATGCGGAACGCCTGTCGCCAGCATCGGCACGGAACGATCAAATCCGTTTATTCTCAACAAGAGTCGCGTGAATTCCTTTCTTCGCCAGTTCGCGGCGAAGCATTGCGACGGGTTTGTCTGCCAGACGGAAAAGGCGCGGAGCTTCTTCTCCTCTGCGGCGCAGAGGAAGATTCGTATTATTCCGAACGGTATTTTTAATCCGGAGGTTTTCAATACTCCGGTACCTTATGAAAGAGAAAAGATCATCACCGCGCTCGGGCGTCTGGACGACAATAAAGGGTATGACGTCCTGATCCGTGCGTTTGCGCTTGTCCGGGCAAGGCGGCCGGACTACACGCTTTGTATCTTCGGAGACGGAGAAAAACGGGACGACTTGTTATCGCTTGCCGCGTCGCTGGGCGTCGCCGACGCCGTACGTCTTCCCGGCACAGACAAGTCCGCGATCCGCAAAATTGCCGCCTCGTCCGTCTTTGTTCTTTCCTCCCGTTCGGAGGGTATGCCGAACGCATTGATCGAGGCGATGGCCGTCGGCGTCCCCTGTGTTTCCACGCGCTGCGATATGGGTCCGGAAGAATTGATCCGCGACGGCGTGAACGGTCTTCTCGTTCCGGTCGACGATCCGGACAGTATGGCGAAGGCGATCCTGCGGGTTCTGGATGATCCGCAGCTTCAAACCGATCTGTCACACGCGGCCGTTGCGATCCGCAGTACCCACGCCGTCGAACCTGTGACAGACCGTTGGCTTCGTTTATTTGACGAAGTACGGAGCGCGAAATGCGGAAAAGCGCGAAATTACAAAAAATAGTTACAAAACACTTGCTTTTTTTGTCATTATATTGTAATATATAGATAATTAGCAATCTATACTATATTGCAAAGGAGGTTTTGTCTTGAAATTTTCACGAATACAAAAACTTTTATCCTGTACTTTGGCGTTTCTGCTTTTGCTTTCCGCAGGCGCTGCAGCCGGTTCTCCGATGTTCGGAACATTTCTCGCGAATGCAGCGCAGACAGATTCGGGATACCAGTATATCGCGGATTCTTCAAAGAAAACGGCGCAGATCACCGGATACACCGGAAGCTCGCATTCACTGACGATCCCCTCGGTCATTGAAGGTTACTCCGTGACTTCGATCAAGAGCGAGGCGTTCAAAGGCAAGAACACGATCCTTTCCGTTACGATCCCTGATACGGTGACCAACATCGGCAGCGAGTGCTTCTCGGGCTGTACGCTGCTCGGCGTCGTCGATCTTGGCAAAGGCGTTTCTTCCATCGGCAGCAAGGCGTTTGAAAACTGCAGCATACTCAGCACGATCAGTATTCCCGCTGCCACGTCGTCCATCGGCGCACAGGCTTTTATCGGGTGTAAAAAGCTGAAATCTATTGAGGTCTCTTCCGGCAATCTTGTTTTCACCTCAAAGGATGGCGTCCTGCTGACACGGTTAGAAACTTCGCTGATCACGTATCCCCCGGGACGCAGCAACGATAGCTATACCGCACCGGATGTTCTGTCCATTGAAAACTATGCGTTCCAAGACGCTAAGAGTCTCAAAACGCTCATTTTGTCCAAGTCGACGACCACGATCGGCAAGGGCGCGTTCAAGGGTTGCTCCGCACTTGAAAGAATTGCTACTTCGACTGATCCTGACAAATATGATCTTCCTGAAAAGCTCACTAAGATCGACGACGAAGTTTTCAGCGGATGTAAAAAACTATCCAAGCTATCTTTCCCGTCGTCTATCAAGTCGATCGGCGCAGACGCTTTCAAGGACTGCGTCTCGATTACAAAGTTCACGATCCCCGATAACATCACGACGATCGGCACAGGCGCTTTTTCCGGCTGTTCCGGGATTACTTCCGTTACGATCAATAAAAAGCTCACCGCGATTTCCGGCTCCGCTTTTGCCGGGTGCTCCGGTCTGAAGGAATACAAGGTCCCCGACGGCGCTTCCTTCACCGTGGCAAAGGGCGTTTTATTCAACAAGGAAGGCACCCGCCTGATCGCCTACCCCGCCGGCAGCGAAGCCACCGAGTATAAAGTAGGCGAAAAAGTCACGACGATCGGCGAAAACGCATTTGACAACTGCAAAAACCTCAAGAAGCTGACGATCCCCGCGACCGTCAAAAAGATCGTGGAGCCTGCCGTCAGAAACTGTGACGGTCTGACGATCTATGTAGAGGAAGGCTCCGAAGCCCAGAAGTATTTCCAGGAACATACTTCCGGATTCAGCTCGCTGAAGATCGGATCGGACAAGCCCGGCGACGTGAACGGGGACGGCGAAGTCGACAACGCCGACGTCATCCTGCTGCGCCGTTATGTCGCCAAATGGAAGAACGTAGCGATTCACACGGAGTCTGCGGACGTCAATAAAGACGGCGAAGTCGACAACGCCGACGTCATCCTGCTGCGCCGCTATGTCGCCGGATGGAAGAACGTCAAACTGAAGTAATAATAAAAGGAGACTGTTATGAAAAGAATTGCTAAAACGACTCTGATCGCCCTGATATGCGCGTTTCTGTGCTTTGCAATGATCCCGTTCAGCGCCTGTGCCGAAGACGACGGCGCGGCCGTTTCCGTCAGCAGCGCAAGCGGCAAGGCCGGAGATACGGTGACGATTAATGTTTCACTGGACGAGAACCCCGGCTTGATCGCCATGAATCTGAACGTAAACTACGACGACAAGCAGCTTGAACTTGTAAACGTCAGCGATTCCGGAATGCTCAAGGGATTCAATTCCCCCTCCTCCTATGAAGGCAGCTCCTATACGCTGAACTGGGAAGACGGCCTTTCGACCGAAAACAACAAGGGCACCGGCACGGTCGCGACGCTGACCTTCAAGCTCAAGGAGGACTGCGACAAGGCGTCGGTTTCCGTCGCCGGAAAAGGGCATGACGCAGACGTAAATACGGTAAGCGTATCGGGCAGCAGCGGCACCATCACAAACACAAGTCCGACCACGACCACGACAACCACAACCACAACAACGACGACCACGACAAAACCGGCCACAACAAAGCCGACAACGACAAAGTCAGCGACGACCAGATCGTCTGCAACGACCACGAGAGCATATACGACGCAGCCGTCCTACACGCGCAGCAGTAATGCGGACAATACATATCCCCTCGTACAATCCGATCTTTCCACGACCGAAGCGGAAACCGAGAGCACGACCGACCTGCTCGCTCTGTGGGAAACGACCAATGATTTTTGGATGACCATGTCGCCGACGGTCGAATCCACGACCGAGATCGAGGAAAGCAATTCGCGCAGCCCTCTGTCCAAGAGCAAGATCATCCTGATCGCTCTGATGGGCGCATTTGCCGTTATCGGCGTCGCGATCATCATTTCCATGGTACGCAAGAGCCAAGGTTAATCCGATTGTCTTTTTCGGCGGAGCCTGACGCGGTTCCGCCGATTCTTCATGCTGATATTATAAAGGAGCGATCTTTCAATGAAACTCGGAAAGAAACTGATCTGTCTGCTGCTGTGCTTTGCCATGCTCGTCACCACATTGACCTGCGTCGCCGCAGCGAAAAAGCAGGACGCCGTTTATACCGCGTCAACCGTACAGGAGGCGCTCGATCTGATTGCGCAGCAGGACGTCGATCATGACTGCAAGACGAAGTGTCACGGCAACTGCGGATATTCGCCTGTCATCATCGTACCCGGCATCATGCAGTCACAGGTTTATGTGCAGAACAAGGAAGGCACCGGCGACCTGATGACGGTCGACGGCTTCCCGATCGTGGAAGGCATGGACATGGCGTTTATGTTCGATACACAGTCTGTCAAACAGGACGTCAAGAAAATGATCTTCCCGCTTCTGACGGCGTTTCTTTTCGGACGTAAGGCGCAGTTCATCGACCTTGTGTGCGAGATCCTGGATAAATGCTTTTACAGCCATTATTTCAACGAGGACGGTACGCGCGTGTATCCCGCACAGGTGGATGAATACTGGTACTCTCTTGAGGAATGCAAGAATCATCCCGAGAAATCCTACAACTATGCCAAGGGTTATTCCACGGATAAAAACGGCAATACGCTGCCGACGACAAAGTATCAGACCGAATACGACTTCATCATGCGCCAGGTCGACGTGAGCAGCTACGGCGAAAAAGCCGGCTTCGATCACCTGTATTATTATGCGTACAGCTCCTTCGGCGATACCTATGAGATCGCCTCGCGTCTGGACGACTTTGTGCAGATGGTCAAGGATCAGACCGGACACAGCAAGGTCAGCATCGTTTTTATTTCGCTGGGCGGAACGATCGGCAGCACGTATCTGTCCGAGTTCTGCAACCCGCAGGATATCGACCGCATCGTGTTCGCAGCGGCGGCTCTTGACGGCTCGAATCTGCTGAGCAGCCTGATGAAAGCCGATCTGAACTTCGACAGCAAAAAGCTGTATACCACCATGATGCCGGATCTGATGTCCATTGTCGATTCCGATCTCATATGGGTAGGCTATCTTTTGAACGTCTTGCTGCGCTGCGTACCGCAAAAATTCCTTTCCGGCTATCTTTCAGACGTGGCATATGAAGGAATCCACCGTGTGCTGGGCAACCTGTTATATAATTGTCCCTCGATGTGGGCGCTCGTCCCCAGCAGCGAATATCCGGCTATGGCGGATGAACTGATCAAAAGCGACGTGCTTCGCGCCAAGACCGACCGTTATTACAATATCCAAAAGAACGCCAAAGAAACCATCCGCCGTCTTACGGACGAAGGTATGGACATTTTCGTGATCTGCGGCTATGATCTGCCGCTGCCGTCCATCCTCAAGTGCTACGCGTACAGCTCCGACAATATCATTCAGGCTTCTTCCACGTCCATCGGCGCCACCGTCGCGCCTTACGGCGAATCGCTGCCGGATGATTATGAACCCGCCATCGACGACAGTTACGTCTCTCCCGATCATCGCGTGGACGCCGGCACCTGCGCACTGCCCGACCGCACATGGTTTGTCAAGGGGCAGAGCCATCTGACGCTGCAGGCCGCGCTGCACGACACGATCGAGCTTTGCATTCAGATCGTCGTCAACAAGGATATTACGGACGCGCGTGAACACAACGGCGGCTATAAGCAATTCAACGGCTACCGCTACACCAAGAAACTGCAGGAGCTGCTGCGCGACTATGAGAATCTGAGCGAAGATCAGCTGAACAAGCTGTCCAAGAGAAAACGCGACGCACTGCAGAAAGCGTATGATAACGGCGTTGCGGAGCTTTCCAGTATGGACTGGGACGGCGAAAAGATGCTTGCGGCAGAAAGAGCGATGTACACCGCCATGTACAGAGCGCGGCTGCTCACCAATCAAAAGACAGCCGACTCCCCGTTCAAACGCTATGTCGCGCCGAAAACTGCGGAGAAGGTCATGCAGTTCTGGAGCGACAGCACCTTCAAGATCTTCGGTACAGACGATTTTATACTCTTTGCATGACCTCGGAAAGGACCAATGACACATGACTAAGATCGACATTTTTTCCGGATTCCTCGGTGCCGGAAAAACCACGCTTATTAAAAAACTGATCGCCGACAGTTACGCCGGCGAAAAGCTCGTATTGATCGAAAACGAATTCGGCGAGATCGGCATCGACGGCGCCTTTATGCAGGACGCCGGGATCGAAGTGACGGAAATGAATTCCGGCTGCATTTGCTGCAGCCTGGTCGGCGATTTTGGAAAAGCGCTGCGCAAGGTTTTGGAGGAATACGCGCCTGACCGCATACTGATCGAGCCGTCCGGCGTCGGCAAACTGTCCGACGTCATCAAAGCCGTGCAGGGCATCGACAGCCAGGACATTCTGCTCAACGCATTCACGACCGTCGTAGACGCCGGGAAATGCAAGATGTATATGAAAAACTTCGGCGAGTTCTTCAACGATCAGGTTGAACATGCCGGCACGATCATCATGAGCCACGCTGACGTTGTGTCGCCCGAAAAACTCGCGACGGCCGTTTCGCTGGTTCGTGAAAAGAATCCGACCGCCGTGATCGTCACAACGCCGATCACGCTCCTGAGCGGCGAGACGCTGCTCAGCGCGGTGGAGAGAAAGGACACGCTGCACGCCGCGCTGGAGCATCTGCTCGAAGAGCAGGAAGAAGAGCACGAGCATCATCATGAACATGAGCACGAGCATCATCATGAACATGAGCACGAGCATCATCATGACCATGAGCACGAGCATCATCATGACCATGAGCACGAGCATCATCATGACCATGAGCACGAGCATCATCACGACCATGAGCATGAGCATCATCATGAACATGAGCATGAGCATCATCATGAACATGAGCATGAGCACGACCACGGTCCGGAATGTACCTGCGGCTGCCATGACCACGATCATGACCATCATCATCACCATGCGGACGAAGTGTTTGTCAGCTGGGGCGCGGAAACGACAAACGCCTATTCCGAATCGAAGCTGCACGATATTCTGGAAGCGCTGGAGGACGAGAAGCAGTACGGCATGATCCTGCGCGCAAAAGGCGTCGTACCGGGAGAAAACGGACAGTGGCTCCATTTCGACTATGTTCCCGGCGAAGCGGACGTGCGAATCGGTTCGGCCGGATTGATCGGGCGGCTGTGCGTGATCGGCTCCGCGCTGCATGAGGATGCGCTCGCCGCGTTATTCAACGTATAAGGAGACTGCATGGCACCGAAAGAAATACCTGTATACTTGTTTACCGGCTTTTTGGAGAGTGGCAAGACGACTTTCATCCAGGACACGCTGCAGGACGTGCGGTTCAACAGCGGCGAGAAAACACTGCTGTTGGTCTGCGAGGAAGGCGAACAGGAGTATGAGCCGGAGAACTTTTCCGGTCACAACGTATGCATCCGCACGCTGGACGACGTGGAAGAGTTGACCGAAGAAAACCTTGAGCGCTGGGCAAAGGAAAGCCGCTGCGAACGCGTGATCATCGAGTATAACGGCATGTGGCTGATCCAGACGCTGTACGACAATATGCCGCGCGGCTGGCTGCCGTATCAGAACATGCTGTTCTTTGACGGCAACACGTTTATGAACTACAATGCCAACATGCGTTCGCTGGTCGTCGACAAGATCCGTGACGCAGAGCTGTGCGTTTTCAATCGTTTGCCGGACGACGCGGATATGACGGCGCTGCACAAGGTCGTTCGCGGCATTTCTCGCCGCGCCGATATCGTGTACGAGTTCCGCGACGGCAAGGTCGTTCCGGACGAGATCGAAGATCCGTTGCCTTTTGATCTTGACGCGCCCGTCGTGGAGATCGAGGATGAGGATTTCGCCCTTTTTTACCGCGATATAACGGAAGATCCGAAAAAGTACAAGGACAAGACCGTGCACACAAAGGTCCAGGCCGTTACGGACAAGCGGTTCCCGGAGGGATACTGCGCCATGGGCCGGCATATCATGACCTGCTGTGTCGAGGACATCGCCTTTTGTCCGCTTGTCGCGCGCATCCGGGACGGGATGACGATCACGAATACCGGATGGTACATGATCACGGCAAAGATCGACTTCCGCTTTTCCAGGCTGTACGCAAAAAAAGGACCGGTCTTCCTGCTTGAACAGATCGAACCGGCCGAACCGCCGCAGCAGCCTGTCGCAACATTTTACTGATAAAAAAATAGGGACTGTCGCTTTCGACAGTCCCCGTTTTTTCGCTTATGCTTTCCAAAGCCCATGCAGGTTACAGTACGCGTACACCGCCTCGACCTTGTCGTCCGCGCAGATGCAGAAGCATGCCTGCGGCGCATCGCCGGGTTTGAGCGCTTTGCGCTGGTTGCCGCTCGACGTCTGTACGGCTATCCATTCGATGAAGTGATCTTCAGCCATCGGATGTTCGATCGAACCGACCGTCACACGCACCTTGCCGTCCTGCACCTCAAATACAGGAACGTGTTTCTCCACCGCCGCATCCGTACTGCAGGGAACGATCTCCTGCATGGGCTTGCCGCAGCACATCACAGGGACTGCTGTCTTTTTGACGATCGCGATGATCTGTCCGCACGTCGGACACTTGTAAAACTTCATTTCCATAATACTTTCCTCCGTTATTTCGGACGTCACGCGCCCGTTATCAACAAACAGTTTATCATAAGCACAAAGAATTGTACAGCATTTTACGACATTTTTCATAAATAATTAATAAACAAAACAGAGCTTCTCTTAACATCGCAGAAGAGAGGCTCTGTATTTGATAAAAACTGTACGGATCATCAGTCAAGCGCCGGGCATCACGCAAACAGGCCGTCCTCGAACAGATCGCTGTATAAGTCCGTGCCCATCGAGTCAAAACGCTCGTCGATGAAATCCATGCTGAAATCTTCGCCGAGACGATCCAGCAGCGCCGAGATCCGATCTACGATTTCTTTCCACGTCTTTTTCATGATCTTATTCTCCCCTCTCGTTTTTCTTTACGACTAAAGTATACCGAAACGGAGATTAAGAAACAAGGCGCAAAAGTATTAAGAATTGTTTAAGTTCGACTATCTTGAAACATAGTTGAGCGGATTCGTCACGTAGCCGTTGACGATCACCTCAAAATGCAGGTGCGGTCCGGTCGAGTTGCCTGTGGAACCGATGGCCGCAATCTGCTGTCCGGCCGTCACATACTTTCCGGGATAAACGCGGATCGAGCCGGTCACACAGTGCGCATAGCGCGTCTTGATGCCGTTTCCGTGATCGATCAGCACATACTGACCGTAGCTGTTACCGGTCGATCCGGCGATCTCCACGGTACCGGAAGCGGCGGCGACGATCGGTCGGCCCAAAGCGCCGCTTGTGGTAATGTCCAGTCCTTTATGTCCGTTGTGTCCGAAATACTGACTGATCATTCGCGCCGTCGGCGCCGGCCACATGAAGCCGCTCGCGGAATAGGTGCCGCCGTAATAACCGGCGCTTCCCGCTTTGGCGGTGCCGATCTCAACTTTTTCGGAGACCGGTTCGGAAACGGTCACGCGGCCGATCTCCTCCACGTCGACGGTGACGCCGCGGACCGTCGTGATATTGACGGTGACCTTATCGACGCCCTTCTGCCCCTGACGAAGAATACGGCGGTCGCCCGAGAACAGCTTGGAATTGTATGACGTCTCCGTCTTGAAGTCGATCTCCTCCGTGCGCACCTCGGTCCGCGTGATCTTTGGCGTGATATACGGCTGCGCTTCGGCGACCAAAAACGTGGTGCCGATAAAGATCGTGTCTCCGAGCTCGGGATTAAGCGCCTTCAGCTCGCTGACGGTCAAATGATTGTCCGAGGCGATCTTGGACAAAGAATCGCCGGCCTGTGCCACGTAATACTTCGCGGGACGCTTGTCCGCCGTGAGCGTCTGACCGAGCTTGTTCGCGTCCCACATCGCGTTCGCGTTGTCCGGATATAGCCCCTGAACGTAGTCCACGGACTCCATAAATCCGGCCGTGGCGTTCGGGCCTGTCGGCTGACTGTCCAAAATAGCGTTGAACACGCTGCGCGCATCGTTCTCATTTTTGACGGCACAGAGGAATTCACCGTCGATAAAAACGCCGCAGGCGTTGGTAATGTTGGCGTCGCAGGCGTGAATAAGATTGTCGCTTAGCATGTCCGTGTCCACCATTTTATTGATGGATACGAGCGAGAGCTCATACTTCGGCGCGTTGATGACCTCAGCGCGCTCGTTTTCATCCATACCGACCGACAGCTTTTCCACCGCGCGGCTGCGCGCCTGAAGATAGACGGATTCATTGGAGATGTAGCCGATCGTCTGACCGTTATAGATCACGCGCAGCGCATAGGTGAAGCTCTGCCACTGGTGGATCTCCACCACAAGCACGATCGCCATCAGAATCGGCAGCGCCGTGTTGACGGCCGCTTTAAACAAACGGCGATGCTTGCGGAACGCTTTGAATATATAATGCCCGACGACAGACAGCCAGGTCGATGTATTCTTCTTCCATGCCTTATGCAGGTTCTCGGAAACGCTGCGCATTTCCTTGCGAAGGTACCGCCATTCCGCGCGGAAGTTTCGCGCCGAACGCGCAAAGAAGAAATCCAACGCGGCAAAAAGAATATATATCCATGCCGCAACGGCCAGAACGGGTTTGCGCAGCAAACGAACGACAGCGCGCATAAACCGACGCGCATACCGACGCGTACGCAATCCGAAGTATGTGATCGCGCGGATCATTTGCAGCACCTCCCCTACTCAAAATGCACTATATTATAATATACCAAAAACCGGATCAAAATGCAACACTCAATTCATCCCGCTGCTGCCGACCTGCGAAAACAGCTTTTCCACAGCGGCGCGAAGCGGTCTGTGCTGCGTTTCGGACAGTTCCGGATCGCGCTGAAGAAGCGCCTGGGCGCAAGCGGACGCTTCATGCACAAGCTCAGTCTGTTCCAGCATATCGGCAATTCTCATCTCCGGCAGGCCGTGCTGCCGCGATCCGAAAAAGTCGCCGGGTCCGCGCATTTGCAGATCAGCGTCGGCGATCTTGAAGCCGTCGTTCGTCTGCGTCATGATACGCAGACGGCGAAGCGCTTCATCGTTCTGCGCGTCGGAGATCAAAATGCAGGTCGACTGCGCCTCTCCGCGTCCGATACGTCCGCGAAGCTGGTGCAGCTGCGACAGTCCGAACCGCTCGGCGTTTTCAATGACCATTATGACCGCATTCGGAACGTCCACGCCCACTTCGATCACGGTGGTGGAAACAAGCAGACGGATCTCGCCGCGCACGAATGCACGCATCACGCTTTCCTTTTCTTTCGGCCGCATCCTGCCGTGGAGCAGTCCGACCGCATGATCGCGGAAAATCCCCTGCCGCAATCGGTCGGCATATTCCTGCGCCGCAGCCAGAGGCGTATCGCCCTCTTCCACAAGCGGACAAACGACATACCCCTGCAGTCCTTTTTCCAGATGATCGCGCACATATCCGAGCGCTCGCTCGCGTTTTTCGCCTGTCACAGCATACGTTTTGACGGCCTTCCTGCCGGGCGGCAGCTCATCCAGAACGGAAACGTCCAGATCGCCGTAGATCATCAGCGCCAGTGTGCGCGGGATCGGCGTAGCTGACATCACAAGGATATGCGGATCGGTACCCTTTTCCCCCAGTGCAGCGCGCTGTTCGACGCCGAACCGATGCTGTTCATCCGTGATGACAAATCCGAGATTTGCAAAACGCACGTCGGGCGTCAGCAGCGCATGTGTGCCGACAAGCAGGTCGATCTCGCCGCTCTCCAGCGCGGCACGGATCTTCTTTTTTTCCGACGCGCGCGACGAACCGGTCAAGAGCGCCGTACGTACGCCGCACGCTTCAAAAAAGCGGACCATTGTGTCATAGTGCTGCATGGCAAGGATCTCTGTCGGCGCCATAAGCGCACACTGCATCCCGGCGCGTACGGCATTGTAAACGGCGGCTGCGGCGACGACCGTTTTGCCGGAGCCGACGTCGCCCTGAAGCAGCCGGTTCATCGGCGTATCCTTCGCCATATCCGCCGTGATCGAACGGATCGCGCGCTGCTGTGCGCCTGTGAGCGTAAACGGCAGCGTCCGGATAAACGCCGGTGTTTCATCCGCGCGAACCGGTGAACCGCTCTTTTTTCGGCTGCGTGTGCGCAGAAGCCGCATACCCAGCGTCAACGTCAGCAGCTCCTCGAAAATCAGACGTCGTCTGGCGTGATCCGCATAATCCATATCCGGCGGAAAATGCACGTCCCGCAAGCTGTCCTCCACGGCGCACAAGCTGTATCTGTCCCGAATCCACTGCGGAAGCGTTTCCGGGCACTGTCCGACGTAACGTTCAAGCGCCGTCGCGGTCAATCGCTCGATCGTGCGCGAAGGCATCCCCTCTGTCTGGCGGTAGATCGGCCTGATCCGCGCGCCGCCCTGCGCCTTTTCGCACATCGGCGTATTCATCTCTTTTTTCCAAAGGCTTCCGCCTACGCGTCCGTAAAACAAATACTCTTCGCCCGGCTCGAGCTTCTCCGCCAAAAAGCGGTTATTGAAGATCGTGAGCTGCATGATGCTCCTGCCGTCCGTCACATCTGTTTTATAGAGCGTCAATCCCTCGCGTATTTTCGCGCCGACCGGTTTTCTGTCAACGATCGCACGCACACAGCAGACCTCGCCGATGCGCGCGTCCTCGATGGAAACGACGTTGGACCAGTCCTCATAAGCGCGCGGATAGAAATGCAAAAGGTCGCCGACCGTCTGCACGCCCAGCTTATGCAGCAGCTTCGCGCGCTTCTCGCCAACGCCCTTGAGATATTGAATATCCGTTTGCAGATCCATGTTGTTCTCCTGTTTGCTCCGCGTCCGGTCCGATCAGAAATGCCACTGTTCGATATCGGCGAACAGATCGCCCACAAATGCATTCTGCGCGTCCTCCAGCTCCTTGACGCACGCCACGATCCCCTTGCGGTAACACAAGGGCACAAACGGCGCGTCCTGTGTGAAAGCCTCCATAAACGCGTCAAAACTGATCTCTCCGCTCAAAAATCTGTAATATGCATCCCCGGCAGAACTGTTCCAGATCCCGTGCGCCACGGCGCCGTACCCGCCGAAGAACGCGTCCAGATGCATGTTCGGCGTCAGACAGATCTCGCCGATATACAGATCGAACTTCCCCAGCGCCACCGCGTCGAGAAATTCGTCCTCAGGCAAAGCCTCGACGTTGATCTTTATGTCCAACGCGGCGAGTTTTCTGGCGATCTGCTGCGCCGCCATCTTCTTGAAATCGTTGTCCGCATTGACGACCATATTGAAGCTCAGACTCACGCTGCCGTTGTTGCGGATGCCGTAAGAATTGACCTGATCAAATCCGCACGATTCCAGCAGCTTCAGCGCGTCGGGCTGTCCCTTCGCGTGCGACGCTTCATAATTTGCCGCCTGCGTCCACATCGGATTGAACGGCGTATTGGTGACCGTCGCATGGCCCTGGAAGGCAATATTCAGCACATTCTCGCGGTCGACCGCAGCGCTCAGCGCCTGACGCACATCGGACCGCGCAAGCGCAGGATCGTCCTGGTTGATCCCCATATAGACAAGATTGTTCATGGGGTATTCGGAGATCGAAGCGTTGACGCGCGTATATTTTCCGGAGGATAGATCGTCGAAGGCAAAACTGATATTACCGATCTCAAGACTGTAAAACAGCGCGGACGCGTCGTTCATATTCACAAGATGGATCGTGGTCATCGCCGGAAAGAACCCTCTGTACCGATCATTGAACGCGACAAGGATCGGATCGTTTTCGTTTTCTTCATATTTCAGCGTGTACCGACCGCTTCCGGTCGGCAGGACCTGATCCGTGGTTTTGACGACCTCTTCATCCGAATCCGCACGCGCTTCTTCCGCCGCCTTTTTTCTGTCCTCAGAAGACGTGCCGATCTTGACGATCGGAAAATCAAGGCACGCCACCGCATAAGGATCGGGCGAAGAAAGCGTAAACAGCAAAAGATTTGAACTTGTCACTGTTGCCTGATCGAAATTGTCCAGCCGCGCTTTAAACGCGTCGGATTCCTTCGCCAGCCCAAATGAATACAGTACGTCCGCCGTCGTCATGACCGTTCCGTCCGTAAAGTGAACGTCCGAATTGACCGACACGCGCAGCGCCAGGCCGTCGGTGGAATACTCCTTGGCCAGCAGCGGACGCGCTTCAAAATTTTCATCCTGCACGAAAAGGCTGTCATAGAGCAGCGGCGTCAACTGACGGTTGAGCGTACTCTTAGCCAAAAAAGGGTCTAGACTGTCCGAACGAGAATACGGCAAGCGAAGATCGTTATACCGTATCTGCGCCGGATCTATCGCAGGCTCGGTCTGCGACGTTTCGGAGGTATCCTCGCCGTCGTTCGTCCCGCAGCCGGAAACGGCAAACAGCAGCACGAAAACGAGCAATAGAGACAATCCGCGGACAAAAGGCGTATTTTTCATCGGGTTTCTCCCACCAAATCCAAAATGATCTTACTGGCCATCAGCATACCCGCAGCGGCGGGCACGAACGGCGTGCTGCCCGGAAGGCCGCGCCGCGTACTATCCTCGTCCGTTTCAAGCGGTTTCAGCGGCGTTTCGTCCGACCAGACGACATTCAGATGCCGCACGCCGCGCCGGCGCAGCTCATAGCGCATCACACGGCACAACGGGCAGACGCTGGTCTTGCTCAAATCCGAAATACGCAGCCGTTCGGGATGCAGTTTGTTTCCCGTTCCCATACACGAGAGGATCGGCACGCCCATTTTCACAGCGCGCACGGCGAGGTCGATCTTGGCGCTGACCGTATCGACCGCGTCCGCAATGTAGTCATATTCGCCGTCGAAAAAAGAATCCGCATTCTCGGGAAGATAAAAGCCGCAGACCGTCTGCACGTCGCAGTCCGGCCGAATATCCAATAGCCGTTCCTTTGCAACGTCCGTCTTGAATCTGCCCGTCGTCGATTCCAGCGCATACAGCTGACGGTTACGGTTGGACGGACTGACGGTATCGCTGTCCACCAGCGTCAGCGCACCGACGCCGCCGCGGCAAAGCGCCTCGGCAGCATAGGAGCCGACGCCGCCCAATCCGAAAAGGATGACGCGGCTGCGGCCAAGCTTGTCCATCGCCGTCTCGCCAAGAAGCATTTGTGTACGCATCAGCAAATCATCCATCGTCGATCTCTCCGTATCCGGCGCCGCTCCCCGTTATCGGGAACAGTATTTTTCGGCGAACGCGTAAAACGCGGCGCCGCGCCGCGCATCGTCCGCAGCAAACTTATCCTTAACGTCGCTTCCGCCCTTGGACGAAAGGAAGTGTCCGGCGCCTTCATAAGTAATATGAACGCTGTCCACGCCGTTTTCCTGCAGCGCCTTGAACAGCGCAACGGAGTTTTGATACGAAATGAGCTTATCCTCCGTCCCCTGCACAACGATCGTGGGCGGCACGTCGGGCGTGATCAGCCGGAGCGGCGTGATCGCGCGGATCGCTTCCGCGTTGCGCTCGAGCGTCGATGGCAAAACGATCTCTTTCGTCAAACCGGACATCAGCAAATACGCGGCCTTGCCGACCATGCTTTCCCGCTTTTCGGCGTCGATGAGGAAATCTGCCGCCGCGCAGTTGCTGACGACAAACGCAATATCCATCGGGCAATGCTTATACTCGGCGTAGGCATACAACAGCATGATATGCGCGCCTGCGGAGTGCCCCGCCATGATCAGCTTGCCGGGCTGTATCCCACGCGCTTCAAGATCCGCTTTCATCGCAGAGATCGCCAGACCGATCTCATTCACCATATCGGACGCCGAGGCGCCGTTGAAAATCTTACTGTAATTCATCGAGGCGGCAATATATCCGGCTTTGGCGGCCGCACGGCAGTCCTCGTAAAAGATCTTTGCCGAACCGCTTACCCATGCGCCGCCATGGATCGTCAGCAGCACATCCGTCGGCTTCTGCGGATCGATACGCTCCGGCAGAAACAGCTTCAGATCGCCCCAGACCGTATCGGCATATACAACGCTGAACGCGTCCTCCGGGGTATTCTTCGCCGACGGGACAGAAACCAGGTTGTTAAAAAAAGCGATCATCGCAAGGATCGCCGTGAAAACACGCCGTGCCGCTGAATAAACCATAATCATACACGTCGAGTAGGCAGCCTCGACACTCCTTTCAATTTGTTGAAACACGTGAAAGGCTTGCCTACTGCCCCTCACAGAACCGGACGTGCGGTTTTCCCGCATCCGGCTCTTCAAACAGTCTTCGGTTGCCAGTTCCAGATATCCTTCGTCAAGTGCGGTTCTTGCATATAATAGTTCCATATTCGCAGAAACTTCGGATACCTCAGCTTTCCCTTCTGGTCGCGGCGGTTCAACATACGGTAGGTCGCGTATTTCAGGTACTTCCAGAAGCTCTGTACTGCGTGGAAGTTCCCGCTTACTCCGTAGTAATTGCAGTGTCCGCGCAGGATTGCCGAGAGCATTTCCATTGTACGGGATACCGGCCTCGTCAGTCTCGTCCGCAGCCACGCTTTTGCCGCCTGCCGCTTTGCCTTTAGTTTCTTCTTGCTGGTGCGCACGCCAAGCCGATATTTGCCGCCTCTCGTCTTCGTGTTGAAAAAGGTGAATCCCAGAAAATCAAAATCTTCCTTCGTCCCTTTGAACCGTCCGATCGGCAGTATTCTCGTCTTGTCTTCCGCAACTTCCAATGAAAACTTGCCGAGGCGTCTCTTGAGCTGCTCAAGTATATCTCTGGCTTCGTTCTCATACTGGAACAAAATCAGAAAGTCGTCCGCATACCGTACATAATGCGCTTCGCCTTGCAGCTTCGGCTTGACTGCCTTTTCAAACCACAAGTCCAGCACGTAGTGCAGATATACGTTTGCGAGTACCGGCGAGATCAGTCCGCCTTGCGGCGTTCCGCGATCGCTGTCTTTTAACTCGCTTCCTTCCATAATACCCGCAATCAGAGACCGTTTCACATAGCGCAGAAAGTTCTTGTCCTGTATGTCGTGCTCCAGAAACTTCATGAGCCAGTCATGGTCAACATGGTCAAAGAACCCCTTTATATCAGCCTCCAGCACATAGTTGACCTTGTGTATCATGATTGTCTGGTTGATATACCGCACCGCGTCATGTGCAGACCTTCCCGGCCGAAACCCATAGGAGCAGTCCAAAAACCTCGGTTCATAAACTTCGTTCAGCGCGTTTGCCATGACCCCTTGCACCAGCCTGTCTTCATAGGCCGGTATACCCAGCGGCCGCAGTGCGCCGTTCGCTTTTGGGATATACGTCCGTCTCACCGGTTGCGGCTTGTATTGAAACTTCTTCATCCGTTCCACAAGCTGTCGTATATTTTCCTGCGCGTTCTCGTCGTATTGCGCTTTATCCACGCCGTCTATTCCCGTTGCCTTTTTCCCGCTCTGTCGGCGGTGTTCTTGCAGTAAATTCTGCTCGTTGACGCAGGACATCAGTCCCTGCACCGTCGGAAAGTGTTCCGATTGATACCTTATTCCCTTTGCTTCCCGTTCCATTGGCTTCCGGCCTCCCGTGCCGCCTCTGCTTCTGCGCAGGGA
>JAFSYP010000029.1 GCA_017449935.1 Clostridia bacterium
AGTTCTGCAATCCATTCCGCGTCTTTTTTGTCAGTCTTACGACCGGGCACATTGCGCATGTGCTTCGCGTTGACTACCATTACCTCCTGTCCCAAAACTTCCAAAACATTGTATACCGGTTTCCAATAGGAACCTGTGCTTGCGAGCGCGAAGCGCGTGGCAATCCGTTCCCCTGCGTTACCGTCCGATGTGCTCCCGGGGGATGCGGATCGCCGCGGTCGGCGCAGACGCCTCCCTCGCGATGACGTCGCCTTTGGCTGCATCTGACCATTCCCCAACTTGCCGTGATGAACCGTTTTTGCGAGCGCGAAGCGCGCGGCAATCCGTTCTCCTTTGTGTTGTTTCTCGCGCTCTGTCAGGGGTACGGATTCCCACAGTCGGCGCAAACGCCTCCTTCGGAATGACACCACCTTTGGCAGCATCTGACCATCCCCCAACTTGCCGTGATGAACCGTTTTTTTGGTATTCACAGACCGCGTGCCTGCCGCAACAGCTCCGGCGTCAGGACGCCTTTGAAAAACACCTTCGTTTCCCGCAAGCGCGCGACGGCGCCGGGGTCCCAGCGCGACGGCGGCAGCGTCGGGATCTGCAAACGCTGCAGCGTCGGCAGCAGCGCCAGAACGGCTGCGCGGAAATCGCGGCCGCTGCGCGACGGGAAACCGCTCCATCCGCGCTCCGCGACGGCGAACAGCCGCGGGAACAGCTTTTCGCACAGGTCGTCGAAGGTGCGCACATATTCCGTCCAGAGCGCACCCTCCACGCCGAACGGCGTCTGCGCGCGGAACGGGTCGAACGCGAACGCTTTATGAAGCGGCGTCATGCCGCAGGGATAATCGAAATAGTAGTGATAAAAATCCGATTCGATCAACCGGCCGCCTGCCTGCGCGAAATCGCGGCACAGCTTTTTGCGATCCATCCATCTCTGGACGATCACGTCCTGCGGAGAAAGACAGTTCCCTCTGAGGCTCTCGTTCCACGTGATCGCCGTTTTGCCCTTCTGCTGCAGATACGATGCGATCCCGCGGATAAAGACGCCCTGCAGCGCGTCATGGTCCGAAAGACCGAGCCGGTTCATTTCCGCCGTGCACTTTTCACAGCTTCGCCAGTGCGCGCGCGGCGTTTCGTCGCCGCCGATGTGGATATACCGTCCCGGAAAAAGCTCGCAGATTTCGTCCAGAACGTCCTTCACGAACGAAACGGCCTTGTCGTTCCCGACGCACAGCACGTTCGGGAAGATCCCTTCCTCCTGCTGCGGCTCCACCGTCTCACCCGTGCAGCCGAGAAACGGATACGCGGCAACGGCTGCGGTGAAATGGCCGGGCATGTCGATCTCGGGGATCACCTCGATGCAGCGTTCGGCGCAATACGCGACGATCTCCCCGATCTGCTCCTTGGTAAAGAAGCCGGCGTGCGGCGTTCCCTCATCCACGCCGCCGAAGCGGGAATTGCTCCTGTACGCGCCGACCTGCGTGAGCAGAGGATAGCGCTCGATCTCGATCCGCCAGCCCTGATCGTCCGTCAGATGCCAGTGGAATTTGTTCAGCTTGAAGCGCGCCGCGGCATCGATCAGACGCTTCAGCTCGTCCGTGCCGTAGAAGTGCCGGCAGCTGTCGATCAGAAAACCGCGGTACGGCAAAACCGGCGCGTCGCTTATCACGAGATCGTCGCACCGGCCGCCGCAGACGGCCCGGATCTGTTCGAGCGTCATACGGGCGTAGAACGCGCCCGCTTCGGACGAGGCGGCGATCTTCACCTCGCCGTTTTCGATCCGCAGCGTATACGCTTCGTCCGGCAGCTCCGGCGCGTCCGAGACTGTCACGGGACACTCGTCCCGCAAAACCGACGTCCCGCCGGTATAGCGGACGTCGCGCGGCAGCGGGATCAGAAACGGTCTCATTTTCACATCCCCTTCAGACGGTTCTTTGCGGCGCCGACGATCCCGGAAAACAGCGGATACTTTTTCATGATGCGAACAAGGCCCGAAAAGTACCGCTGCAGAATCTGATACACGCGCGTAAGGAGCTGCCGAATGGCGGACGTCGCGGGGGCGGCGTCCGTGCTCTGCGCCGGCAGGAAAGCGTCGTTGTCCGGCATGCCGTCGTCCTTGGAGAAGGACTCGATCAGCGGCGACAGGAGCAGCAGCGTCGTTTCAAGCAGACGGTCGTCCCGCACCGCGCCGAGTGCCAGCTCTCCGGCGGCGGATACCGCGAACGGCAGCGCGTTCGCGGAGAAGTTTGCGCGAAGATCGGCAAGGATCGCCTCGCGCGTCTGCGCGTTCACGTCCTTCATCGTTTCATACAGCGACGTGTAAACGCACTGCATCAGCAGCAGGATCTGCGGATCGGAATAGGGCACATCTTCGTCGCCCTCAAACACCACGCAGACGAAATAGAACGCCAGATCCGAAACCGATCCGTATTCGGTCTCGGGTACCGTCAGACCGAGATCGCGCGCCATCTGCGCAAGGCATTTGCCGTCCGGCGTATCCGGCTCGTAGATCGGCAAAAACAGCGTCTGCACGAACGAGCGGAAGAACGGATCGAGGAACGCGCCCGCCTTTTCGCCGACAAACCGAACCAGGATGCGGGACAGCGCCTCCTCGCCGATGTACGCGTTCTTTTGACTCTCGAACGCGTGTCGGAAGCAGCCGAGCGCGTACTGATTGAAATCCGTCTGCATTTCGCAGAGAAGCTCCTGCGTATAGCCGTCGGGCAGATCGCCCGCATCCACACGGTCGATCCGACGCGTCCGGATATCCAGTCCGCCGTCGGTCAGCGCCGCGCTGCGGTATGCGCACGGATAGGCGTTCAGGCTGGTGGTCATGACGTCGTAGACCGCGCGGCCCGCGTTGTCGGTATAGGACGTTATGTCATGCGCATGCGTGTGACCCGTGAACACGTACTGTACGCCCCAGTCGAGGAATCGCGTCTTTAAATCCAGCTCCGGACGGACAATGAACAACGGCATAATCTTCGACTGGAACGGAAAATGCTCCAGAAAGTTGTGGTGCATGATGGCGATGAGCGTTTTGCCGTCCTGCTTCGCCCTTTCGGCCTGCCGGTCCGCCCACTGCAGAAGCTCCTCGGTGAACCCGTCCCCACCGCCGCCGTGGCTGGTCGAGTCAAGCGCCAGAAGGCGGTATTTGTCGGACAGATCTGCCGTGTATGAGCAGGTCGCCTCGTCGACGACCAGCGCTTCGGAATAGCCGAAATCGGCATAGATCTCCTTGAACTTCTCGACGGAGATGCGGGAATGGAAATCGTGATTGCCGCTGATGACAAAGACTTTTTTGCCTGTCTGCCGTTCAAAATCGGACAGAAAACCCGCAAAGTCCGTATGCTGCTTCAGCGTGCCGTCGTGCGTCAGATCGCCGCACATCAGCACAAAGCCGGCGTCGCTCTCGGCCGCCTGCCGCAGGAATTCCCGCAGCACCGCATAGGATTCCGAAAGCAGATTCGCCGACGTATCGGCGCAGTAATACTTGTCGCCGGGGAAGTTGACCGGCGCCGTCTGCGGTTTTGGCTTGTAATGCAGGTCGGTCGCGACCAAGAACGGCAGCGCGCCGTCCTCGCCCGCGGCGCAGAGCGAAACGCCGCCCGCAAGGATCGCGGCGCACAGAAAGACACAAAGCAGTTTTTTCAACATACGAAAACCCCCTTCCGCTCGATTTTACCATATCGTGCAGGCAAAAGCAATAAAAGGTTCAGGAAACTTGTTCGGCTTAAGGGGAAAGCAGACGATCATCTACATACATTGGGCTTGCAAGGCATGGTTATCATGTCGTCCGCCGTTGCCGACATAGGACTTTTCCTGCGTGAGGTAATGGCCGCCCCTATGGTTAAAACCGACGCAGATCATTGATATATAACGGATTTCATGTAGGAACGCGCTTCGCGCTCTCAATGACAATCAAGGAAAGACTGCTGCATCCCCCAACTTTCCGTGAACATCGCAACTTTCTGTGAACGACAAAACAACAGAGGACGCCCCGGACCGTTCCGAAGTATCCTCTGTTTTGTTTCGGTGTGTGGTACATCCCGACAGCAGCGGGAATGCTTTTTCGATCAGTGGATCAGGATGCCCATGCCCGCCAACGTCTCGGACGAAACCTGATCGGTTTCCCACGTGCCCGTTCCGGTGGCCAGTCCGGAAGTCGCGATGACGTCTTCCGCGTCGAACCGTTCCGTCGTCAGGACGGGCTTTTCATATGTCTTTTTCATGTTCATACCCTCCTCACGCGGTAAAGCAGTTATGGGCAGCCACGCCGTAATTGTACAGTGCTGCGCCGAGTACGGCGGTCGCGCTGTTCTGGACCAGCAGCCACGCGAAGTCGTTGCCGCAGAACTTGATCGACCAGTCGCCGATCGTGATATCGACTTCGTCGCCCATGTTCGCCGCTTCAACGCCGGTGACTTCGAGCATGACCGCGCCGGTCTCCGCGTTCTTGACGAACCGTGCCTTCGCGTTGCCGGTTGTCACTTTGATCTGTTTGTTCAGTTCAACGGCTTCCTCCTCGGTCAGCGAGGTGTAGAAGCGGAACTCCGGCTTCGTGAGCACCATGAAGCTAACGCCGGTGATCTTGCCGTCCGCATTCACGGAAAGCGTGGGCGTGACTGTCGTTTTGACCGTGCTGATCGCGTTTTCCGCATCCTCCGTGGTAGCAAACGCGGGCGCATAATCGAAGTAGGCGTTCGCCGCCTGACCGTATTCAAGCGTCGCTTCAGCGAGCTTTCTCACGTTTTGCTCGTACTCGTCTTCGCTCAGACGATACAGGTCGATCAGGTAGCGGCAGTATTCCGCAATGGACGTCTCGTACGTGGTCTCGTGACCGTTCGCCTCCACGATTGTGATGGTGACGGCGTCGCCGATCTGTGCGGGCGCGACGACGGCGGGCACTTTGTAGTAATCGCCGTCCGGGACAAGCTCGCTCACATCAACGCAGACCGTGTTTGTGATTTCCTTGTCCTGATTGACGTAGTGGATCGTGATGCTCTGCATTTCCGCATGTGCTGCGGTATCCAGCAGGAAGTTGATGCTGATCCGGTCGTCGATCGTGACGGACTGCCAATCCTTCTGCTCGGTCTTTTCGGTTTTGCGGAACGTCGCGGTGTAGGTCGTATCGGCCGTGACCGCCGCCGGCTCCGAATCCCAACCCGCGAACATGTAGATGAACGCATGGTCTTCGGGCTTGGTCGGCGTTTCGCCGTCGTAGGACGGGGTCGTGCCTTCCGGCAGGACATCCGTCTTCAGCACTTCGCCGTCCCAGTTCTTCCACGTGACGGTAAAGGAACGGCAGAGGAAGCCGTTTTCATCCAGATAGAAAGCCGTATTGCCCTCGGCGACGGTGATGGTAAAGGGATTCGACGTGTCCCTTCTGCCTGAATACAGGCGGTTCAGCATGGCAAGCTGGTCGTCTGCAATCTCTTTCAGCGTGGACGGGATCGCGACGCCGGAACAATTGGCCAAGAGGTTATCCACGGTCGAGGACCCGTCCGCCCACATGGCTTCCCTGTCCCAATGCGTTACGCCTTCGGGGATCTGCATTGCCTTATTATAACGGGCGGGCACGGCGACGACGTGCTTTCTGTCTTTGGAATAGATGATGCCGTCAG
The DNA here is from genome assembly GCA_017449935.1 of Clostridia bacterium. GTDB lineage: Bacteria > Bacillota > Clostridia > Oscillospirales > Acutalibacteraceae > UBA1425. The sequence continues at coordinate 5,613 of JAFSYP010000029.1, forward strand.
CAGAAGCATATCGGGGGTTCGTATCTTTTACCGCATAATCTGTAATGCCTGTATAGCAGTAGATCGCGATGGAAAGGTTGGTGCCGGCGTTGAGGTTGCCCGTGTCTTCATACACGATATATCTGTCGGCATAAAGAGGAACATACTCGATTTCATACGTATCCGGCAGGACGACCGTGTGGATATTGTAGTTTCTCGAAAAGCTCAGTTCGCCGAGGAAATCGACGCCCTCCGGTATTTCAAACACGCCGTTTTCAAACGGCTTGTTGCGCGGCACGGCGAGCATCTCTTTGCCGTCCGCGGAGTACAGAACGCCGTCGACCGCTTTGTAGTTTGTGTTGCCCTCCGCCACGCGGATCTCCGTCAGATCGTCCGTCGCGAAGTCATACAGCGTATGCGCGTAGCCGATTTTTTTGACGCCCGCGGGCACGGTGAAGCTCGTCCCCTCATATCTTGTGGCGTGATTCAGAAAGCCCGCGCTCATCATTGAAAGGTTGTCGGGCAGCAGGATCTGCTGCGCGCGGCAGTTCTGGAAGCACCAGCCGGAATTGTTCAGATGACTCAGATCCCAGGCGCTCAGGTCGATCTTCACGCGAACGCTCGCACTGACCGACTGGACAAATTGGTTGAACGCAAAGGACATATTCTCAAGCGAGGATGTGTCCCAGTTTTCATAACCGGTCAAGCCCGAAAGGCGGGTGCAGCCGCTGAACATGGCGCGGATCGCCGTCACCGAACCGGTTTCAAATGCAGACAGGTCCACGGCTTTGAGCGCGCTGCAGTTATAAAACAGGTAGCTCAAATCGGTAACCTTTGAAGTGTCGAATGAGGAAAAGTCCGCAGCGTTCAGCGATGTGCAACCGCTGAAAAAACCGCGAATGGTCGTAACCGCGCCCGTTTCCAATGCAGAAAGGTCAACCGATTTCAGCGCGGTACAATTATAAAACATATAGTCCATTCTCACAACGTCGGACGTGTCGACGGCAGACAGATCCACATCCGTCAACGCGGTACATTCTCCGAACAACAGGCGCATGGAGTCGTTCAAAAATCCAACGCCTTGGCTGATCGTCACGGATTTCAGGTCGGCGTTTGCCCGAAAAGCCGTCTGGCTCGCAAGCACAGCGGCATAATTCCGCCCCTGCACCTCAAAGCCGGCCGGGACCGTAACAGAACCCGCGTCGCCGATGTACTTTGTGAGCGTGACCGTACCGGCTTCTTCGTCGACGGTGTGATCCCATTCCGCCAGTGTCAAGCTGCCCGTCTGCGCAGCGGCAACCGGTATCAGCAAAAGCACCATAAGCGCCGCCAAAAGCAGAGATAAAACGCGCTTTTTCATATCTGTTCCTCCTTGTGAAACCTACTGCAAATATGATTATACCGTTTTTTTCTGAAACAATCAAGTATTTGTAACCGTCCGGGAACGATTTGTTTCGATTGATAACAATTGATAACAATTAACTCCTTCATAATGCCAATATAAAAAATAACCATAATGTCTTGATTTTTTTGGTTGAGTTCATTATAATATTATAGCATTTGTCGAAATCCGTATCTTAACGGATCGAACAGAATCGGGGTTTTTGTTTCATGCCGATCACAGACAAGCGGCCGAACGCCTTACAGGCGAACAACGCAGAGGTTCATGCCGAAACCGTCGCACAAATCAAAAAAGCGCTCCTTTCTTTGATGGAGCAGAAGAAATATGACAAGATCTCCATGACCGACGTTATCCGGGAATCGGGGATCTCGAGAGCCGGCGTCTATTACAACTACAAAAGCAAGGACGATATATTGCTGGACGTCTGCCAAAAGCCGATCGACGAGGTCGTCTCCGCGCTCGGCAATTCTGTTTTTGACAATCTGGATATCGCGTTCAGGACGGGCCGGAAACATGCGGACGCCATCAACGCCGTTCTTGCCGCCGGACTGGAGCATGTATTTTTATACAGGATGAACAAACGCGCTGAAGACTCTCCCGCGTCCTGCTACATCCTGCTGTGGAACGGCATGATATTCAACGCGTTCTTTGAGTGGGCAAGGGCCGGTATGCCCGGTTCCGCAGAAGACGCGGCCCGGGAGATGAAAGACGCCCTGCAGCAGGTTGGCGAATCGATCGGCACAGGACTGACCAGAAATGCGCGCAGCGCGCAGGCGCGGTCGTCTGCATCCTCGAAGGAAGCCTGACTTCGGCAGCGCGCCGGAAAGAAGTATACACGGAAAGAAGGAAAAAGCCTTGCACTCCATACGAACGAAGATCACCGCGATGACCGTTTGCATGATCGTCATCGTCATGGCCGTGGCGACGGTGTTCGGCGTCGTGGCGATCCGGAACATCGGCACCCGCAGCGCGAATCAGATTCTCCTGCTGCTGTGCGAGACCGGCGAAAAAAATCTGGATCACTATTTTGAAAGCGTCGAGCAGTCCGTGGAGATGGTCTCCGCATACGTCGAGTCGGATCTGGACGGGCTTGACGACGCGCATTTGCAGGCGCATCTTGACCGGGTGAGCGACATTTTCCGGAAGCTGACCTATAAGACCAACGGCGTGCTGACCTACTATTACCGCATCGATCCGGCCGTCTCCGCGAACGCTAAGGGCTTCTGGTATGTCAATCTGGACGGCGCGAGTTTTCAGCCGCATGAAGTGACCGATATTTCGCTTTACGATACGGAGGACACGTCCGCTCTCGTATGGTTCACCGTCCCGAAATCGACCGGCTCTTCCGTCTGGCTGCCCCCCTATATCACGGACAACCTGGACGTGCGCGTGATCTCCTACAACGTCCCGGTGTATTTCGACGGGCAGTTCGTCGGCGTGATCGGCATCGAGATCGACTACTCCACCATGGCGGAAGAGGTCAATCATGTGACGCTGTACGAGAACGGCTACGCGTTTTTGAACGACGAAGAAGGGAACATCATCTATCATCCGCGCATGGACGTCACGCAGATGGAAACGCAGCCGCAGGTCCCGAAGGGGCTTTTGAGCAGTGAAAAATTCGTTCACTACCGTTTCGACGGCGTGGAAAAGCAGGCGGTCTGCCTGCCGCTGAGCAACGGTATGCGCCTGAACGTCACGGTGCCCGTAAAGGAGATCAATACGGACTGGCAGAACTGGAGCATAAAGATCGTTCTGGCGTTCGCGGTGCTGCTTGCTGTTTTTATCATCGTCATCCTGCGCTTCACCGAACGCCTGACGAAACCGCTGCGCGAGCTGACCGCCGTAGCGGAACAGATGGATGAAGGCAATTACGACTGCTCGCTGGATTACGACAAGCAGGACGAGGTCGGCATCCTGACACGCACATTCAACCGTCTCACCGCACATTTGAAAACCTATATCCGCGACCTGAACGATCTGGCATACTCCGACGCGCTGACGTCTCTGCACAACAAGGGCGCGTTCGATCTGTGCGTCCGGGATCTGCAGACGAAGCTCGACGAACCGGACGAGACGCCGGGGTTCGCCGTGTGCATCTTCGACTGCAACGGTTTGAAGAATGTCAACGACAGGAACGGCCATGACAAGGGCGATATTTATCTGAAGGAAGCATCCGCGATCATTTGCGACGTGTTCCGCCACAGTCCCGTGTTCCGCATCGGCGGAGACGAGTTTGCCGCCCTGCTGCTGAACAAAGACTACAAAAACAGAGACGAGCTCCTGCGGGAGTTTGACGAAAGATGCTCCGCAAAACAAAACGAGGAAACGCACGCATGGGAGCGCGTGGATATTGCGCGCGGCATGGCCGTCTTCGATCCGCAGGAGGATGAATCCGTCAACGACGTGGTCCGCCGCGCAGACAAGAACATGTACGAGCATAAATGGGAAACCAAGAACCATCGGCCGGACGAAACGGAATGATCGGACATGCCGATCAGGGCGAGATAATCACGATACGATAACAAAGCCGACGCAAAGGAACGCGAAACACGCTCTTTTGCGCCGGTTGTTTTTTGTGTACAAAGGATAATGCAGGGACGCGCATCCGCAGCATCGCCGAACAATACCGACGACGCGGACGGCCGTCCCTACGGGCGTTTTTTCGTTGCCGGCGTCTGACCATCCTCCGACTTTCCGCGACGAACGCGTTTTACTCTGCCAAACCGCCGATCTTGCGGATGAGAGCGGCGCACTGCTGCTTGTTCATGATCTTCGGCACCGGGTAAAGCGGGTTGCCTTCAAACAGAGCGCGCTCGGCGATCGTCTGCACGTCTTCTTCTTTGATCGCGTCAAGATGCTCGGGGATCCCCATATCGCGGTTGAATTCGCGGATCCTGCGGATCATCAGCGCCGCCTTTTCCGCGTCGGTCTTTTCGGTCGTGACGATGCAGGCAACGTCCGCCAGCTCCGCCAGACGTTTGTGCGCGCTCTCGCCGTACCAGTCGAGCACATACGGCATGATGACCGCGTTCGCCAGGCCGTGCGGCGTACCGTACATGCCGCCGATGTTGTGCGCGATGGCGTGGATGTAGCCGACGTATGCCTGCCGGAACGCGATCCCCGCATGGTATGACGCTTCGAGCATGTTCTCGCGCGAGCGGATGTTTTTGCCGTCGCGGTAGGCCGTTTCAAGGTTGTCAAAGATCATGCGCGTCGCTTTGCGCGCCTCGGACGCGGTGCGCTTGGTGTTGCTCTGGCCGATGTACGCTTCGACCGCGTGCGTGAGCGCGTCCATGCCGGTCGTGGCGGTGATGTGCGGCGGCAGGCCGACCGTCAGTTCCGCATCCAGCACCGCGTAAGCAGGACGCAGCACGGGATCGTGGACACCGTATTTCTCATGCGTTTCCGGGTCGGAAACGATGGCCGTGATCGTGGTCTCCGAGCCGGTGCCCGCCGTGGTAGGCACGGCGTAGAGCGTCGGCAACTTTTTCATGATCTTGAAGGTACCGCGCATTTTGCGCACGCTCTTGTTCGGGCAGCGCACGCGCGCCGCCGCGACCTTGGCGCAGTCCATCGGCGATCCGCCGCCGAACGCGATCACGGCTTTGCACTCGTTTTGTTCGTACAGGGCTTTGGCTTCTTCGATGTTCGGGATGGTCGGGTTCTGCTGCACGCCGTCATAGACGGTGTACCGAACGCCGCATTTTTCCAGCTCCTCAAACAGGCCATCCAACAAATGCAGTCCCATCAGCCCTTTGTCCGTCACGATCAGGACGCTGTCGTGCCCATTGCTTTTGACGGTCGCGGCCAGCTTCCGGACACTGCCCGCGCCCTTGATGAGCTGCGGTTCAGACCAGTCAAGAAACTTGGTCGCCACGCGGAAGACCGCCTGGTATGCGCGGCAATACGATTCATAGAGTTCCATTTTTATTCCCTCCGTATCAATTCAGTATCACAGATACTTTATCACAAAAAAGCCGGTCGGTCAATCCCAGTCGTAGAGCGCCTCGGACGCGTCAATCCTCCATTCGCGCGGCGTGCGGTTGTCGTAAATATCCAGCGGCCGGATATCGTGATCCTTCTGCGCTTCGAGATAGGCTTTTCTGACGTCCGCGAACTGCTCGTCGGTCAGTGCGCCGCAGGACGTCAAAAGCGCCGTATTGCTTTTAGAGAGCACGTCGAGCCACTGCCTGTTTTTCTCCCACGGGATGTTGTCGTCCAGAATGCCGACACAATCGGCGTCGACAATATAAAACGCTTTGTTTTGCGCGAGCCGGAACGAGAGCGTGTTGACGCCCATTTCGCGCGTGCGTGCCCACTCTCTGCCGCTGGTGTCGTCGCCCGTGCGGTTGATATGCACCAGCCCGGCGCACAGGTGCGAGACCGTATTGCAGCCGAGGATCAGCATATCGCCGCAGGCGTCCCTGACCAGTCGGTAAAAGTCGAGCGCAATCTCCGCGTTGGTCCTGGTCTCGTCCGCAAAGTGCCAGTCGGTATAGTTGGTGATGGTATCGGTCAGCCTTACGCCGAAATCGCCGAACAGATCATAGGTGGAAAAATCGTGCTTTAAAAGCTCGTAGCCCCACGACCTCATTTTTTCGATATAGCACACAAGCTGCGCTTTCGTTTTTTCGTTCGTCGGGTCGAGATAGACGCGCTCGCCGCCGCGCAGGATGCGCATATCCGGCGTGATCTCCGGCGACTGATTGTCCAGAAGCCGCGCCCAGATCCCCGGTCTGACGCCGAGCGACCGGATCTCTTCGGCAAGCGCTTTCATGTCGCCGAATTTTTCGTTCGGCTCATATGGTCCTAAAAACCCGTCGATCTCCCAGCCGTCGTCCACCACCATAAACGGCCGGTTGACGATCCCGTCCGCAAGCCGCGATTGGAGCTTTGCGTTGCCGACGATCTGCCGATAACTGCTCTCGCCGTAGGCGTAATACCAGTCGTTGCCGCCGTAGATCTTTTCCTTCGGCAGCAGCGGATAATCGCAAAGCGTTCTGCAATACGCGCAAAGGCTCTCGAAGGGCGGCAGAAAATAATGCACGAAAACGAAGGTGCAGAGCTGCACGGTCCTGCCGCCGAGCTTGACGCCGCCCCCGCCGTTGCGGCAGTCGATCTTCGCGGTGATCCCGTCGGCGTCGTACGCGAAGCAGACGAAGGCGTTCGGCTGCGTTTTGACGCCGAAGCAGTACGTTTGCTTGCGATCGGTCGCCGCAAAATACCACGGCATGGCGCGGCGATTTTCGGAGAGCTTTCTGAAACACAGTTCTCCGTAGCTGCGCTCCCATGCGTCGCCGAGAACGTACAAATCCTCATCTGTTTCAAAAGCCCATTTCACCGTTACGAACTGCGGCCTGTCGCTGTCCGCGGTGATAAAAACAGACAACGTGTCGCCGTTTCTTTCAAAAGCGACCGACGTGTCCGTCGGCTTGCCGTCGCATTCCAGACTGTATGCATATCGGCCGATGCTGAACTTTTTCATTCTGCTTCCCTCCCGAAATATTCCATTCGCCTATGGCGGCATTATATCATCAAACCGGACCGAAACGCAGCGTCTCCCGACGCATTTCGGTTTATTGACGAATCTCCCCGCCGCGTGGTATAATCGCTTTGCAGAAAAACGTCACGCAAACGATAAGGAGAATAATTATGCTGAACGCCAATGATTGTCGCGCGGCGACCGACAGCGAAGCTTTAGAGCTTGCCGTCCGCAGCCGCACCGCGGACGGGATCGTCGTTATCCCGCCCCGCGTGTCCGACATAGAGCCGGAACGCACATACTGGCTGCTGGACCGTGCCGTGCTTCTGCCGGAGAACACCACCGTCGTGCTGCAAAACTGCACGATCAAGCTGTCCGACCGCTGCCGGGACAACTTTTTCCGCACCGCAAACTGCGGCTTCGGGTTTCCCGATCCCGCGCCGATCCGGAACGTCCACATCCGCGGCGAGGGCACGTGCGTGCTGCAGGGCGCGGATCATCCCCGCGCGACCGGAGACGGCTCCAAGCGCATCCATAACCCCTGCCCGCACAGACCGGAAGACATCATCGCCATCGACGCCGACTGGGTGCCGGAGGAACGCAAACGGAACGGTCAGCCGAACTTCTGGGACATTCACGACCATTCCTACGGCACGGACGCCGGAAAGCCGGACGAATCCCAGTACGGGGACTGGCGCGATATCGGCGTCCTGTTTGCCAACGCGGAGGATTTCTCCATCGAGAACCTTACCATCCGCGAAACCCACGGCTGGGGCATATCGCTGGAAGCCTGCTCGCATGGGCGGATCGAAAAGATCCGGTTCGACGCGCGCATGTCCAAAGAAATCGACGGGATGCTCATGAACATGGAGAACCAGGACGGGATCGATCTGCGCAACGGATGCCACCATATCCTGATTTCCGATATTACAGGCGAAACGGGCGACGACGTGATCGCGCTGACCGCCATCGTCCCGGACAAGCACACCTTTGTGCCCGGTGGCTCGCTGCGCAACACGCACGTGATGCACAACGACTGGTCGCGCCGCGAGCGCGATATCCATGACGTCACCATCCGGAACGTGACGGCGTTCTCGTATCTTTGCTGGATGATCCGGCTGCTGCCCGCCAACACGCGGATCTACAACGTCGTGATCGACGGTCTGATCGATTCCCGTCCCGCGGGACATCCGAACGGCGGCGTGCTGCTGCTCGGCGACGACGGCGGCTACGGGACCAACCGGCCGGAGAGCATGTCGGGGATCACGATCTCCAACGTGATCTGCAACAGCGGCACCGCAATCACCATCGCCGGTTTTTTAAAGGATTCCGTGATCGCCAACGTCGTGAACCGCAATCCGCAAACGGAAGCGGTGCGCGTCGTGCGGAAAAACGGCATGGTGAATGTGGCAACGTCAAACGTCGTGAACGCCGAATCCTGAATTATTATCCGCCTATCCACCGTGTAAGCTCGTAATAGATCCGGATCACCTGACCGGAGAAGCGGAAGAATCTCGCGCGGTGCTCATGCTCGCCCATCGTCGTGACGCCGAAGGAAACCAGATCGTCATACAGGTCACGCAAGCTTTCGGCATGCGCCGCCATACCCCGAAGCAGCGAGAACTCCCCTCTCGCGTTGGCGCATTTCCATACTCTCCAACTCAGCTCCGAGCGTTCGATGCGCTCGGTTTCTTTTTCGTCTGCGGCCATCCGCTTGGCCGCCTGCCAGTGCATATCACACGACTGAACGTCCGAGCGCGTCATGCCCGGCAGCGTCATGCACATCCACTTGCGGATGTACAGATGATTCAAAAACGTGGCGCTGTGGGCGGTCATTGTGTCAATGATGCTCCGGATATGACGCCAGCCCGCGCCATAGTACGCCGCCAGAAAGCCGTCCGTCTGCGCGTCGAAATCCATATACGGGTTCTGCATCAGCTTCGAGAGCAGATACCCCTTCAGCTCGCCAAACTCGGTATCGCATTTATCCATATAGAAGTTGCCTTCCTCATAAACGCCCTTGACGTTGTGCTCATAGAACACCTGCATGTTCCGCTGCAGCACGCCGAAATTCGGGAACACGCCGACGGTGCGTGCGTAATTGATCGCGTAGTCCCAGATGTACAGTCTTTGACAGATCCTGCTCCAGTCCTCCAGATCCTTCATGAACGCTTTGTTTTTCGGGCACGACGCGTCGTCGAGCGTATGCCCGAAGCAGCACTCTATGGAGCACAGGCGCACGATCACGTTGTCGTCCGGCACGACCTTCGTCGGCGCTTCGCGCGTGTACTGATACGCGAACGTGTCCAACGCGACATTGTCATATCCCGCCGCCTTGACGGCTCTGGCGACGCCGTTGACGAAAGAGATCATCGTCCCGGCGTGCGAGCCGTTGGCCCTGTCGAGTGCGGCGCAGTTTTTGCAGGTGCAGTACGATTTGTTGTCCGCCTGTGTGAGCGAGACGATCTGCAGGCTTTTGGACGGATCGTGTTTTTCCTTCAGCAGCTCGAGCACTTCGTCCGTCACGAGCTTTAAAACGTCGGGGTTCGTCAGACACAGCTGACCGGAGGTCCGGACGCCGTTGTGGATCGCAAAGTACTCCGGATGCGTTTTGTAATACTTTTCGGCGGAGCAGAACGTCTCGGTAAATGTGTGGCAGAAGCCGGCGATATAGCCGACCGTGCCGCCCATCTCGTCGGGGATATATCTGTAAACGCCGCCGTTGAGCGAATGCGCAAGCGAATAGTCGGCGTTCCGCGGACTATTCCAATCCGTTTCGCGGTACTCGAAAAACGTGTCATATTTAACGTCCAGATCGGCGGGGACCGCGATCGTTTCCGTGTGCGGAACGATCTCCGTTTCCGCCGTGTACCGTCTGTACCCACAGTATTTCTCCAAAAACGCGTATACGCCGTAAATGACGCCTCTGCGCCCGCCGCCGAAGATCCGCAGCGCGCCGTCGTCAACACGAATGCGGTAGCTGTCCTCACCCGGCAGATCCCCGCCGTCCGACGGACCGGCAAACAAACAGATCGTCCTATCGTCTGCGCCGCCGGTCCCGTTCACGACGTCAACGGACGCGCTCGTCATCATCTGAAGATATTTCCGAAGCGTCGACGCGGCATACTGTTCCTGCGCCGAAGCGCCTTCCGGCAGGCAGATCACGGTCCTGCGTTCGGGCGAAACGATCACGAGCGCGTCGTCCTGCGCGCAAACGCCGACGCAGAAAACGCCGCAGAGCAGCGCAAAGCATAAAACGAAACCAATTGCTTTTTTCAAAAGAATCACGTCCTTGTCTGTTATTCCAACCCTTTTACGGCGTACTCTCTCAAAAACACGCCGACCGCTTTGTTGTAATCCAGCACGAACAGCGAAGCGGCGCCGCCGCGGACCAGAACCGTCAGATCCTCGGCCTCGATCCTGCCGCCGTTCACGTCGCGCTCGGCCGCCTCGGTCACTTCGCAAGTCTGCGGGTCCAGCCGGAGCAGCCGCTTGCGTGTGCCGTTATCGCGGCTGTCCTGCGACAGATACAGCGCGCCGTGATAAAACTCGCCGCCCTGGATGCGGTCCAGCGCCCCGATCCCGACGGGCCGGATCGTTCTGACGGGGCGCATATTGTCGTTTACATCGAAAACGTACACGGCGTCGGCGTGACTCCAGCGGGAAGCGTACAGAAAGCCCGTATCCGGGTCCACCGCCAGCCAAGGGACGCCGTCGTCAAAGTCCTCGTTGGGCAGGTCGTACACGTCGCCGGTCGGCTCCAGCGTGTCCGGGTCAAAGACGACGATGCAGGCGCGGCACACGTCGCCGCCCTCCACGGCGGCATAGATCCTGCCGCCGTAAAAGCTGATCCCGCCGATATGGTCGTTGCCGCGCGAGCTGCAGATCTCCGGCAGAGGGTTCAGGCGTTTGGCGGTCATCGTCATCGTTTCGATCCCGATCTTGCCCAGGTAGGTGACGTGCAGTCCGGTGGCGGCTCCCGCGGTGTAAAAAAACGTGCCGTCGGTGGTAACGCCCTGTCCCATCGCCAGCGCCTCGGCCATCACGAACGCTTTCTGTCCCAGAAGCGCCGCGGTATCGGTATCTGCAGGGATTGGCGTCGTGAGCAGCGTCAGCAGGACGATCAGCGACAGCACGAGCCGTCGGACCGTTTTCCAGTAGCGCATAACGTGTCGTCCTTTCGTTTGATCTGTGCTTTTCCCGTTGATTATACCATGAAAAACGCGAAAAAACAAGGAACAGAGATTGATTCCGCGCACGGTTTCCTGTATACTGTAAGCAATACAGCAAAGGGCAGGCGCGATTATGGAGATTTTGAGATTCGATCCGTCACAGGAAGGAAAAGCGTTCAAGATCCTGAACGCCGTCAACGGCGGCCCGTGGCACCGACGCCACGCGGACGACCAGTACCGCAGCAATTTTGCGGACTATAAGGCGGCGCGCATTCCGTACAGCCGGAACCACGATTCTGCCGTCTGCGGGATCTACGGCGGGCCGTACAGTCACGACGTCAGCTGCATCTTCCCGGATTTCGACGCCGATCCGTACGACCCGGCGTCGTATGATTTCGCCTGCACGGACGAGAGCATCCTGGTCTGTCTGGACGCCGGGACCGAAACATTCTTCCGGCTTGGACAGACGATCGAACACCAGATCAAAAAACACGGCACGCGCCCGCCGAAGGACTTCCGGAAATGGGCCGTCGTCTGTGAGCATATCATACGCCACTACAACGCGGGCTGGGCGGACGGATACCGTCTGAACATCCGGTACTGGGAGATCTGGAACGAGCCGGATCTGGACAGCGACGATGCGCCGAACAAACGCACCTGGGGCGGAACTGCAGAGCAGTTTTTCGATCTGTATGAAACGGCGGCCAAGCATTTGAAAGGCTGTTTCCCGGACCTGAAGATCGGCGGTCCCGCATTGGCGCACGACGAGAACTGGGCCGACGCGTTCCTCTGCCGGATGCGGGACACAGGCGCGCCTCTGGATTTCTTTTCCTGGCACGTCTACTGCACGCAGCCGTCCGTGATGACGGACAAAGCGGTGCGCATCCGGTCGATGCTCGACAAACACGGGTTCGCCGCGACCGAGAGCATCCTCAACGAATGGAACTACGTCCGGGGATGGACCGACGATTTTCTGTATTCCGTAAAAGCCGTCCACGATGTGAAGGGCGCGGCCTTCATGCTCGCGTGCATGTGCGCCGCGCAAGGCGCGCCGATCGACATGCTGATGTACTATGACACGCGGCCGTCCGTCTTCAACGGCGTTTTCGATTTCTACACCTACGAAAAGCTGCCCGGCTATTATGCGCTGTACTGGTACGGGCTTTTCTACGCGATGCGCCGGGAGATACGCGCCGAAAACGGGATCGCGGACGTGTATTCCCTTTGCGGCGCCGACGAGAACGACAAGCTGTCCGCACTGATCGTCTATTACAGCGACCGGGACGATGCGCCGGACAAGACCGTTCGCACGGACTTCGGCAGAGAGAGCCGGTATGCGGTATATCTGCTGGACGCGGAACACCGCGGCGCATACATGGGCACGACCGACGAGCCGACGTTCACCTTGCGGCGGCACAGCGCCGCGCTGATCAAAGAGATCTGACGAACCAAAAAGCCCCGTGCAGGGAAGCAAACGCTTCTTTGCACGGGGGCTTTGTGTAAAAGCCTTTAATACTGCGTATTGGAAAGAATCTTGCAGTTCGTAATGCCGCCGTTGTAGACCGTGCCGGAAACCAGCACCAGCGTGCCGAACGCCGGCACGTCGAAATCTCCGGTGATCCCGATCGTCCAGGAGTTGTCATAATACGGGTCCTGCAGCGTGGTCGCGTTCAGGATCCTGCCGTAGCCGCAAACCGTCTTGCCCTCGAAGGCTTCCGCTTTCCGGACGATATTGCTGGTCTGTACGCGTTCGAGCGTATTGTCCATCGACTGCATGTCAATGTCGAATTCTCTGCCGGCAAAGGCTTTCTTTACGGTGATCGTCGGATGGATGATCCAGAATTTATCCAGAGCGGATTCGTTTTCTTCATAGGTGCCGCTCACCGTGATCAGCGAACCATTCTTCGGCAGATCGGACTCGTCGTCGACTTTCAGCTCCCACTGCCAGTCGCAGCATTTTGTCTGGTCGTTATAGCCCCAGACATAATACCTCGTGACGTTGTTGTACGCGTCGAACAGCGTGGCGAAGGTCCCCTCCTTCACGGCGCTCTTGCCGGCGTAATCGGCCTTTGTGTCGTTGTAGAAAATATTCTGATACAGCACATATTCCGACGTATTCACGACGGTCGGCATCGCGCCCGCGGCGGATGAAGCATCACCGGCGGACGGCTGCGCCGTCGACGACGTACCGGCCGCATCTTTGCCGCAGCCGGACAGCATAACAGCCGCCATCACAACGGCGAGCAGTAAACTGAGGATTCTTTTTTTCATTTTAATTAACTGCCTCCCGAAAAGAAATATTTCCGAAAACAGATTGTATTATAGTCCGCGGACGCCACACTGTCAAGGCTTTTGACGCGTTCGCCCGGAAATAATCATCCGTCGGCGCGCCGCCGTTATTGCGGCAGATCGCAGTTGCGAACCTGCGCATGGTCGAACGTTCCGTCGTCGGAGAGCACAAGGCGCGTGTATCCCTGCAACCATTCGGATTCCGGCGCGCCGCGTCCCGCCATGCCGTACGCGCCGTAGCCGGACGGCTCGATGTAGCTGAGTGTGATCCCCTGCCACTTTACACCGAAATTGTTCAGGTGGTCGTGGCCGCAGAAGACAGTCGTCGTGCTGCCGGATTTTTGGATCGCGTCGAACAGCCCGCTGTCAAAACCGGCGCAGCACACATTCTCGCGTTTGTCTCCCCACAGGAACCGCGCCGTGCCCTTTTCCACGGCGTCCGCCGCGTCCGCATACTGCGTGAGCGGGATGTGCATGAGCGCGATCGACGGGCACTTGCCGTACGTCTTTTTCATATCGGCGATCTGCGACGTGTACCAGTCGATCTGCGACTGCTTGATCACATCGTATACGCCCTCGGACGGATCGAAGCCGTGATCCGTTTTCATCTCGTCGCTCATCTCGTCGAAACTGTCGAAGCAGACGATCGCCTGCTTGAGACTGCCGTCGGCGTTCAAAATGCGGATCACATAGTTGCAGTCGCCGTCCACGTCCGTCTTTCCCTGCCGCATCAGGCAGTGATCATAGGACGAGAAGATCTTCACCATCGTATCGCGGCGGATCGAAAACGTGTTATCGCCCTCGTGATTGCCGAGGACGCCGCCCCAGTACACGCCGAGCTTTTCAAAGATCCGCGCAAACTGACGCGAACGAAGGCGGTTGAAGCCGCTCGTCACATTGTCGCCGCCGAACAGCACAAGGTCCGGTTTTTCGCGTCGGATGTTCTGCACCATCTGTTCGACCGTGCGCGTATGGTTTTTGATCGGCTGTTTCTTGTCCAGCCACGCGAGGTGCGTGTCGGTAAACATCAGGATCTTGAAAGGCTCGTCCCCTGTTTTGCGGACCGTCACGCTGTCCTGCGTCTGCTCGACGATCTCCAGCGTACTGCCGACCGGCTTGATCTTCCCGACCTGATACGGCACCAGACACGCGGCGGCGCTTGTCGTGCAAATGCAAACGCACAGCAAAGCCGTCAGACAGATCATACATATTCTTTTCATACTGCGTCGTCGAGTAGGCAGCCTCGACACTCCTTTCAATTTGTTGAAACACGTGAAAGGCTTGCCTACTGCCCCTCACAGAACCGGACGTGCGGTTTTCCCGCATCCGGCTCTTCAAACAGTCTTCGGTTGCCAGTTCCAGATATC
>JAFSYP010000004.1 GCA_017449935.1 Clostridia bacterium
TGCACGCCTTGCTCGAATCTTATTCCGTCATGCTGCACAAAAATCTCTTGACTTGCGTCAGCAAGCCTTCGAGCTTTTTGTACAACCTGACGAAAAATCTTGCTTCGCAAACCGCACACCGGAATTGTGCGGTATTGCCTTAAATTTCCATTTCTTCGGCTGTCGGATACGACGCGATCGCGCCGAGCTTCTGCACGCTCGCGGCACAGAACGCGTTGGAGAACCGCACGCACGCAGAGAGCATCTGCGCATCGAGCGCGTCGAGATCGTCCCGTCCGACGCCGAGCGAATACAGCTTCCACAAAAACGAGCCGGCAAAGCCGTCTCCTGCGCCGGTCGTATCCAGCACGGGCGCCCGGACGCCATCCGCGTGCGCTTCGGCACTTCGCGTATAGGCGGACGCGCCGTTTTTGCCGCGGGTATACAGCACCAGCCGCACGTGGCCGACGAACAGTTTGTCGAGCGCTTCCTCGATGCGGTCGGTGCCGGTGATGAACTCCAGCTCTTCATCCGACACCTTTACGACGTCCGCCGTCGGCATGAACTCCCGCACCGTACGGCGCAGCGCCTCGCGGTCGTCCCAGAGCGGGAAGCGCAGGTTCGGATCGAAGCTGACGATGCAGCCCTTCTCCCGCGCATAGCCGATCGCCGCGCGGTGCGCCTGCTTCATCGGGAAGTCGCCGAGCGACACCGAACAGAAATGCAGCGCGTACGCGTCGTCAAAATACTGCGGCAGAACGGACTGCGGCGCATAGAGCATATCCGCCGAGGGCTTGCGGTAAAACGAAAACGTCCGGTCGCCGTCGGCGCTGCTGCTGACGAACGCCAGCGCGGTATTGGCCTTGTCCGTCAGTTGCACGCAGTCGGTCTCGATGCCGAACTGCGAAAGCTCGTCGAGGATCTTGTGCCCGAACGGATCGTCGCCGAGCTGCGTGAGCAGCCGTCCGCGTCCGCCCAGCCGTACGAACGCGCCGCACACGTTTGCCGGCGCGCCGCCGACCTTCGGCATGAACGCGCTCACTTCGGAAAACGCGCAGCCGCGCTTATCGGGCATGAAGTCGATCAGTGCCTCGCCGATCGCCACAAGCGTATCTTTTTTCTGCAATCGGAACACCTCCCTGTCGTCTGCATCCAGTATAGCAAACTCCGCCGCCGGTTGCAAGTGCGGAACTTGTATTCTTCAAAACAATCGTGTATAATAAGGCGTGGAAAGGAGGGGTGGTATGCTGTTCAATTCCGTTTCGTTTGCCGTATTTCTGCCGATCGTCTTTGCGCTGTACTGGCTGGTCCCGCAGCGGCGCCGCTGGGCGCTCCTGCTTGCGGCGAGCTATTATTTCTACATGAGCTGGAACGCAAAGTATATCGTGCTGATCCTGTTCACGACCGGCGTTTCCTATCTGTGCGGCCGGCTGCTCGAAAAAACGGCGGACGCGCGCAGAAAAAAGCAGCTCGTCGCGCTGGCGCTCTGCCTGTGCTTCGGCGTACTGTTCCTCTTTAAGTATTTCGGGTTCTTCTGGGAGACGGCAAACGCCGTGCTGCGGCGCTTCGCCGTTCCGATGCATCCGCTGACGCTGCGTCTGCTGCTGCCCGTCGGCATCTCGTTCTATACGTTCCAGACCGTCGGGTACGTGCTGGACGTGTACCGCGGCGACGCGCGCGCGGAGCGTCACTTCGGAAAATACGCGGCGTTCATCTCCTTTTTTCCGCAGCTCGTGGCCGGGCCGATCGAGCGCACGAACGCGCTGCTGCCGCAGATCGCCGATCCGCCGGCCTTCGATTACGACAAGGCCGTGGACGGTATGCAGCGCATGGCCTGGGGCTTTTTCAAAAAAATGGTCGTCGCGGACCGTCTGGCCGTGTTTGTCGACCGCGTGTGGGGCGACGTGTTTCAGTTCCGCGGCCTCTCGCTCGTGCTGGCGAGCGTCCTGTTCGCCGTGCAGATCTATTGCGACTTTTCCGGCTATTCCGACATCGCCGTCGGCTGCGCAAAGCTGCTGGGGATCGACCTTGCGGAGAACTTCCGGCGGCCGTATTTGTCCGCGAGCATCCGCGAATTCTGGAGCCGGTGGCATATCTCTTTGTCCACGTGGTTCCGGGATTACCTGTATATCCCGCTGGGCGGCAGCCGCGTCAAAAAAAGCAGACACTGCTTCAACCTGCTCGTCACCTTCCTCGTCAGCGGCCTGTGGCACGGCGCGAACTGGACGTTCGTCCTCTGGGGCGGCGTCCACGGTCTTTTGCAGATCCTCGAAAACGTACTGCACCTCGCGCCGAAAAAAACGCCGCACGGACTTCGGCGGGCAGTGCGCGTCGTCGCGGTATTCGCGCTCGTCACCGCGGCGTGGGTCTTCTTCCGCGCCGATTCGCTTGGCGGTGCGCTGCATGTGTTCCGCCATGCGCTCGACGGGATCGCCGCGCCCTATTCCTATGTGTACAACGGTTTTCTGGATATAGGCATGTCGCCGGGCGAGCTGTGCGCGACGCTGCTCGTTTGTCTGCTGCCGCTTGCGCTGTTCGAGATTGTTTCGGAAAAGGTCGATATCCCGACGCGTCTGCGCCAATGCAAAGCGCCGGTGCGCCACGCATGTTATGCGCTGCTCGTGCTGTTCGTGCTGCTTTTCCACGCGACGGGCGAGGTCTCCTTCGTCTATTTCCAATTCTGAGGGGGTGGGTGCAAAGTGAAAAAGTTTTGTCTGAAAGCCGCGGCATATCTGCTGCTGTTTGCGCTGCTGCCCGCCGTGTTCAGTGCGGCGGTCGATCCCTTCAACGTATTCCATCCGCTGTCCGTCCGCGACAACGGTGTGGAGATCAACAAAAACTTTGTCAAAATGACCTATATCCTCCACGAGTCAGACCGCTTTGACGCGCTGCTGTTCGGCTCGTCGCGCGTGGGCGACATGCACGTGGAGAAGATCGAAGACGTCCGCTGCTACAACATGACGTATTCCAACGGCACGCCCGCGGAGCATCTTGCGAATCTGCGCACGCTGGTCAAAAACGGCGTCGTCCCGCGGCGCGTCTATCTGGGCGTGGACGTGATGTCCTACACGCAGGACCCCGATTCGCATTTGTCGGACGGCCTGCGCGCGCCGTACGAGCTGTCGAAGGAAAAACCGGCCTCTTTCTGGAAGCTGTATCTCGATCCCGCCGTCACATGGAAGGCCGTCATGACGGTCATGCGCGGCCATACGAAAGATCCGACGCTGCGCGAGCGCTTCTATACCTACGGCTGGAACCACGACTACGACACGCCGACCGGCGCGCGTATGTCGGTCGGCGACGACCAGGCGCTCGTCAGCTCCGTGCGGCGTATGCCGCAGACGCTCGACGAGATCGCGCAGATCGTGGCGCTGTGCCGGGAGAACGGGATCGAGCTTGTGACGTTCACCGTCCCGAACTACGGCGCGCTGTTCGATGAAGCGTGCCGGGCAGATTTCCCGGCGTTCCTCAAGGGTCTGAGCGAGATCACGCCGTTTTACAATTTCAGCGGGCATAACCGCGTCGCGGACGATCCAAAGTCGTTTTACGATCCGAGCCACCCGTCGGCCCAGACCGGCGACCTCGTCCTGTCGTGCATGTGCGGGGGCGAACGCATTGACGACCTGTACGCAAAAGGCTTCGGGTGGTACGTCACGCCGGACAACGTGCAGGCGCTGCTCGCCCTGCTGGAAGCGTAAACCGTCCGCGATCGGAAAGAGCCGGCGGAGCCGAGGCGGGGAGCAAAGATTGACAAGCCGTACAAAAATGTGGTATAATCCGGTTAATCCGATCGGAGAATATTTATAGAAAGGAATCTTCTGTCATGAACAAAAAGTATTTCAAACGTATATTGGCCGTCTGTCTGGTGCTGCTGTTCTGCTTTGCCGCGACGCTTTCGGTATCTGCCGTTCTCGCTGAGCCGAGCATTATTGCGGCCCCCGAGTTTCATCTGCCGCTGCTGGAAAAGATCATCGCGATGAACATTCCCGTCATCAGCCAGATCGCTGCATATGTTTACTCGGCAATTGCTTTTTTATACGGTCAATTCCAGTTCTGAACCTGATTCGGAGAAAAGGGCTGCCGCTGTAGGTTTTTCCTACTGCGACAGCCTTTTTTTATATTATATTTGTGTCATTTGACTGCCCCGCAAAAAACGCGACGCACCTTTTTCGGCCACGGCGCACGGCCGCTTCAGAACGTCACGCGCTTCACGTCGCCCGGCCGGAGCAGGCATTTTTTGAAGTCGCGCAAACTTTTATGCGGGATATATTCAAACTGCAGGACGGTGTAGTTGACGGGCAGACTGCCCTTGTACGTCAGCAGGACGGTGCTGTCGTCCTCCCAGTTTTCTTCGACCTCGCCGTAGGTCAGGCCGAAGCCGAACGGGTACAGCGGATCGCCTTTGAAGAACTTATAGGTGCGGCCGTCCATCGCGTAATCCTCGAACGGCGGTAGATCGTCCGCGCTGCGGTAGAAGGTGACCGGCAGGCGGCCGGACGGCGCAGTCTTTCCGAATAGGATGTTCGCCAGTGCAAGACCGCCCATCGCGCCGGGATAGAAGCACTGCACCACGGCGTTTGCCGTTTCCTGCTGGCGGCAGAGCGATACGCAGCTGCCGCTGACGTTGACGAAGACGATCGGCGTGCCCGTTGCCAGCACCGCCTCATACAGCTCCTTCTGCACGGCGGGCAGTTCCAGATCGGCGCGGTCGCCGCCTGCGGTCGAATCGCACGCGTCGCCCTCCTCGCTCTCCATGCGGGGAGACATGCCCATCGTCATCACGACCGCGTCCGCGCGGCGTGCGCGCAGGACCGCCTCGCGCAGCAGCGCCGGCGCAGACTGTTCGTCCGTACGTACAAGTCCGCACCCCTCGGCGTAGAGCGTTTCACCCTCGCAGACCGTCTGAATACCGCCCAGAAGCGTATAATACTCGGACGGCGTACCGTTGTAGTTGCCCAGCAGCACGTCGCGGCTGTCGGCGTTCGGCCCGATCACGGTGACGCGCATTCCCTGCCGCAGCGGCAGGACGCCGTCATTTTTCAGCAGCACGATGCTCTCCTCGGCCATGCGCAGATTGCGCGCACGGTGTTCGCCGCACTCGATCACTTCGGGGCCGATCCGATCGTACGGGCAGTCGTCGTCGAACATCCCCAGCCGCATCCGCGCCGTGAACAGCCGCTCGACGCTGCGCGTGACGGTCTGCTCCGAAACCAATCCCTGCCCGACCGCTTCCAGCAGCCATTCGTACGCCTTGCCGCAGTTGAGATCGCAGCCGCGGTTGACAGCCAGCGCCGCGCTTTCGGCGGGGGAGTTCGTCAGATGATGGTGCTCGTGGATGTCGCAGATCGCGCCGCAGTCGGAAACGACGTACCCGTCGAACGCGAATTCACCGCGCAGGACGTCGCCGAGCAGCCGTTTGCTCGCGCAGCACGGCTCGCCGAACGCGCGGTTGTACGCGCCCATAACGGCGGCGGGATGCGCGTTTTCGATGATATAGCGGAACGCAGCGAGATACGTTTCGTACAGATCCCTGTTGGACACGGACACGTCGAATTCATGCCGCAGCGTTTCGGGACCGCTGTGCACGGCGTAATGCTTGAGCGTCGCGTCGAGCTTGCGGTATTTGCCCTCGCCCTGCAGGCCCCGGACAAACGCCGCGCCCATTTTGCCGGTCAGACACGGGTCCTCGCCGTACGTTACCTGGCCGCGTCCCCAGCGCGGGTCGCGGAAAATATTGATGTTCGGCGACCAGTAGGTCAGCCCCTGGTACCACTGCGTGCCGCCGAAGGTCCTGAACTCGTTGTATTTCGCGCGCGCCTCGTCGGAGATCGCGTCCGCGACGTCGCGCATGAGCGCCGTATCAAAGCTCGCCGCCATGCCGATCGCCTGCGGGAAGACCGTCGCGCAGCCTGCGCGCGCCACGCCGTGCAGACATTCGTTCCACCAGTTGTACGCCGGAACGCCCAGCCGTTCGATCGCGGGGGAGCGGTACTGCATCTGGCTGCATTTTTCCGCAAGCGTCATGCGGGAAACCAGTTCTTTTGCACGTTGTTCAAAGGACATGATAAACCTCCGATGAAGTTAATAGATCATTATTCTTCGCCCATATTCTGTTTTGTGGTGTTTATGGATGAGATCAGCATTACCCTTATGCCCGCACAGGCGGAATCGAGCGCTTTGTATGTTTGCTCCCCAATGTAGTCGGTTTTATAAAGCAGTTCAAGCCAATAGCCGGTTTCGTTTGCCTCTTTCAAAGCGATTTGCAGTTTTGCGATGAAATCAGGCTTGCCATGCGCATACTGCGCCTCGCGGATATTCGCGCCGATGGACGTGCCGCTTCTTCCGATTTGATTGGAAATGATAGTTTCGTGTTTGTATTTAAATGATTTGTACGGCGAAGTTCATTGATTGAATTGATAACTCATCTTTACGCATATTGTTCATCTTCAGTGCTATGATAACACATTATTGTGACGAAATCAAGAAAACGGGAGTTTAATGAAGACGGGCTTACGCCCTAATGAAGTCACTCGCATTTGCTCGTTAATGAAGACGGCGGCTTCGCCCGCCTGATGAAGCGAAGTCACCCGTGTTCTTCATTAGTCCCGCAGGGGCGACTTCATTAGCGAAGCGTCTTCATTTCTTCATTAGCCCCCAAAAGGGGCGACTTCATTGCAATAGGCGCTTGCGTAAGCAAGCGCCTTTTGATGGCTGGGGAATAGGGATTTGAACCCCAACAAACAGAGTCAGAGTCTGTCGTGCTACCGTTACACTATTCCCCAATGTGCGCAAACGAAGCATCTCGTTTGTTTACTTGACTATTATACATCTTTTTTTGAAAAAGTCAACACTTTTTTTAAATCTTTTTCAGAAGCCTTACGTCACGATCCAGTAAACAAGGAACGCGACGCTCAGCAGGAAGGTGACGGAATACTTTTCCAGATAGGCGCCCGCGGTCATTACGCACGCGGGAAGGAACGCGAAGACCTTTGCGGCGGCGCCGGCTTTGCTGTCGTGTCCGTAATGCATACGCCACATATGCACGGCGTCTTCGACGACCGGGAACAGGCTGCACAGGCACGACGCGCCGAACAGATACAGCAGCACGTAGACGAGGAACAGCGGGCAGAACTTCCCGGTCAGCGGATCGACCACGTCCACGCCCAGAAAGCCGAGCGTCATCGCGCCGGCGGAAAAGGCGGGGAAGCCGATCAGGAAATTCAAGACCATCGGCCAGAAGCAGACGAAAAAGCTCTTGCGCGCGGTGGGCGCCGGCATCATGGACACGTGCCCGCACAGGCGGTTGCGCGTGATGTACGCGTCCGCGGCGAAGATCTGCACGTTCAGCGCGCGGCAGATCAGATGCTCCCAGAAGCCCTTGAGAAACGTGCCGGGGAAGAAGACGGTTTTGGTCAGCACATACAGCCACGTCATACGACTTCACCTCCGCCGGTGAGGAAAATATCCTCGAGTGTGATCTCTCCCGCCGCGAACAGATCGACCTGCTCGAAGGGCACATAGCTGTCGAGCAGCGTTTTGTATTCCTTGTATACCGCTTTGTCCCCGGCGGCATGGGCGCACAGCGCGATCGTCGCCAGATGCTCGAGCGTCGCGGTCGACGGATCGTACGACTCGACCAGAAGCGTCTGCGCCTCGTCGTACTCGCCCCGGAGCATCAGAACGATGGCCTTCTGCCGCTGCATCTCGCTGCTCGGCTCGGTCAGCGTCAGCGCGCGGTCATAGACTGTCAGCGCGTTGTCGTATTGCTTCATCAGACGCAGCTGCATGACGGTATACGCGACCGTAGCGGTATTGGACGCGTCAAGCCGCGACAGGTCTTTGCAGATATCGAACGCCTTTACGTACTGTCCGTCCTGATCGTAAGCGTGAATGCCCTCGCTCGCGTAGAGCCAGAGCGCGTCGGGTTGCATTTCGATCAGTTTGTCCAGAAGCGCACAGGTCCGCGCGTTGTCGTCGGCCGCCGAGTAGGAGACGGAGAAACGGTAGTACTGTGCCAGATAGGAGGGCGTCCGCGGCAGCTTTTCGACCGCGGCGTCCACAAGCGCGTTCATTTCGTCGTAATCGCCCGTCGCGCCTGCGGGCAGGCTGTCCCGATAGTCGGAGACGGCCTGCTGCATCTCGATGACGAAGGCGGAAATATCCTGATACTCCTCGTAGATCCCGCGCAGCGCTTTGGGCGGATTCTGTCCGTAGTTCGATTCGATCGTCAGACCTGCCTGATACGGCCCGTTGAGCCGCGCCTGGGCGAGGATCTGTTTTTCCATCGTGCGCGAGCCGTTGGTGAAAAAGGACAGCTCGGCGTGCGGGAACAGCAGATCGTTCAGCCGCGTCGCGACGTTGTAAGAGTCGGCATAGTAAGTGAAGCACGTCTTCAGATCGTCCGCGGCAAGCGCTTCGTCGCCCTGCACGACAGGGTGCGCGATCAGCAGATTCACGCCCAGAACGAACAGGCCGAACAGACCGACCAGCGCGCACAGGATCGCGCCGATCCATGCGCCGGGCGCGACGGGGTAAGCCTGCATGGCCGACAGGCAGTCGTCGCAGTATTCTTCATTTTCCGGTATCCCGCAGTCGCAGCGCGCACAGCGGTTGACAGGCTGCTCTTCCTGCGGCTCCGTTATGTCGGACTGCGGGATGTCTTCCAGATCCTGTATGAGGATATCCGGCTCTTCCGGGATCGGAGAAGGGACGTGATCAGACACTTGAATTCACTCCGGATCAGTCAAAGATAACGGGCTTGCCCGTGCGTGCGGATTCGTACACGGCGTTGACGATGCGAACGCTCTTGATGGCTTCCAGCGGCAGGATCTGCGGATCGCGGTCGTCGAGCACGGCGGCGATCATATCCTCGACCATCGAAGCGTGGCCGGTGCAGAGCGTCGGATCGAGCGCGGCTGCGGCGCTGTTGCCGGAATAGTCGGCGAGCATCTTTTCTTCCTCGTCCTCCGGCGCGCCTTCGATCTTCCACATTTCCAGCGTGTCGCCGTTGGCTTCGATGGAGCCCTTCGTGCCGTAGATCTTGATGCCGGTATTCAGTCCCGGATAGGCGCAGGTGGTGCTGACGAACGTCGCGATCGCGCCGGACTTGAATTCCACGATCGAGGCGGTGAAGTCCTCGGTGGAGATCTTGTGGTTGTAGATGTTCATTTTGGACGTGACGGACTTGACGTCGCCCATGATCCACTGCATCAGGTCGACGGTATGCACGGCCTGATTCATCAGCGAACCGCCGCCGTCCATTTCCCATGTGCCGCGCCAGCCGCCGTTGTCATAGTATTCCTGTGTGCGGAACCATTTGACCTCGAAGTCGCCGTAGTAGAGATCGCCGATGCGGCCGCTGCGCACGGCGTCAAGGATCGGCGCCATATCGGCGTTGTTGCGGTTCTGGTGGATGACGCCGGCCTTCATGCCCGTGCGCACGCGCGCCTCTTCGATGCGCATGGCGGCGTCGACGGTGATGTCGATGGGCTTTTCGACCAGAACGTGCTTGCCCGCTTCCAGCGCGCGGACGGCGAGATCGGCGTGCATACCGCTGGGTACGCAGATGCTGACCACGTCGATGTCGGGGTTTTTGAGCATCTCGTCGAAATCGAGATAGGTCAAAACGCCGGGGTACTTTTCGGCAGCCTTATCCAGTTTTTCCTGGATCAGATCGCACACCGCGACGAGGTCTGCGCGCGCCGACTTTGCGGCTGCGTCTGCATGATTGACGCCGACGCCGAGTCCGACGACGGCATAACCGACTTTTTCTTTCATGATGTTCCCTCCGTTATTTCTTTTGGAATGTAATATCCATGATCTCGCGCGTGCGGTCCAGAATGGATAGCGCACAGCGAGTGACTTCCAGATAGGGTTCGGGCGAAGCGCCGTCCAGACACGCGAGGAAATCGGACAGCTCATACGCCATGTCGACCGGGCCGTCCGGCGTACGGACAGTCTCACGCGTACCGTCGCGCAGCATCAGCGTCACCTCGCGCGGACGGGAAGCGCGGTCGATGCGGATGCAGCCGCCCTCGCCCTGTATCTCGCACGGCTGGGCGCTGTCCGAGATCTTGGAGTAGGCGACGCGGCACAAAAGCTCGCCGTACCGCGCCGTGAACGCGCCCGCGGCGTCGATGCTCTGCGGCAGGAACGTGCAAGCGCCGCAAATCTCGTCCGGCTCGCCGAACAGCGCCGCGAGCCACAGCACGCAGTACACGCCGATGTCCATGAGCGCGCCGTTGCCGAGCGTCGGATCGAACGCGTTCTCGACGACGCCGGCCTTGAATTTATCGTAGCGCGAGGAGTATTGGCAGTAGGAAAAGTCCGCCATACGCACCGGCGCGATGCGCGGCAGGAAGCCGCATACCGTCCGGAATGCCGGCATATGCACGGGCATCATCGCTTCCATCAGCACGCGGCCGTTCCGCTTTGCGGCGTCGCACATGCGCTGAAGGTCCGCACAGCCCGTCGCGGCCGGCTTTTCCACCAGCACATGCTTGCCGCCCTCCAGAAGACGGACGGTCTGCCGGGCATGGCAAAGGTTCGGACTTGCGACGTAAACAAAATCTATGTCGGGATCGTCCGCCAGCGCGGACAGATCGGTATACACGCGCGATGCGCCGTGTTTGTCGGCAAAGGCGCGTCCGGTGTCCTCCCGCCGGGAGTATACGCCCAGAAGACGCAGGTCGTCCCTTGCCGCGGCCGCTTCAAGAAAGCTGTCGACGACAAAGTTCCGACCGATCACAGCAAAGCTTCTCATCATCGTTTAAACGTCCAGTTTCAGGTCGCCCGGACGGATCAGTCCGGCGCGGCGCATCGGCTCGCTGACCGCGAGCGTCAGCAGGGCAGGGCCGACGAAAAACAGCGCGGCGATCTCGATCAGCACGACCGTCGGGCTCTTGCCGGCCTCGATCATCGTCTGGTACGTCATGATCGGACCGATCAGCCCGGAGGTACCCATGCCCGCGCCCGTGGCGTTGCACTGCACGGACAGGAGCGTCGTGACGGGGCCGAGAACGGCGGAAGCGACGATCGGCGGCAGCCAGACGAGCGGCCGCTTGACGATGTTGGGCATCTGGAGCATCGAGGTGCCGACGCCCTGCGCCACAAGACCGCCGAAGCGGTTTTCGCGGAAGCTCATGACGGCAAAGCCGATCATCTGCGCCGAGCAGCCCGCGCACGCCGCGCCTGCGGCGATGCCGGACAGACCGAGGATCACGCCGATGGCGGCGGAGCTGATGGGCAGCGTGAGCGCCATGCCCATCAAAACGGACACGACGATGCCCATGAGGATCGGCTGCTGAACGGTGCCCCAGTTGATGAGGTTGCCGAGCGCGGTCATCATGTTGGAGATCGGCGTGCCGATCAGAAGACCTACCGCGGAGCCGCCGGCGATGGCGACAACGGGCGTCAGAAGAATATCCAGCTTTGTTTTGCCGCTGACAAGACCGCCGAGCTCCGCCGCGACAAACGCCGCGAGGAACGCCCCCAGCGGCTCGCCGGGGCCGACGAGCTGCACGGCGCCGTCCACCAAAACAGCGCCGGCGATCAGCTTGGAGGAGAATGCGCCGACGAAGCCCGCAACGCCGCTCGAAACGACGACCAGCGGCGCGCGCTTGAATTTGGACGCGACGCCCACGCCGATGCCTGCGCCGGTGAGCGCCTTTGCCAGTGACGCGGCCGCGCCGATGTAGAAGCCGAGAGAACCGTGGAAAAACGCGGCGACCTGCGCGAGAATGGTACCGACGATCAGCGTGGCAAACAGGCCGAGCGCCATGCCGGACAAACCGTCGATGAAAATGTGCCGCAGGTACCCGACGACCGCGGAACCGACGCCTTTTCGTTCAGACAAGCCAATCTCCCCTTATACAAAACTAATAATCATTATATCACACGCCGACTTTTTCGTCAAGTAAAAGCAAAACCGCGCGCACACAGCGCACGGCGTTTCGGTTTATTCTTTTGTGGTCGGCGTTTCGTCCGCGTCCGCAGCGCAGCCGAACAGCTCGCCGAGCTGCCGCAGACGCTCCCGAGGGATCGGGACTTTGCCGGTTTCGTACCATGCATAGACGACGCGATGGACGCCCAGATGATCGGCAGCCTGCTGCTGCGTCAGATGCGCCGCACAGCGCGCGTTCAGGATGTTGTCAGGTGTCAGCCGCATAAAACGATTCTCCTAAAAAAAGTGTGTGACTCCAAAGGAAGCCACACACCGAAAAATGCACGGCTCCATTTGTTGCCACACAAATGAGTAATCGTCTGAACACACGCACTCAGAACCTGCATTTTTACCATAGGTATAATGCATGGTTCAAACGAAATCTATTCAAATGTGTGGCAAGAAAATCATACCATATCCGCCGCCGGATTGCAAGGGGATAAAAGAAAAAACGCCGACGGAATCCCGAATCCCGAAAGCGTTCCGTGCGCACGGCCGACTTCCTCCGCCGGGAAGGCAAACGCGGCGTCGGAAATCAACGGCCTGTCCCTGTATGGAAACGGATCGCCGCGCTTCACTCGCGATGACAACGCCGGAAATGACATCGGGAGATCGCTCGCCGTCGGAATTGCATTAAAATGCAACTCGGCCAAACGGACGTATTTCGCGTCGACGGCACGTGTAAAAACCTAACCGTTCGCGCCCGTAAGGACGGCCGCCCGCAAAAATCCGTTGTATATCAACATTCTCGGTATCCACAAATGAAAAACATCCGTCATTCCGAGCGCGACAGCGCGTGGGAATCCGTACCCCGAAAGCGCATAAATGCAACAACACAAAAGGGAAACGGATCGCCGCGCTTCACTCGCGATGACAATGCCGAAAATGACATCGGGAAAATACGACGGGCGGTCATGCCCGCCCCTGCGCACCGCCGGGAACAACATCGGAAAACCATGTCGGGCGGTCCCGCACGCCAATGCTCCGGCGCATAACAAAAAGCTCCCCGCGTGGTTGCGGGAAGCCTTTCTAAACGCTGTATTCGCTTGTCACAGAATATAGATCCGCACGCCGCGCACGCCGAACTGCCGGCACGCTTCCTCGTTTTCCATATACAGATCCATATCCACCTTGCCGCCGTACACGAATCCGCCGGTATCCGCGGCGATCGCATAGCCGTACACATACTGGCCGTCCAGCGACACGACCCAGAGCTTCGTCCCGTAGGGGATAACTTTGGGGTTGACGGCGACGTAGCCGATGCCGGCAGGCAGGCCCGACGCGGTATACGGATCGTCGGTATACGCTGTGGCGACGCCGTCAAAGTACGATTTGTAGTTGGTGGGCACGCCGTTTTCGTCCAGCCGGTGTTCGTCGGGCAGCGGCAGCGGAGAGATCGTCGTGCGCCCGGAGACGGTAAACAAGTGTGTGCCGACCGCCTTGACCTCGTCGACCGGATCTTTGATCACGGTTTTGGAGATCACCTCGGATGATACGCATTTCTTGCCGACGTACTTGTCGCGATAGCGGACCTCCTGCAGGCCGTATTCGCCCTGCGAAACGACGCGGCTGTGTCCGCTCGTCATGCTGCTGTCGTCGATATATGTGGTGTCGTATTTGACCTTTTCCAAGGCGGTGCGCTTCTCGTAGACGCAGCGCAGCACCCGCACGGTCGTTTCCTCGGTCAGCTCGGTTTGCGGCGGGACGTCCAGTTCGTCCTCGTCGCCGAGCTGCAGCCCCAGCGAATAGATCGCCTCGCCGGCCTTGCAGCCGGTCGTCCGGTAGGTATAGACCGTGTCGCCGTCTTCGACGTGCACGTCGAATGCGCGGTCGATCCGGATCTTCATCCCGTCATAGGCCAGCGAATCGAGATCGACGTTGACCTCGTCGCCGTCCCGCAGGCTGATGCCGTTGCCGGCGATGGTTTGCGCGACGTTGCCGTCGGTGTCGACCGTTCGTTCCTCGCCGTCGACGTCCACGGTCGCCTTGCCGCTTCTGTACACGATCACGTTGCTGTTGACGCCGCCGTTGATCGGCGTGACGTCGATCTGATCGTCCGACTGCAGACGGACGCCGACGCTGTTGACGATCTCCACGGGATCGCTGCGGAATGTGTGCACCTGCGTCAGAGCCGGTTTGCCGGCCACGCCGACGTTATAGACCGTGGCGGCGAGAGAAGTGAAAGTCATGGTCAAGGACGCGGCAAACAGAATGCTCACGGCTGCGCCGAGACAAATCCTGCGCACCGAGGTATGATTCTGTCTGTTTTGCTGCGGAGAAGCAACGCTCGTCATTGATCTTTTCACTCCTTTCCGGGCTCCGTTCCGAACGATTTTGCGCGCTTTTTTTCGTCCTGAAAAACGAGTCGCGCTTATGCAAAAAAGATTATATTGTTTACTTTATCGTTTGTCAATTTTTTAACGACAGAGGAATTTGTGCAATATATACAAAAAGCTGTTTTGAATCGTTTTTTAAATGCGAAAAAAACAAATCGTATCTGTCGTTTGACCCAGAATATGGGAATTTCTTTTGTGCAAAAGTAAAGAAGATTAAAATGATGGATTTTGGGCGAAAAAATCGCCTGTAATTCCCATAATATAACAGAATATAACAAAAATATTAAATATTACAATTCAGGATCGGACGCAAAAAAACGGCCGCTCTTCGGGCCGGAAGGATCGTCCCGCGCTCGCGCGCAGCGGCGGCGTCCGCGGACGGAAAACCGACGCTTGCGCGTACGGAAAAAACGGGAAAAAACAGCAAAAATATGTGTCGATTCCTTACACTTTGTTCTTGAACAGAATCAAAAAATGCACAAAAAAACAGACTATGCAAACGCGTAAAAATGTGGTATACTATACGCGGAAATCTGAAAAAGGAGAGCGTTATGGAGTTTCGGATCATCGACAACAAGGGCACGGCAGAGGGCTACTGTCTGGTCAAATCGGTAGAAAAAAAGATCAACGTGAAGGGCGTGCCGTATCTGGATATGACGCTGACCGACCGCACCGGCGAGATCGGCGCGAAGCTGTGGGACTACCACGAGGATATCCACGGCTGGATCAGCCCGAATATGCTTGTGAAGGTGCGCGGCGTCATCACGGAATTCAACGGCGCCGACCAGTTCCGCACCGAGCGCATACGTCCCGTATCCGACGCCGACGGCGTGCGGATCGAGGATTTCGTACCGTCCGCGCCGTACGACGGCGACGAGATGTTCCGGGCGATCGGCAAGGTTGTGGACGAGTTTGAGAACGCGCAGCTGCGCACGCTGGTGCGAACGATCCTGGACGAACGCAAGGCGAAGATCCTCTATTGGCCGGCGGCGTTCAAGCTGCACCACGCGATCCGCGGCGGTCTGCTGTATCATACGCTGTCCATCCTGCGGCTGGCGCAGCAGGTCTGCGCCGTCTACCCGTTCATCGACCGGGAGCTGCTGCTGGCGGGCGTCATCCTGCACGACGTGGCCAAGACCGAGGAGTTCGACGTCGCGCAGACCGGCATCGCGTCCGGCTACACGGCGCAGGGCACATTGATCGGCCATCTGGTGCGCGGCGCGATGATCGTGGAGAAGGCGGGCGAAGCGCTCGGCACGGACCCGCAGCTGCTGATGCTGCTCGAGCATATGCTCCTTTCGCACCACGGCGAACCGGAGTTCGGCGCCGCCGTCCGTCCGATGTTCCTGGAGGCGGAGGTCCTCTCGCAGCTGGATCTGATGGATGCGCGGATCAACGAGCTGCAAAGCGCCGTCAGCGGCGTTGAGGCAGGGGAATTCTCCGCACGGCAGTGGGCGCTGGAAAACCGCAAGTTCTTCAATCACGGACGCACGGCCGGCGGAACGGACGCGCATCTGATCTGACGAACCGAATTACGAAATTATATAATAATGTATAGAGAAAGGTGAGAACGATGAGAAACCATGAAGTTACGACCGTGCAGCCTCTGCTGAAGGAGGACGGCACGCTGCGTGAACCGGGCTGGTCGCGCAAGATGGTCCAGATCTATGACCGCAGCAAGATCAAAGCGCCGGCTTTTCGCATCAAAGAGTGGGATTACTATCTGATCCTCTCTCAAAAGCATGAGTTCGGCGTGGCGCTGACGATCTCCGACGACGGTTACATCGGCCTGCAGAGCGCGTCGCTGCTCGATTTCCGCAACTGCTGGGAACATACCGAAACGGTGCTGAACGCCTTTCCCCTGGGCAAGCTGAAGCTGCCGTCCGATTCTTCGGCCGGTACGACGCTCTACCGCGACAACCGGCTGGATATGCAGTTTATCGTGCGGCCCGGCAAGCGCATCCTGATGTGCAACTTCAAAAACTTCTGCGACGGCAAGCCCTTCAGCTGCGACATCACGCTTGAACAGCCGGAGATGGACTCCATGGTCATCGCGACGCCGTGGGACAAGAAGGGCGCGTTCTACTACAACCAGAAGATCAACTGTATGCGCGCCAAAGGCAGCGCCACGTTCGACGGCAAGACCTACACGTTTGATCCCGAGACCGATTTCGGGACGCTGGACTGGGGACGCGGCGTCTGGACGTATGACAACACATGGTATTGGGGCAGCGGCAACGGCGTGGTGGACGGCAAGCCCTTCGGGTTCAACATCGGCTACGGCTTCGGCAACACGAAAGCCGCCAGCGAGAACGTCCTGTTCTACGACGGCAAGGCGCATAAGCTCGACGACGTGACGTTCCACATTCCGCCCAACAGCTATCTCAAGCCCTGGAAGTTTTCTTCCAGCGACGGACGGTTCGAGATGGATTTCGAGCCGGTGCTTGACCGCGCCGCCAAGATCGACGCCAAGGTCATCATCTCCGACCAGCATCAGGTGTTCGGCCTGCTGAACGGCACGGCCGTGCTGGACGACGGCACGAAGCTCGAAGTGCGCGATATGCTCATGTTTGCGGAGAAGGTACATAACCGGTATTGATCCGGCCTAAAAAGCATAGCCTCCCTCTGTGTGTGAACAGAGGGAGGTTTTTGTAACCGTCTTATTTTTGCACGACGTACGTCGCGTAGGCGAGCATCTGATTTTGCAGGAAGTCGCACGCCGTGAGAACGTAATGGTCCGGATAGACCGTGACGAGATACCCTTCGGAGCGTTTCATCGTGTCGGACGTCCACACCAGCGTCGCGTTGTTGCTGATGCGCGGGCTGCTGACGCTGGAGATATGTACCATTGTGGCGGTCGTGCCGTCGTAATCCGTGATGTTGAGGTCCGGGTTGAGGGACTGCAGGTAGTACGCCCAGTGCGAATGGCCGTTGAAGAACGTCACGTTTTTGTACGTCTCCATGAGCGAGCGGAACCGCCGTTCATCCTTGGAGCCGATCGCGTAGAACAGCGGATAAAAGCTCAGGCTGCGCGTCAGGAGATTGCCCTCGCCCATCAGCGGATTGCCGGACGACGCGTTGAGGAACGTGTGGAAGAACAGGTAGACGCGTTCGTTCTTGTACGTTTCCAGCTGCTTTTCCAGCCAGTCGAGCTGCGCGTCCGTGACGATGCGCGACGTCGGCAGCACATACTGTCCGCTGATCTGACTGAAGAAAATGAACACGTCGCCATGCGTTTCCTCGCCGCGGAACACGAAATCCAGTCCGTTTTCGGCGACCTCAAGCACGCCCTCGCGCTTGTTCTCGCCGTACACGCCGGGGTTGATGTAGGTCTGCCAGTTTTCGAGCGTATACTCGGCATAGCAGTCGTGGTTGCCCTTGCAGGTGAAGACCGGGAAATCATACTGCGACGTAATGCGGTTGAACTTTTCGTAGGCGTCCTTCTCGCCTTTTTTGGACAGATCGCCGCTCATGGCGACCATGGACACCTCGAAGTCCCGGAAGAAATCGAGCGCCGCCGGGAACGTGATGCACGCGTCGTCGCCGGTCTTGGACTTGTTGTAGCGGTTGAAGTGGACGTCGCTCAGAGCGCCGAAGCTGTACGTCGACGCGGTCGGCGCGAGCTTGTTCTGCGGCAGATCGCAGGCCCCCGCGGCCGTGTCGCCGCCGTAGACCAGAACGCTCTGCGCGCCCTGCGGGATCGCCAAAAAGTCGTGCAGCGCCGTTTCGCCTTTGCCGCCTCGGACGGCGACGCTCGCAAATTCCGTATACGGCACGTCGCGCTCGCCCGCGTGCGCGGTCAGCTTTTCGCCGTCGGCGTCGCCCCAGAACAGCGTGTATTTTCCGTCCTGCTCCGCGGTCAGCGTCAGCGTGCCGGCGGCGCTGCCGGGCGTGTCGTCGGCAAACGACAGCGTGACGACGGCGGAATCGGGCTGCACGTCATGCGGTTCGGCCGGTTCGCCCAAGTCGACGCGGACGCCGAGCAGCAGCAGAAACGACGTGAGAAATGCGGTGATGCGTCGGATAATGGGATAAAAGTCCATTTTGTTTCCCCCTCAAATTAAGCGTATGCGGTCTGTGCTCATGCTCACAGCAGCTCTTTGCCGCAGCTCCATGCGGCGCCGACCGCATCGCCCACGGCGTAATACAGATGACGGAACGGATCGAAGCAGATCGCGTTCAGCTTGGACGCGTCGATTTGACCGTCCGCGTCCTGGACGTCCTCGTCGGCGACGACGTTCACGATCCTGCCGATCACGGCGTGGAAATGCTCCGTTTTAACGACGTCGCACAGCTCGCACTCCATCGCGATCGGGAAGTCTTCGACGATGGGCGCGTTCACGCGGCTGCTGGGCACGGCCTTCATGCCCGTGCGTTCGAACTTGTCGTCCGTTTTATTGCCGGACGCGATGCCGAAATAGTCCGCTTCCCTCACATGCGCCGTATCCGCGAGACTGACGGTGAACGCGCCGCTCTTGCGGATGTTGGCGAACGTCTTGTGCCCCTCGCTGATGCACAGCGCGATCTTGTCCGTGCCGCAGATCGTGCCCCACGCGGCGTTCATCACGTCGACTTTGCCGTTTTCGTCATAGCTGGCGATCATCAGCACCGGCATCGGGAATACCGCGGTCTGAACGCCCAGATCTTTTTTCATACAAACAACCCTCCCGTATGATGATACGTTTATTATACAGGAGGGTGGAAGATAAAGTCAAGAGTTTTTCACACAAGCGCCCTTTTTCAATGCCTTGACTTATTCTTGACAACGCAGCTGCTTTTTGGTAAAATAAGAATAGTTTATTCTGTATTATTATCTCCTATTATCCTTTTACGGAGGGATCGACGAATGAATACGGACAATTTGTGCATGGGCTGTATGCGCGAGATCGGTCGGGAAAAGCAGTGCCCGCATTGCGGTTTTCAGGCGAATTCTCTGCAGGTCGCCCCGTATCTGCCGATCCGCACGGTCGTCGGCGGGCGCTATGTGATCGGCAAGCTGCTCGAATACAACGGCGAGGGCGCAACCTATATCGCGTACGACGTGTCCGCTTCGCGCGCCGTCTGTGTGCGTGAATTCTATCCCCTCGGCCTTTGCAAGCGCATGATCGACGGCACCGCCGTCATGTCTTTGAACGAAACGCAGGATCTGTACGACGACTGCTACCGCAGCTTCCGGGAGCTGTGGGTCCGTCTGGCGCGGATGCATGAGCAGCCCGGTCTGATCCGCGTCACGCACGTGCTGGAGGATTACAACACCATCTACGCCGTGCACGAGAATCTCGACGGCATCAGCCTGCGCGAATTCCTGCTGGGCAGCCGCACGGGGTACATATCCTGGGACAAGGCGCGGCAGCTTCTGATGCCGGTGCTCGACACGCTCGGCGCGCTGCATTCCGGCGGGATCATCCACCGCGGTCTTTCGCCGCATACGCTGATCCTCGGCCGCGACGGGCGCATCCGGATCTCCGGGTTCTGTATCCCGCAGGTGCGCACGGCGCGCAGCGGTCTGCAGGAGCAGCTTTTCCCCGGCTATGCCGCCATCGAGCAGTACGGCTACAAGGGCCAGCAGGGGCCCTGGACGGATATTTATGCGTTCGGCGCCGTGCTGTATCGCGCGCTGATCGGCACCGATCCGATCGAAGCGACGACGCGCGTCACGAACGACCGGCTGATGGTGCCCGGCAAATTTGCCGAGCAGCTCCCTGCCTACGTCATCAACGGTCTTGTCAACTCCCTGCAGATCATGCCGGAGGACCGTACCCGCACCGTGCAGCAGCTGCACGCGGAGATCACCGCGTCGCCTTCCGCCGCGATCGCGGAGGAGAATTACGTCGAATCCATGCGCAGCGCGCAGCGGCCGGAGCCTGTCCGGCACGCCGAAACAAACGCCTCGTCCTCTTCCCGCAAGCGCGGCAGGAGCGGACTGAGCACCATGGCGCTGACGGCGCTGATCTGCGTCGTGGTGGGATTCATCGGATTCGTTCTGGTCAGCATGTATGTGCTGCCCGAAAAATACAACGTCTTCCACGACCTTATGACCAAGGAGCCTGTGACGGAGGTCGAGACGGCCGCCGCCGGCCAGTACAAGGTGCCGGATTTCCGCACCAAGAGCTACACCGAAGTCATCTCGAGAGATTACAACAAGACGCGCTTCAAGTTTTCCAAGATCGACGTGTACAGCGACGAAGTGGAAATGGGCTACGTCATCGATCAGAGCATCGAGCCGGGCGCGACGGTCTATGCCGGCACGGAGATCCGTCTGACCGTCAGCCGCGGCGTGGAAAAGATCACGCTGCCGAACGCGTTGGGCATGAACTACGCCGACGCGTATGAAAAGCTGACCGCGCTGGGCTTCGCCGTGTCCAAGACCGAGCGCTCCAACGACGGATCGCATCCCGGCGGCACGGTGATCCAGATGAGTCATGAGCCGGAAAAGCAGTACGAAAAAGGCACGCACATCACGCTGCAGGTCTATGCCGAGCCGGTCACCGAACCGCCGACGACGACCACCACGCTCCCGCCGACCACGACGACCGCTCCGCAGACCGAGCCGGAGCCGGAGGAAACAGAAGAACCCTATGAGCCCGACGAGCCGGAAACCTACGCGGAAGACTGATCCGGCGGCAGGCGCATGGGCCGAAACATAATAGAAATGCAAGGCTTTTCCTGGGCAGAATACTCTCCGGAGAAAAGCCTTCTTGTTTATGCGGATGAGAGGTATTTATATGATCTTACAAACACTTGCCCGTTTTTCCAACCTGTACGGCGGCAACCCCGAGCTGGTGCTTGCCGGCGGCGGAAACACCTCCGCCAAGGACGGCAACACGCTCTATATCAAGGGCTCCGGCACCAGATTGGCGACGGTCGCGCCGGAGGATTTCGTGGCGATGGACCGCGGACGGCTCGCCGCCATGCTCGACAAGACGTACCCGCAGGAGGATGCCCCGCGTGAAGCGGCGGCGCTCGCCGATCTGATGGCCGCGAAGCTCCCCGGCCAGGAAGCCAAGCGTCCGAGCGTCGAAACGCTGCTGCACGCGCTGTTCCCGATGCGCTACGTGCTGCATCTGCATCCCGCGCTCGTCAACGGACTGACATGTGCCGCGGACGGCAAAGCGTGGGCGGAGAAGTTGTTCCCGCAGGCCGTGTGGATCGAGGCGTGCAAGCCGGGCTATATCCTCGCCATGCTCTGTCGGGAACGCATGGCGCAGTACAAATCGCGTACCGGCCGCGACGCGCAGATCCTGCTTTTACAGAACCACGGCGTCTTTTTCGCCGCGGACGACGTACAGACGCTCGATACGCTGCTCTGCGACCTGCTCGGCACGCTGCGCGCGCACTGTGCGCAGACGCCGGACTTTTCCGCCAGTGCCGACGAGGACGCCGCGCTCGGCAGCCGTCTGGCGGCGCTGTACGCGCCGGGCGCCGTTTACCGGTTCTGCGGCGCCGCGGAAGCCGTTCGCTTTTCCGAAAGCCTTACGTCGATGCAGCCGCTTCTGGAACCGTTCACGCCCGATCACATCGTCTACTGCAAGGCGCATCCGCTGTATCTTCCGCGCGGGTGCGACGTGCAGGCGGCCTTTGCGGATTACCGTGCGCTGCACGGTTATGCACCGAAGATCTGCTACGTGCAGGG
This sequence comes from Clostridia bacterium, assembly GCA_017449935.1. Lineage (GTDB taxonomy): Bacteria > Bacillota > Clostridia > Oscillospirales > Acutalibacteraceae > UBA1425. Next base: position 21,890 of record JAFSYP010000004.1, read on the forward strand.
CGGCGGGTTCTACGCGCTGTCCGAGACGGCGAAGCAGGCCGATACGGCGATGCTGCTCGCGCTCGACGCGGTAAAGATCGCCGTTTACAGCCGCGCCTTCGGCGGCGCGCTGCCGCAGAGCAAGGCGCTGACGGAGTTCATCGTCAACTGGGAAGTCGAGGCCTATCGCGCCAAGCTGGCGCAGTAACGGAGGGACGGCATGAACACCCTGCAATACCTGAACGCGCCCACGGCGTCGGAGCGTCTGCGGAATCTGCAAACGCTGGTGGACGCCGAGACCGAAAAGCCGCGGTTTTCGGACGTGTTCGTCAATAACCATATCCACACGACGTATTCCTTCTCGCCCTATTCGCCTACCGCCGCGGTCTATTTCGCGCGCGCGGCGTCTCTGCCGGCGGCGGGGATCGTGGATCACGATTCGATCGCCGGCGCGCGGGAGTTCATCCGCGCCGGAGAGATCGCGGGCGTGGCGACGACCGTCGGCGTCGAGTGCCGCGTGCACATGACCGGTACGCCGCTGGAGGACCGATTCATCAACAACACCGACCAGCCCGGCATCGCCTACATGGTCTTGCACGGCGTCCCGCACGGACAGATCGACCGCGTGCAGGCGTTCTTTGCGCCGCTGCGTGAAAAGCGCAACGCGCGCAACCGCGAGATGGTGTGCAACATCAACGCGCTGCTGTCCGACGCGGGCATCGTGCTGGACTTTGACCGCGACGTTCTGCCGCTTTCGCAGTACGCGAACGGCGGCAGCGTGACCGAACGGCATTTGATCTTCGCCCTGTGTCGGGCGATCACGGCGCTTTGCGGCCGGGAGAAGACGGCGCGGTTCGTCGAGAACGTACTGTCCGTGCCGCTGTCAGAAAAGCAGCGCGCATACCTCACGGACGCGGACAATCCTTATTTCGACTACGATCTGCTGGGCGTGCTGAAAAGCGCGTTCGTCAGCCGCATCTACGTGCCCGCCGCCGCGGAATGTCCACACGCGACGGAGCTGGCCGCGCTCGCCGCGGAAACGGGCGCGCTGCTGTGCTACGCCTATCTCGGCGACGTGACGGTCAGCGCGACCGGCGACAAGCGCAGCGGCAAGTTTGAGGACGACTATCTGGACGAGCTGTTCGAGGTGCTGCGCCGATTCAACGTGGACGCGGTGACGTATATGCCCTCGCGCAATACGCTCGCGCAGCTGCGGCGCGTGCAGCAGATGTGCGCGGACGGCGGTTTTTTGCAGATCTCCGGCGAGGACGTCAATTCCCCGCGCCAGAAATTTGTCTGTGCACAGCTTGAAATGCCGGAGTTCCGGCATCTGACGGACGCGACGTGGGCGCTGATCGAGCGCGAACGCGCGCTTTCCGAATGATCTCAAGGAGGCTTTTATCATGAAAAAGACGATCGCCGTTCTGCTGGCTTTCTGTACGGTGTTCTCCATGCTGTCGCTCGCGGCGCACGCGGCGGAGAAGGTCTACGCGCTGACGATGGGCGTGCACCGATACGCCGCCAACAGCACCGTCGCCGACGGCAGCGATATTGCCGAGGTGACCTACACGCGCCACGCGACCGGAGAAACAGGCAGCGCCGACCGGATTTACGACGTCCGCGCGGGCGAGACGTTCACGCTCGAAACGGCCGTCAAAGCGGAGATGGCCGATTACTTTATGTTCATCGCCTGGCTGGACGTGAACGGCGAGATCATCGGCAGAGAGCCGACGCTCGAGCTGACGATGGACAGCTCCAAGGCCGCGTTCGCCACATACGCGGAGATCGCCGACCGGCACGTGCTGACCTATACGGTCGTCGGCGAAGGAACGGTCAGCGTTTCTTCGGATCTGAAGCTCAAAGACGGCGACGGCTGTGTGAGCGTGCTGCACGGCGCGCGCGCTTCCGTTAAATTCACGCCCGCCAAAGGGTACAGCGCAAGCTATATCAAGGTCGACGGCGACCGGGTGAGCTTTTTGCAAAACGCGACGGCGGCGCTCGGCGACGCGATCCGGTCCGGAAAGATCAAGTCGGTCTTCAACGCGCTGCTGAACATCGTCAAGTATTATATCGGCAAGGAAGCCGTCTATACGATTGCGTCGGTCAAGTCTGATATGACGTTTGAAGTCGGTTTCACGAAGCCGTATTTTCAAAAAGAAAAACGATGATTTCCGGTTTCTTCCTGCATACTTCGCCGGCGACTGTACATACTAAAGGCGAAAAGCAGAGAAGGAGTTGAAAGAAATGCTTGACAGAATCTCGCTGATCCTGGTCGTGATCGGCGCATTGAATTGGGGCAGCATCGGCTTGTTCCGATTTGACGTCGTGGCGTGGATCTTCGGCGGTCAGGGCGCAGTCATCAGCCGGATCATTTACACATTGGTCGCGCTTGCCGGCGTATGGTGTCTGTCCCTGCTGTTTCGGGAAAACGCTGTGCTCTCCGAATCCGGCGACGACGGCCCCCATTAAAAAGGTAAAAAGAAAACAGAGATGTGTACAATGAACGGCGTACGCATCTCTGCTTTTTTTATTATGTTCAACGACTTGAAGGTTGATTCGGGAGGGCGGATTATGATATAATGCTGTCGGCAAATGTGAGGACAGTCGTGTGAACTTGTTACAGCTGGGGAGACGGAAATGAAAAACGGAAGCGTCATGATCGGTCAGACGGATATGGATTATGCGGCGTTTGGCGGCGGCAAGAAGAATCTGGTCGTATTGCCGGGTTTGTCAGACGGACTTGCAACCGTGAAAGGGAAGGCGCTTTTGCTGGCGCCTGCCTATCGGCGGTTCTTTGACGCCTTTCGCGTGTATATGTTCAGCCGAAAAAACGAAATGCCGGAAGGGTACACGATCCGGCAAATGGCGGAGGATCAGGCTGCGGCGTTAAAGGCGCTGGGGATAGACAAGGCGTCTGTACTCGGCGTGTCGCAGGGCGGCATGATCGCGCAGTATCTTGCCGCCGATCACCCGGAAATGATCGACAAACTGGTTCTGGCGGTCACGGCGAGCTATACGAATGAAGTCGTGAAGCGCACGGTGGAGTCATGGATCGAGATGGCAAAAGCGGGCGATCACGTATCCCTGATGACGGATACCGCGGAGAAAATGTATTCAAAGGCGTATCTTGAGAAAAACCGAAGGCTGTTCCCGATCGCAGCAAAGCTTACAAAGCCGGAAAGCTACGAGCGCTTTTTCCGGAACGCATACGCGATCCTCGGCTTCGATGCGCGCGAAGTCCTGCCCGGGGTACACTGTCCGACGTTCATTATTGCCGGAGCCGATGACAATACGGTCGGAAAGTATGCGGCGGACGAATTACACAAACTGATCCCGCACAGTCAGTTGTTCACGTATGAGGGGCTCGGCCACGGGGCGTTTGAGGAAGCCCGGGATTTCTACGACAAAGTATACGAATTCTGCGCGGCGGAATAGACGCCTCGGTAAATAACACAGGACAGGATCTCCCGAATGTGTTTTTAACGACGTAAATATAGGAGGATGCAATCAAATGTCAAATGTTGAAAAAGTGAACGCCTTTCTGGATAAGGCACAGGTGTTTTATTTCCTGACCACGGACGGCGATCAACCGAAAGGCAGACCGTTTGGATTTCACATGTTGTCGGACGGCAGGCTGTATTTCGGCTGCGGTACGTTCAAGAACGTATTTCGCCAGTTGTCCGAGAACCCGAAGGTTGAAGTGCTGGCGCTCGACGGCGATACGTTTTTGCGTTATGACGGCACCGCCAGGATCGTCAAAGACGACGCACTGCTCCAAAAGGTGCGTGGCGCTATGCCGCAGATCATGGATCTGTATGACAAAAACGGTTGGGAAATGGGACTGTTTTATCTGGAAAACGCGCATGCCGAGATCCGCGGATTGTTCGACGTCAAAGAACAGTTTGACCTGTAAACCATACAAATAACAGATTATCTGAACAGACAAGAGCAACCGATCCTATACGCATAATGTGCAGATTGGATCGGCTGCTCTTTTCATAATGTTTTTGGTTCATCACGGATCTGCGCACTAACCCGTTATTGGTTTGCGTTCTCCCGGCGCATTTTGCGGCGCACGCGGTTGATGTGTCGCTCGAAATCGCCGTTGACGATCAGCTCGGTCAGCACGGCCTGCATAAACGTCGGCACGGTGCAGGCATAGAAGCCCAGACGCGCTTCAAATTCGGGCACAAGGTGCCGCGGCAGCACCAGATACCCCGCGCGGATGGACGGCGAAACGGTTTTGGAAAACGTGTTCAGATACAGGACGTTGTCGCGGTCGGTGTGCGCGAAGAGCGTTTCGACCGGCTTTTGCGAAACGGAGAACTCCGATTCAAAATCGTCCTCGATCAGATACCGTCCCGGCCGGCTCGCCCAGCGCAGATACTCGTGCCGCTTGGAAGCGCCGGCTGTGACGCCGCTGGGAAAGCTGCGGTACGGCGTGATGTGCAGTACGTCGGCGTCGGACGAAGCCAGCGCGGCGCTGTCGATCCCGTCGTGCCCGAGCGGGAGCATCTGTGTGCGCACGTCGCACGCCGCATAAACGCGGCGGATCTGCTTGTAGGACGGCGATTCCAGCGCCCAGACCAGCTCGCGCCCCAGAAGCTCCACGATCCGTCCGTAGAGATACTCCGAACCGGAGCCGATCACGATCTGCTGCGGCTGTACGCGTATGCCGCGGCTGCGGGCCAGGTATTGGCCGATCGCCTCCCGAAGCTCCGGCAGTCCCGCGCCGGGTGAGCGCGCAAGGATCGCGTCGCCCCAGTCGCTTATCACGCGGCGCATGGTCCGCGTCAGCACGGATACCGGAAATTCCGGCGCGTCGGATACGCCGTGCACCGGATACGGGCGCGGCGCGCTCTGCTGCGGCGCGGCGGCAAACGGATCGCCCGGCTGAAACAGCACGTAATATCCGCTGCGCTCACGCGCGGCGGCATAGCCCTCGTCGCACAGCAGCGCGTAGGCGTGCTCTGCCGTCACCAGACTCACGCCCGTCTCCTCCGCGATCAGCCGCTTGGACGGGAGCTTCCCGCCGTAGGCGTACACCCCGCGGATGATGTCGTCGCGCAGGCAGCGATAGAGCTGCACATAGGCCGGCTGCGCGTGATTTTTTACCACTTCATAATTCATCTGGTCTTATAAAATACTCCTTTTCTGACTATTTCAATAAATCCAGATACAGTATATACTAAACCAAAAATAATTGCAAGGGGTGAACCGGAATGCAATTGAAACAAAAACACTCCCTGGTCTGGCTGACGACGACGGCGCTGTTCACGGCGATGACCGTCGTGATGAGCAGCTTCAGCATCCCCGTCCCCGGCGGGCACCTGTATCTGTGCGACGCCGTGATCTGTACGGCGGCGATCCTGCTCGATCCGCTGGCGGCGTTTGTGGTCGGCGGCGTCGGCTCGTTCCTCGGCGACCTGCTTTTCTATCCTCTGCCGATGTTCGTCTCTCTCGTCAGCCACGGCGTGCAGGCGGTCGTGATCTCGCTGTGCGCGCACTACATACTCAAAAAGCATCCCATGCTCGCAGCCGGGATCGGCGTGACGCTCGGCGGCATCCTCATGGTGATCGGCTACTCTCTCGGCCGGGCGTTCGTATACGCCACGCCTGAGACTGCCCTCGTCAAACTGCCGTATGAGATATTGCAGGCGTTTGTCGGCGCGGCGGCGGCGATGCTGCTGTGCGGCAAAGGCGGCCTGCGGGAGCTGTACCAAAAGATCCAGAAGCGGATGCTTTCCTGACGGCGCGCATCGGCCGGCCGCCCGCAATTATTCATGGCGTTTCACGACACCGCAGCGGACGCTCAATGTGCATCCCTACAAAAAATCGTTATATACCAACAATCTGCGACGTTCGTGCCCGTAGGGACGGCCATTGGCCGTCCGCAAAAACACATGGCATTTCACAGCGATGCGGCGGACGCGAAACGAACCGACAACGCTTTTGTGAGAATGGGGCGGGCATGACCGCCCGTCGCCCCCTTGTACGCTGCCGTTTCCGGCGTTGTCATCGCCGCGCTTCGCTCGCGATGACGCCGGAAGAACAGAAGCCCCGCAGCTTTCCGTGATGATCCTTTTGTTTTTAGGAAAAGCTCTGCATATCCGCGGTCAGGAACTCACGGCGTCGGATGCGGACAAGGCCGTCCGTGCCGATCGCCTTTTGCAGCGCATCCGTCAGCAGCGCGGGATTGAGCGGCTCGCCGCCTGCCTGCAGCACCGCGTCCAGCAGCACGCATTGGCCCTCGGTCCGGAACGCCGCCGACTGCACCTTGTCGCAGATGCGCACCTGCTTGACGACCTTGCGCTTGCCCTGCTTGCCGGTCTTTTCCGCGGTCAGCTCGCCGCGCAGCAGCAGCGCGCGCGCTTTCTCGCAGAACGCCTGCGCCGCGGCGGCGGTGGGCAGCTCGATGCCGATGCTGTACCGCGCGAACGCGATCTGCGCCGGCTTCGTCACGGCGTCGTGCACGCGCACGACGGTTATGCCCTCCGGCAGCACGTCGTTCATGCGCCGCAGGATCTGCGCGTCGGTCATGTCGTCCTCGATGCGGATATCCAGCGGTTCTCCGTCGCTTTCCTGTCCGAGCGAGAGCGGCGTGAGGAAATTGAGATACGGGTGCGGGTTGAAGCCCTCCGTATACCACAGGGCAAGTCCGGCGCGGCGCACGGCGCGCGTAAAGCAGCGGTTCATATCCAGGTGGGAGATGTACTTTGCCCGGCCTTCTTTTTTGATCCAGAGTCTAACAGCGCGCATCGCATTTCCCTCCGTTCAGTTTGTCCGCGCCGCACCCGCCGCAGCGTATGCGGCAATGCGGCGTCGTCCGGCTTTCGGCCGCGCGCTCGTTCTCGCGCTGCAGATACGTCTTGGACACGCCGTAGTCGAGATGGTCCCACGGCAGCACCTCGTCGAAGCTGCGGCGGCGGTTGGCGTAGAACGCCATGGAGACGCCCGCTTCGTCAAAGGCCTCCCGCCACAGGTCGAAGCGGAACTGATCGTCCCAGCCGTCGAACCGGCAGCCCTTGCGCCACGCGCTTTCCAGCACGTCGGCGAGCCTGCGGTCGCCGCGCGCGAAGACGGCTTCGAGAAAGCTCGTGTCCGCATGGTGACAGCTCAGACTGACCTTGCGCGTATGGATGCTCTCGCGCAGCAGCGCCTGCTTGCGCAGGACGGTCTCTCCGTCGTCCTGTCCCTCCCACTGGAAAGGCGTGAAGGGCTTCGGGACGAAGGTGGAGGCGCTGACGGACACCGTGACCGATTTGCCCTTGGGCTTGTCGGGGTTGGCGTAATACGCGTCCACGACCTTCTGGGCGAGCGCAGCGATGCCCTGCACGTCCTCGTCCGTTTCGGTCGGCAGACCGAGCATGAAGTAGAGCTTGACCGCGGTCCAGCCGCCGGCAAACGCCTGCGACGCCGTTTGCAGCACTTCTTCCTCGGTCACGTTTTTATTGATGGCGTCGCGCAGACGCTGCGTGCCGGCTTCGGGCGCGAAGGTCAGCGAGCTGCGCCGCACGCCCGCGAGCTTTTCCATCAGCTCCTTCGGGAAATTGTCGGCGCGCAGGCTCGGCAGCGCGATGTTGATCTTGGCGTCGTCCGTCCACGAGATCAGCTTGCGGATCAGCGGCTCCATCTGCGTGTAGTCGCTCGAGGACAGCGAGCACAGCGAGATCTCGTCATAGCCTGTGCTTTCGCAGACGGCTCTGCACTGCGCGTCGATGACGTCGGCGCTCTTTTCGCGGATCGGGCGGTAGATGAAGCCCGCCTGGCAGAACCGGCAGCCGCGGATGCAGCCGCGGAAGATCTCCGTCGTGGTGCGGTCGTGGACCACCTCGATCGACGGGACGACAAAATCGCTCGGGCTGAACATCGTATCCAGATCGGACACGATGCGTTTTCGGACGGTCTTCGGCGCGCCGTCTTTGGGCGTGACCGCCTGCACGGTGCCGTCTTCATTGTACGATACGTCGTACAGCGACGGCACATAGACGCCCTCGATCTGCGCCGCTGCGCGCAGGAACGTCTGCTTGTCCGAGCCTTTTTTCTTGTGCTCGATCAGCAGATCGATCAGCTCGTTCGTCACTTCCTCGCCCTCACCGAGCATACACAGATCGACGAACGCGTGCACCGGCTCGGCGTTGCAGACGCAGGGACCGCCGGCGGCGACGATTGGCAGAAGCTCCGTGCGGTCCGTCGCGCGCACCGGCAGCCCCGCAAGATCGAGCATATTGAGCATATTCGAGTAGGACAGTTCATACTGCAGCGTGAAGCCGATCAGGTCGAAATCGCGGATCGGATCGCCGCTTTCGAGCGCGTACAGCGGTACGCCGTATTTACGCATCTGTTCTTCCATATCGGTCCACGGCGCGAACACCCGTTCACACCACGCGTCCGCGCGCGCGTTGACCAGACTGTACAGGATCTTCAGCCCCAGATGCGACATGCCGATCTCGTAGGTGTCCGGGAAGCAGAAGGCATAGCGCAGATCGACGGCGTTTTTGTCCTTGACGACGCTGTTCAGCTCGCCGCCGGTATAACGGCCGGGCTTCTGCACGGCGTTCAGGATGCGTTCCTTTGTTTTATCCAGCATAATTCCATTCCTTCCGGGAAGCGTTATCTGTTATTATAACACACTTTCGGGTTTGATGCAAATCCTTGACTTTCGTCGGGAAATGCTATATACTATAACCTGTATATGTATAAGTGTTTCCTTTGGAGGGTAAATATGAACCAACGCGGTATTTGGCAGCTTCTCCTGATGGCGCGTGAAGGCGACCGCCACGCCATTGACGAGCTGTTTTATTCCTCTTTTCGTCCTGCGTTTCTGATCCTGTCGTCCGTCACGGGGGACAGGAAGGTTTCGCTGGATCTGTTGGCTGAAGGGTACGTGCAGACATTTCAGAATCTGGATACGCTGGAGACCGGCAGGGATTTTGCGCTGGCGCTGAACCGTTTCACGCTCGGCCGCGCTGCGTCGCTGCCGCCTGAAAAGGACCTCTCGCTTCTGCCGGACGGCTGTGAATCCGCGGCCGAGGCGTTTCGCGAGGCGCCGCCGATGCTGCACGATTTCGACACGCTGCCGGCGATGAATCTGTCGTCGAAGGCGGACGGTATCCTGTGCGCGCTGCAGAAGCTGCCGCTTGCGCAGCAGATCTGCGCATATCTGTTTTATTACGTCGAGGCCGATCCGGAGACGATCGCCGACATACTGAAAACGACGCCGGACAAAGTCTGCGGCGCGCTGCAGCAGACGCGCGACGCCGTTCTGCCGCAGATCGAAGAACTGCTGGGCAATACCGCGGCGTTCCGCGGTACGGACGCCGAATCTGCAATCCTCTGGGCACTGCGCCGCACGACGAAGTTCGTCCCTGCGCCCGGCGAGATCGAGACGTTCTACCAGATGCTGATCGAGAAGCTGGTCGCGGCCGAGGTGATGGAAGCGCCGATCTCGGAGGAAGAGGAGCCGAAGCCGGACGATGATATCCCGCTGCGCGACATCGCACCGCCGAAGGAGCATACCGTGCTGCGCACGATCTTTTCGCTGCGCACGCTGATCATCGTTCTGGCGCTGCTGGTGGTGATCGGTCTGTTTGTCGGCATGAAGCAGCTGCACACATACAACGCCCGGCGCAGTCGTTTGGAAACGCACGCGGAGCGTACGACGCTCTCGCTCACGGCGACCATGTTCCCCTCGGAGCGCTATATCTTCTCCACCGAATACGAAGCGCCGACGGAGGCGCCGACCGAGACGACGACGGAGGCGTCGACCACGGCGTCGCCGACCGAGCCGGTGACTGAGACTGCCCCCTCCACGACCGAAAAACCGACGCCGACCTTCACCGAGCCGACCGTGCCGGTCATCACGACGACCAAGCCGAACACGGAGTTTTCCTATACCGAAAGCGCCAATCTTTTGACAATCACGGGCTATTCCGGGACTAAGACGGCCATCACCATCCCCGACAAGATCGACGGCAAGACCGTGGTCGCCATCGGAGAAAACGCGTTTTTCAACGCGTCGATCACGTCGGTCAAATTCCCGACGACGATCCGCACCATCGGCAAGAACGCGTTCCGCAGCTGTACGAGTATGCAGAGCGTCTCGCTGCCCTCGGGCCTGACGACGATCGACTCCGACGCGTTCCGCGGCTGTACGGGGCTCAAGACCGTGTCCCTGCCGTCGTCGCTCAAGCAGATCGGCTCGCAGGCGTTTTCCGGCTGTTCCGCGCTTGCCGGCGTTACGCTGCCGACGTCGCTGACGACGATCGGCGACTGGGCGTTCGCGTACTGCACGAATCTGTCCAGCATCGCGATCCCCGCGTCGGTCACGACGGTGGGCAACTCCGTCTTCTATGAATGCAAATCGCTCGGCCGCTGTGCGGTGGAAAACAGCTCCCGCCTGAAGGCGCTCGGCGACGCGATGTTCTTCGACTGCACGTCGCTCAAATCCTTTACGATCCCGTCGCAGGTCAAGGTCGTGCCGAACAACTGCTTCGCGGGCTGCCGTTCCATGACGTCGATCGCGCTCTCCACGTCGATCACCACGATCGGCCAGAACGCGTTCTCCGACTGTATCTCGCTCAAGGATTTCTCGTTCAGCAGAAATCTGCAGAAGATCGATAGCGGCGCGTTCAGCGGCTGCTCATCGCTCAAGAGCATGACGATCCCGTCCGGGACGACGACGATCGGCGACTCTGCGTTCAGCGACTGCACCGGCCTGCGGTCCGTGACGATCCCGGCGTCCGTCACACAGATCGGCGTCAAGGCGTTCTCGGGCTGCGATGATTTGGTGATCTCCTGTCCGTCCGGCTCCGCCGCGGAGAAGTACGCGATCGCCAATCATATCGAGATCGAGGGCAGGAGCAGCAGTACCACGTACAGCGACGACAAAAACAACGTATAATCGCGTCTGCCCCGAATAAATAACAATATCCCGACCGCCGCCAACGGAACGACCGTACAGGCGGCGGCCTTTTTGCTTATTTTTTGCGCTTCGTCCGGCAGAAAACGGCGGCAGAGCAGCGCATACAGGATCGCGCCGCCGTCCAGCGGTCGGATCGGCGTCAGATTGAAGGCAGCGAGCAGGAGATTGATCTGCACGCCGCGGCGCGCGCGGGCGGAACCGCCGCGCCAAAGCAGCAGAAGCAGCGCCAGCAGCACGTTGGCCGCCGGCCCCGCCGCCGCGCAGAGCAGCTCTTTCGCGTAGGAAAGGCGCGTCGTTTCCGCGCGTTCGATCCGCATCCCGTATACGCCGAAGCAGAGCTTCTGCGGCGTGTCGCGCAGACAGACGAGCGCGAGCAGATGGCCGCACTCATGAAAAACGGCGGCGCAGATGCTTTGCACCGCGTCGCCGCTTCGATCGTAATAGAGCCAGAGTGTGATGTAAACTGCCGCAGCCAGAGAAAACTGCCAGCGCATGGGCTTACGCATATTCCAATCCCTCCAGCACGTACGCCGGATCGCATCGGATGCCGTCCACACGCACCTCGAAGTGCAGATGCGGCCCTGTGGACATCCCGGTCGAACCGACCAGGCCGATCGTATCGCCCGCGCCGACCGTATCGCCGGTTTCCGCGTCGATCCGCGAGAGGTGGCAGTACAGCGTCTGCAGGCTGTCGCTGTGTTCGATCAGAATATAGTTGCCGCGTCCGGAGGTATAGCCGGCCTCGATCACCTTGCCGCCGTATGCCGCGGCGACGCCTGTGCCCTCGGCGGCGGCCAGATCGATCCCCGTATGAAAGCTGCGGTTGCCGGTGATGGGATGGATGCGGTACCCGAAGCCGGACGTGACCGTTCCCTGCACGGGCATGACGGCCCGCTGCGAAACCGTGACCGCCGCGAACGAGGAATCCTGCAGCGCGTCCAGCACGCGGATATCCTCGCCGCCGGAGGACGTCACCGTCTCCACCGGCGCGCGCGCGTCGACACGCGCCACGGCCTCGGCCGACTGCGGTTCGGTCTGCGTCTGCGGCTCCAGCACGTCCTGCGCGGCGCGCTTTGCCGCCGTCCATACGCCGTCCGCGCAGTAATCCTGCGCCATCCACGACTGATACTGCGCGCGCAGGCGCGCGTATGCCGCGCTGCCGGAACGGCTCAGCCCGAACACACTCAGCACCAGTATCGCGCAGACGACGCACTGGACCAGCGGCGCCGTCAGACGGCTTTGTTTTTTCTTCTCCTGCTTTGGCGGGTTGAGCCATTCGTTCTGCTGCATTCGCGTCCCTTCCTTTCCGCATCGAAAACGCAGGCGTTTGTCCTATTTCTATGCAGCGGGAAGGGCGGTTATGCATCAGGCAAAGAGTTTTTTATACCACGGCAGGCTTTGCGTGACCGGCTCCGCGGTCGGTTCGGCTGCCGCGTGCAGCGACGGCGTCATGTAAATGAACAGCAGACTCACGTTTGTGCCGTCCGCCGCGTCGGTGAACAGTCCGTACGATTTACCGAACGCGACGTACTTCTGCAGGTTTGGCAGCAGCGAATCGGCGTCCTCGCTGAGCGTCGAGAGCAGCGTCTGCGCCTTCTGCGAATCCGAGAACGACTGCAGCGCGGGCAGCATATTGTCGTTTGCCAGCTCGCCGAGCAGATTGACCAGATCGCTGTTTTTGTCCAGCGTTTCCTTCAGCGCGGACAGCGTTTCAAGCGTTTCGGGCATTTTGTCCAGCGCCGCCTTGACCTTCGGGTCCTTCAGATCCTCCTGCAGCTCGCTGAGCATCGGCGTGAGCGCCTGGACGGATCCGAGCAGCTCCGGCATCCCGGACAGCAGGCTCTTGATCAGCGGATTGTTGAGCTTGTTCAGCATATCGACCGTGTCGGGGTCCTGCAGCGCCGTCAGGAGAGTGGAGATGTTTTCAAGGTTTTCGGCGGTGAGATGCTTGCTCAGCACATCCAGCAGCGCCTCGTTCTGATTATACACCTTGATCGCCTGCGTGAGCATGTCGGAGATCTCCGCGATCCGGTCGCCGCTGAGCACCTCCAGCAGACGGTCGACGTCGAGCTTGCCGATCGCCTTGAGCAGATTTTCAACCTGGCGGAAAAATTCCGCCGCTTCCTCGTCGCTGCCGGGGATGATCATCGTCAGATCGGTCGAGCACAGCGGCACGACGGCGAGATACAGATTGTCCAGTGAAAAGTCGGTCACGTCTGCCGTCACGGTGAAGCTGTCGCTGATTTTCAGACTGCCGAGCTTCGCGCCGTTTTTGAGATGCAGGCTTTCCGCCATGCCGGGAAGTCCCGCGCCGACGACGACCTCCTTCGCGCCGTCGCCGATGGACAGACCGTTCTGCACCTGCACGCCGGAGAACACGCCCTCCGGCAGAACCAACAGACCGCCCGCGAGGACGGGCAGATACACGCCGTCCTGCTTGCAGACGTTCTGCATCTTCACGCAGATCTCCGCCTTGCCGCTCTTGCCCGCGATCTTTTCAGGCGGGAGCTTTTTGCCGTCCAGCTTGTATTCAATGGTGAATTCGACGGGCAGCTTCTTTGTGCTGGTGCCTTTGTAGTACAGGTCGGTCGTCGGCATGTTCCACGTCAGCGTATCGCCGTTTTGCACGGGCACGACGGAGCCCTTAATGTCCGCGATGTCGTCCAGATCGCTCTTGTCGGGCACGGCGACCTCGCCCCGGTCGGTATGCAGCCAGTCTGTCACATGGACGGCCTGCACCTTGCCGGTATTGTCGAGATTGGCGTACACCGTCTCCGATTTGCGCACCGAAGCGGGCGCGGCGTCGTAGGAGATCTGCTCGACCGCGCTCGCGGCGTCCGCCGCCGCGGCGACGTCCGGCTCGGTGGTCTTGCCGCAGGACGCGGCGCCGAACAGCAGCGTGAGCGCAAGCGCAAAGGCGGCGGCACGTTTGTATTTACGCATGAGAATCCACTCCTTTTGTCCAATGGAACGTCGTTTTACGGATCAGCCCTTCGCACAGATACAGCACGGCGGGCAGGATGAGCATGATGACCAGCGCGCTGATCACGGAGCCTCTGGCGAGCATGGCGCAGATGCCCTTGACCATGGCGATGTCGCAGATCAGATAGACGCCGAAGGTGGCGCTGAAGAAGACAAGCGCGCTCTGGAAGATGGATCGGCACGAAGCCGACGCCGCCTCGATGACGGCGGTTTTTTTGTCCTTACCTGCGCGAAGCTCCTCACGGAAGCGTGTCGTCATGAGGATGGCGTAGTCCACCGTGGCGCCCAGCTGCACGCAGGACACGACGGTCGGCGCGATAAACGAAACGCTCGTGCCGGTGAAGAAGGGGACGGCTTCGTTGACGAAGATCGAAAACTCGATCATGGCGACCAGCAGGACAGGGATCGTAAACGACCGGAACACGAGGCCGATGAGCACCATGATCGCGGCGATGGAGATGAAATTCGTGACCTTGAAGTCGCGGTCTGTCACCTCGATGAGGTCCTTGGCCATGACGCCCTCGCCGGTCGTCAGCGCGGTGGGATCGTACTTTTTGACGATGGCGTTCATCGCGTCCACCTGCGCGTTGCACGCGTCGCCGGCCGTTTCGTACGCGGAGTTGACCATCATCATCTGCATGCCCGCCTTTTCGCACACGGCGCGGATCTGATCGGGCAGGATGTTCTCATGGATGGCCGGCCCGACGTAGGCGTTGAGCGCGATCACGTCTTCGATCCCGTCGAGCGCTTTGATCTCGGCGAGCATCCGGGAAATATCGCCCGCCGGCAGGTCGGCGTCGATCAGGATGAAGTGCGTCGTCGCCATATTGAAGTCGCTTTTCAGCTTCTTGAGCGCGGAAACGGAATTGAGATCCTGCGGCAGAGAGTCCACGACGTTGTAGTATTTTTCGGGCATCACGCTGAAAATGCCCATCGGCACGATCAGCGCGAGCAGCAGGATCGCCAGAATGCGGCGATGCTTGACCGAGAAGCGGCTCATGCCGCCGAAGTGCGGCACAAGATTGCGGTGGCCGAGGCGGTAAATGGGCTTGAAGAACAGCAGTATCATGCTTGGCAGCACCGTGATGACCGTCACGATGCCCAGCAGGACGCCCTTCGCCATCACCAGACCGATGTCCAGCCCCAGCGTGAAGGTCATGAAGCACAGCGCCAAAAAGCCGAAGACCGTCGTCAGCGAGCTTCCGATCACGGACGTGAAGGTGCCGCGGATCGCCTCGCCCATCGCGCGGACGTTGTCGTCCGGATAATGCAGCCGCTCCTCGTTGAAGCGGTCGATCAGGAACACGGAATAGTCCATCGTGACGCCCAGCTGCAAAATGGCGGCGATGCTCTGCGTGATGAACGAGATCTCGCCGAAAAAGAGGTTGGTGCCCATGTTGTACACCACGGCGAAGCCGAGACTCAGCAGCACCACGATCGGCAGTGCCCAGGAATTCATCGTGAAGCTCAGAACGATCAGCGCGAGCACAATGGCGACGGTGATATAGATCGGCGCCTGCGAATCGGTCAGGTCGCGCGTGTCGACAAGCAGCGTCGCAAGTCCCGACAGGAAGCACTGCTTGGTCATGATCGTGCGGATCTGGCGGATGCATTCCATCGTTTCATCCGACGCGCTGCCGTTTTTGTACAGGATCATCATCATCGTCGACTTGCCGTCGGCCGAATAGAAGATGTTGCGCAGCACGTCCGGCAGCATCTCCTTCGGGATGGTGACGTCGGCGATCGAATCGACCCACAGCACCTGCGAGACGCCGTCGATCTGCTCGATCTGCGACTTGATGCGCAGCACGTCGGCGGAATCCATGCCCTCGATCATGAGCGTGGAGCTGGACGCTTCCTGAAACACCTCGTCGAGGACGATCTCTCCCTGTACCGATTCCAGATCCTTCGGCAAATACGTCATGATGTCATAGTTGACCGGCGTCGCGAGGAAGGCAAGCAGCGACGGTACGAGCAGCGCGGTCGCGACGAGGAGGATCAGCCGCGGATGGCGGGCGATCCAATAGGACATTTTTTCGATCAAGCCGGTTCACCTCCCAGCAGCTTCTTCAAAAGTGTATGCAGCACAGGCAGCAGCTCGTCAACGGTGCAGGGACGCTCGCTGAGAATGGCGTCGCAGCAGACGGAGCCGACCATATCCGCAAGGATATACAGCTTCGTGCGCGCCTGCGCTTCGCCGCAGTCCGGCGTCGTCAGCAGTCCGGTCAGGTATTCCGCCGCGCTGTTGAGGCCCGGATACGCTTCGAGCGCGGCGGGGGTAAAGCAGATCGAGAATCGTTTGTCGATCAGCGCGGTGACCTTGCGGTCCTCACACAGCCGCGCGACGATCGTGTCCGTCAGCAACAGAAACTGTTCTGTACGCGTCATGGCGCGTTCCGCGGCGCTGCGTCGCAGCTGATTGCAGCTTTCGGTAAAGATCTCGGCGGTGCGGCGGATCACGATCTGATCCAAAAGATCGTATTTGTCGCGGAAATACAAATAGAACGTGCCCTTCGCCACGCCCGCGAGCTTGACCACGTCGTCGATCGCGGTGCCCGCGACGGAACCGTCGAGGAACAGCCGCGTCGCCGCGTCGAGGATCCTGGACTGCTTGTGCTGTTTGTTTTCGGCAGCCGTCGGCATATACATACATCCTTTCCAAAAAAATGACCAACAGTCATCATTGCCAGTATACGCAAAAAATGACTGTTAGTCAATATTATGGAGCGAGAATTCATATTTTATTCACGATTGCCGTATTCTCGCACGAGCTGCTTGAAATGCCGTCCTTTTTCCTCAAAGCTTTTATAGACGTTGTAGCTGGCGGCGGCAGGGGAGAACAGGCAAGCTTTTCCCGGTTCGGTCAGACGGTACGCCGCCCGCACCGCCTCGTCCATGTCGGCGGCCTTGACGGTCGTTTTGCCCGCGGCGTGCAGCATCGGATCGTCGCAGATCGCGTGTCCCGTCTGCGGCAGACCGATCAGATTGCGCACGCCGCTGTCCGCGAGCGCGCGGATGAACGCCGTATAGTCCAGTCCGCGGTCCAGTCCGCCGAACACCAGCGTGTCGACGTTCTGCAGCGCCTCCAGCTCGAGCAGCACGACCTCCGGCGCGGTGGCGATGCTGTCGTTGACGAACGAAACGCCGCGGAAGACGCCGACCGGCTCCATGCGGTGTTCGATCCCGCCAAAATTGCGGATGCCGCGCTCGATCGCGTCCCGGCCGACGCCGAGACATTCGGCCGCCGCCGCGGCGAAGAAGGTGTTCTGCGCGTTGTGCTTGCCGGGCAGACGCGCGTTGCACGAGGCGATGCGCCGCAGAAACGCGTCGTCCGTGTCATAGCCGACGGGGATCTGCCGGCCGCGAAGCGGTTTGTCCGCGAGGTATTCCCGCAGTCCCGGCACGTCGCCCCAGATCAGCACGTCCTGCGGCGTCTGATACTGCGCGATGTGCAGCTTGGCCGCCGCGTAGCCCGCGAAGCCGTCGTAGTGGTCGAGATGCTCGGCGTACAGGTTCGTGAATACCGCAATATGCGGGGATGTGCGCATGAATTCCAGCTGGTGGCAGGACAGCTCCAGCACGGCAATACCGCCCGCATACTCGTCGATCACGTCCAGCACCGGCACGCCGATGTTGCCGGCCAGCACGTGCGGGAGCTCCGCCGCCTGCAATATCTCATGGATGAGCGTGGACGTGGTCGTTTTGCCCTTCGTACCGGTCACGCCGACGCAGGTGCAGCCGGAGAAGCGCAGAAACAGATCGGTCTGGCAGGTCACCTCCGTGCCCTCGGGGATCGGCACGCCGACGAACGGGATGCCCGGCG
This sequence comes from Clostridia bacterium, assembly GCA_017449935.1. Lineage (GTDB taxonomy): Bacteria > Bacillota > Clostridia > Oscillospirales > Acutalibacteraceae > UBA1425. The sequence continues at coordinate 39,598 of JAFSYP010000004.1, forward strand.
ATTTGAGCACGACGTCGAACTGCGCCATATGCGACAGGTAGTCCGCGCCGAAAAAGCCGGGAACGCCGTCGATGTGCGGATCGGCGCGGTCGGCTATGGCGATCTGCGCCGAAGGGATGTGCGAGCGGATATAGGCGAGGGAGGAGCGGCCTTCGCGCCCCATGCCCAGGATCAGGATCTTCTTGTTTTGTAAATACTCACTCAGCCGAGACAAAGCGGAACATCTCCTCGATATAGGGTAAGAACGTGTCGGGCACGTTGTGTTCGGGATTGAATTCCCGCAGCGGATCGTCGGGACGCGGCGCATCCGCCTGCACAAAACGCTGCAGCAGCGCCGGCAGCGCGCGCGCGGCGGCGCGGTAATTACCCGCCGTGCGCCAGAGCGCGGCGCGCACCTCCCGCACGGTGCCGATGCATTCAAAGGGCTTTACGTCCGTGAAGCCGCACAGCGCGTCGAAGTCGGCCGTCAGCGATGTCTTGTCGAGCAGCGCTTCGCCGAAGATGCCCTCAAGCGCTTCGGGGGACAGAAACGGGGAGAGGATGCAGTACACGAACAGACACTTGGCGCAGTTGCAGCACCAGACGTTCGTTTTGCTGCCGGCGTTGCAGCTGCGGAAGACGGCGTGATACTGCGGCAGCGCGGCGAACTGCTTGGCGATCTGCATCTCGTTGAATGGCCGCAGCAGGCTGAAATAGCGCGTCGGCAGGCCCAGACAGTCGCGAACGTAGGCGGTGAAATCCTGCTCGAAGGTGTAGGATTTGGAATACTGATGGTTGACGTCCGCGCATTTGACCGTCGATTCGTTGGCGCTCGATTCGTTGGAGAGGATGATCTCGCCCGCGCCGGTCAGGTACGCGCAGTACAGCGACAGGAACGCCACGATCGCCGAAAACGGCGTGTGGCCGTTGAGAAAGCCCTCGCGGTTGAGGCGCAGGAGCTGCGGATCGATGGTGCGTTTGGTGCGGATGATGCGCGACTGCGGCAGCCCTGCGGCCGCCGCCGTTTCGGTGCGCGCCGGCTGGTCGTTCACGGTGAAGCCGTAGATGCGGTCGATCCGTTCACCGAGCAGCGACAGCGTGACCGCCGAATCCTTGCCGCCGCCGATGGGGACGATATGCGTCCCGCTTGGCCGGAAGTCCGCCGGCGGCACGGCCCATGCTTCGTCGCAGCGGATCTGCACGAGCTCCTCCTGCGTCGTGTTGATGCCGTTGCGGTATAAAAACTCGCCCAGCCCGTTGAACCAGAGCTTTTGCCACCAGCGCTTCTGCTCTGCGGTCAGCGTGCCGCAGCGCACCTCCATGACGGGTGAGCAGACGGCTTTGTAGTAGCTGACCGCCTCCGTCAGGCCGAGCGAATAGACGATCGCCTGCGCCGCCGGGGAGTCGAACGCGCCGCAGAGCGTCAGATCTTTTGTAAAGATAAAGGTTTCGGGATGGAACGAACACAGGCCGTCCACCGAGAAGTCAAAGGAAAGCCGGACGCCGTCCGGTTCGCGTTCGATCCTGTATCCGTCGTAGGCGAATACGGGATACCGTTCGCGCAGCTCGTCAAAGGAAAACATATTGATACCTCCCAAAAAGGCAAGCCTTTGTCCCATTGTAGCAGACGCGCGGCCGTAATGCAAGCGGAACGCGTCGATTATTTCGCAGACGGTTGGCAATCGCGCAAAAAGCTGCTATAATGTATTTAAATAATGAAACGGAGGCGCATCCATGCATCCCATACACAAGATCTTTGAAAAAACGGTGCAGATCTTTTTTGACCGGATGGCGGCGGGGCAGACACGCTTCAAGCGCGGCGCGTTCGGCATGGATCTTTTGTGCAAAAGGTATTACGGCCTGGTCGGCGTGTTCGGCTGGGAGGGCGACCGCCACGCGGCGATCGCGTTCATCGACGGCAGTTATCTGCTGCGCGACCGCGGGAACGTGATGATTCATTTCGGCTTTACCGCAAAGCAGATCACGTCGAAGATCGGCTGGGAGAACCGCGAGGATTTTCTGCCCTGTCTGGTCAGCCGTTTTCAGGCGGGCGAGCTGCAGGTCGGGATCGAGAGCTTTGCGGACAAGCTGACGGTGGGCGGGCGCGATTACGTCGCGGCCTATTCGCGCCTGACGCTGCGCAATACCGGTACGCAGCCGGTCGTGACGCCGCCGGTTTCCGCGTATCTCGTGCCGCTGACGCAGACGCCGGATTTTGTGATGCCGGGCGAGACTTTGCGGCTGGATTACGTCGTCGGCGCGGACCGGTTCGGCGGCAAATATCCGTACCCGTCCGACGAATCGCTGCAAAGCGCGGGGAGCTTCGACGCGCATTACAGCCATATGCGCTCGTATTGGCTCGAACGGCTGCAGGCACTCTGCGAGCCGGAGCTGCCGGAGCCGCAGCTCGTCCACGCGTACAAGGCGGGGTATATCTACACGATGATCGTCAAGGACGGCGACTGTCTGCACGTCGGGGAAAACGGCTACGACGCAGTGTTCGACCACGACGTGATCGGCATCCTGGCGTCGCTGGTGACGATGGGCGACTTCCGCGATTTTCACGCGTACGCGTCGCACATCCTCGACCGCGTGCAGTATCCGGACGCGCGGTGGAAGTACAGCTTCCCCTTTGCGCTGTACCTGATGAAAACGGGCGACGAAGCGTATCTGCGAGAGATGATGCCGCTGATCCGGGAAAACACGCACACGATCGAAGCGGACAGGACGGAGCGCGGCATGATGCGCCGCACGAACGCCATCGACTCGCTGGGCTGCTGGACGGTCGACGACTGGTCGGCGCTGACGGGTCTTTCCGCATACTATTATATATGTACGCAGCTCGGCGAGACGGACGAAGCGGCGTGGGCGTCGGCGCAGTACGACGGACTGCTGTCCGCGTGCCGCACACAGCTCGACACGCTGCGCGCGCAGACCGGGATTCGGTACATCCCGATCTCGATGACCGAACCGAACGAGCGCGGGCCGCGCAGCGATCCGCGCGACGCGAACGCGCTGTCGATGTTCCTGTTCGGCCGATGGGCGTGGGACGGGTATCTGTTCGGCGCGCCGCAGCCGGAGGATCTGGCGCAGCGGATCGACGAAACATACGACTGGGTGCTCGCGCGGCGCAGGGACGTTTCGGACAGCGACCGCAACTTCGGCGGCTATCCGCACGGCTGGTACAGCAGCGCCTACAACGCGGGCTACGGGAGCGCGGCGCTGCGCGGTGAGCGGTACCGCGCGGCGGGGATCGAGGCCTATCGGTTCATGATCGACCGCGCCATGAGCGGACCGTTCTGCTGGTGGGAGGGGATCCACCCGCCGCAGGCGGACAGTCCGTGGGACCGGCCGCACGCTTCGGGCGGAGGCGGCTCCTGTCCGCACATGTGGGGGCAGGCGACCGCGACCAAGACGCTGCTGGACGCGCTGATCGCGGAGAAGGCGGACGGGACGCTGGTGCTTTGCCGCGGCATACCGGACCGCTGGAAAGCGCCGGGGAAGCACATTCGCGTGCGCCGCTATCCGGTGCGCGGCGGGCATGTCGATTTGCTTATTTTTTTCGGAGAAGAAACGAAAATTGAACTGTCCGGCGCCGTGGGCGGCCGGCGGATTGAGACGGATCGCGGCGTCCTGCAGATCGGCGAAGGGGAGACAAAAGCCGCGTTTTCGTTATAATGACTAAAAACTCGGCGTCAACATCGGACAAAGTCGGAAAAAATAAAAAAGCTGAAAAAAACTCTTGATTTTTTGGAACGCTTCCTGTATAATACATTTGACTATAAGCGTAAAAGTTTCTTCCGGTAGGAGGGGTTTCATGCAGCGCAAAACCTATAACAAACGGGTTCTGTCGATTATCGTTGCGATGGCGCTGGTCTTCACCTGTTTCCTGACAAGCTATGCCGGCACGCTCACGAGCTTTTTGGGCGACGAGGGCTTCGGTACGGGCGAGGTTTCGGTCGGGACCAACGGCGGCAGGGTCTACTATACGATCGGAGACGATCCGAGAGAATCCTCACGGACCGGGTATATCGGTTCTCCGCCGCTCGGTACGGTCTGTATCTTCGAGGCGGAGGACACGGCGACGCGTGCATTCATGTACTGGCAGGACGAGTATGCCCATCGCGTGTATTCCTATGACCGCGTCATCACCGTGACCGTCGGCTCGCGCATCAGCCTGCGCGCGGTGTTTGCAAACGTATCGGATACGAAGCATTTCGTTTCCTTCGTCAACTACGGCAACACCGTCATGAAGGATACCGTGATGGTGAACAACGGCGCGGACGTTTCGTTCCCGACGGACACTAAACTGCCCGGCTTCACGTTCCGCGGCTGGTCGAAGTCTGCGAATGAGATCAAGAACGACGACGGCGACATGATCGTCTATCCGCAGTACACGGTCAACGACGAGTCCTTCACGGTCAATATCACCAACGAAGCCTATGTTTCCGGCGCCGGTACATACTCGAATTTCCAGACGGTCAACATCAAGGCCGAGGAGAAGAACGGCTCCGGCGAGACGTTCTCCTACTGGAAGGACAGCGAGGATACGATCGTCAGCTACGAGCGCAATTACAGCTTCCGCATCAACTATGACGTCACGCTGACCGCCGTGTACGGCGAGAGTGTCACGCCGCAGCCCGTCGTCCGCATCACGAAGATCAACCGTGACGAGGAGGACATGAAGCTCACCTTCTACGCCGAGCGCAGCGTGCCCGATTCGTACACGGTCGTTTCCCACGGTATGCTGATGGCGACCGGCAACATCCCGGATGCGCAGATGCTCGTGTCCGAGGCGGGCGAGCTGGACACCTCGTCCATCCGCAAGGTTTACGGCGCGTCCAACGAGCAGTGCGGCACCTTCTCGCTGGCAAAGGCGAAGGTCAGTTACGTTACGACGGTGACGGCGCGTCCCTTTGTGATCGTGCAGAACGCCGCCGGCGAACAGTTCGTCGCTTACGGCGACACCGTCCGCACGACCAATCAGCAGCAAGGCTCCTGAATCCGGAATAACGCAAGAGAAAGATAAGCAGCATATTTCTCTTGCCTTAGATATTCAAAAAAAAAGAAAAGGAGATTGATTATCATGAAAATGGCAAAACGTGTCCTTGCGATCGTTGTCACGGTTATCATGGTGATCGGCACCTGTGCGATCGCAGTTTCTGCGAGCTATCAGGACAAGATCAACAGCGGTAACACGCTCATCGAACTCACAGGCGACACAAGAGAAACCCTCACGATCAACAGCGGCGACGTCACGATCGACCTGAAAGGTTATGACCTGAAGGGCGAATACGGCAAATCCGCGATCATCGTGAACGGCGGTAATGTTACCGTCAGAAACGGCCGTGTTTCTTCGTGGTATGCTCAGGTCAAGAGTGCTGACCTGATCAAGAACGTGTTCACGAAGAGCCCGTCCGGCATCACTGTCAACGGCGGTTCCCTGACCGTCGAAGGCTGCCGCGTCATTGGCAGCATGGCTCGCGTTCCCACCACGACGGATTACTTTGTCCCGACCGGCAGCGCGATCATGTCGAAGAACGGCGCGACCGTTACGCTCAGACAGGCTTCCCTGATCGGCGATTACGGCGTCAACAATAAGGTCACGGGCAGCCAGCCCGGCGGCGAAGTCCACATCGAGGATGCGATTATTGTTGCGTACAACACGATCATTAAGGACGCAAGCAAATTAGTCGTTGAAAATGGAACCCAGAAGATCAATGCTGCTGATCGCGTTGCTGGTTTCCTGAACGACGGCATCACCCTTACCGCGCATGAAAAGAAGCTCATCAAAGATCTGTTCGACGAGAGAGCTTATGTTTTCACCAAGGAGCCGACCGATGCAGAAGTCGGTACCATCTATGTGACCGAAGGTCAGCCCTATGCGGAAGTTGTCGCTCCCGACATTGAGCATCTTTGGGACAACATCACCAGCACGGACTGCTCCTACAAGCTCGTTGCGGAATCCGTCAAGCTGAGCGACGGCACGACGGTTGCGCTTGACAAGGTCGACGCTGCGAAAGTCGATACCGATGCGCAGATCGTTTACCGCGTATACTTCAATCTGATGGACGACACCGCCGAGTATCTCAGCAACATCGATGAATACATCGATCTCGCGTGGTGGGCCAACTACATTGAAGAAGGTTATCAGTGGCTTGAAGACAACTCGGACAAGAAGAGCATGGATTCCTATGAGGAAGTCATGGATATGCTCGGCGAAGTCCTTCTGCTGATCGACAAGCTCGGCGTCCAGAGCGTGACGGTTGATGGCCAGACCGCTTTCATCAGCGACGTTCCCGAGTGGAAGACCCTTCGTCAGAAGATCTTCGCGATCGGCGGCGCAGTGGTTTACAACCACGGCGATCGTGACTTCTCCGCTCTTGAGAACAACAAGTGCGGCCCGAACCAGTACAGAAGCTACAACGGTCTTGACGAGGACGCCCCCGTTCCGGCAAACTATATGTACGGTACGCTCGACCGCGTCGAGAAGCTCAGAGTTGAACTTCGCGAGAAGTGCCCGAACTTCAGAGACACCTCGAAGTGGGCTGACACGCTCCTTTGGGTGTATGACAACTACAACGAAGTCCTTGATATTCTGCACACGCTCGTCGGTACGAACGACACGACCGACCGCGGCCAGCTCGGCGATCTGCAGGAGCTGCTGAAGGGCGATATGTATCAGGCAATTCTTGACAAGAATCCGAAGGTCAAGGAGAACATCGGCAAGATCAGCAAAGTGATCGAGTACGGCCGTCTTGCGTACACAGAGATCAACAAGGCTCTTGCGTATTCCGACGTCCAGGCGACGATCAATGCGATCGATGCGAACAGACCGGTTCTCAAGGATGACATCAACAAGGTCATCACTATCCTTGAAAACTACAGAACCTATTTCACTCCCGAAGATTTCATCATTGACGGCGCTGTTGTGAAGGGCTACCTTGCAACTCCGTGGCCGGCCAATATTGAATATCTTGAGGGCAGCAAGAAGCTCGACGTCAGACTGAACGGCCTTGGCTATGCGAAGGTCACGCTCGACGGCGTTGCGACGGATGACGCGGAAGAATCCTTCCAGTCCTACGAGTTTGAAGAGAGCTTCACGCTGACCGCTGTTGCGGATGAAGACTTTGAATTCCTGTATTGGGTCAACGCAGAAACCGGCCGTATCTACAGCACCGAGCCGACGATCGAGATGAACACCGCGGTCAGCAGATCTTTCACCGCATACTTCGGTGAGACTGCAAAGCCGAACGTCACGTTCGTCAGCGTTACCGGTCAGATCTGCGGCTTTGGCAATAAGACCGCGGACGGCGACATCCCGATCACGAATGTCTCCGATCCTTACATCCCCGGTTATGCGTTTGTCGGCTGGACCGGCACGACGGAAGAGAACAGAGCGCTTATTGCTGCGGCTAAGATCGCGGATGCCGACAAGCAGGATTACTATGCCGGTTCTTCCCCGTTCGCAGTTCTGGGTGCTTACTACGGACAGGAAGGCGCGCTCCTGAGCGTACGTCCCGGTTCAGAGTTCCTGATGGTCCTTCCGGAGTACTCGGCGGATCGTGACTACAAGGTCTACTTCGTCGATGGCGCTAAGAAGTATGTTGCAACCGCTCCGTTCGGCAGCACGGCTACCTACACGGCAGTGGGCGAAAACTTCAGCTACTGGAAAGACAGAAACAACAACATCGTCTGTCTGACGCCTGAATTCAATTGCTCGATGGTCCGTGAGATGACCTACACGGCTGTTTACAACGATACCGAAACCGTACTTCCGGATTACCTGCTGTCCGTGACCGGACACCTTCTCAAGGGTGACAGAGTTGCGTTCTTCGTAGAGAGATCCGTCTCTCCGCAGTACAGCGGCAAGATCCTGACGACTGGTGCGATCGTTTCCTACAGCAATCCGAATCCTGTCAACGGCGGTGAAGGCTGCATGAAGGGTACCGCGAAGGTCCTTACCGACAGCGGCGCTTATATCCCGACCATGCGTACTGCTCTGATGACGACCGGCAAGGCGTATGTCCGTCCGTACATCGAAATCGAAGGCATCGGCTTCCAGTATGGCGAAACTTACACCTACGGCGGCTGATTCCCGCAAAAAGCAAGGATAGCTTAAAACCAACCTCGGGCAGGCAGCCTCGGCTGTCTGCCCGTTTTCAGGTCTTTGCTTCGGCAGGCGTGTATGCGTGTCATACACCCCTGCGAAATCAAAGAAGACATAAATCTTACCGAGGAGGGAGCGCCATGCATTGTTACAGAATCGCGGATCTTACGGTCCGGTACGCTTCGGCGTATACCACGCTGGCGGCCCGCAGCTTAAAGTATTCCTGTCCGGAGTCGGACGACGCCTTGACGCTTTCTGTCGATCCGGCCCAGATCGAGGCGTTCCGGCCGATCTCGCCTGGACTTAACGACGATTTGCGTGAATACATGCTCATGGGCAAGGCGTTCTATGAAAAGCTGATCGAATTCGGCGGCATGATGCTGCATGCTTCGGCCGTCGTGGTGGACGATCGCGCGTATCTGTTCTCTGCGCCGAGCGGCACCGGAAAGTCGACACACACTGAATTGTGGCTTCGTCTGTTCGGCACGGACGCCTATATTCTCAATGACGATAAACCCGCTTTGCGCGTCGTGGACGGCACGCTTTACGCGTACGGAACGCCGTTCAGCGGCAAATACGACATCAGCGAGAATCGGCGCGTTCCGCTCGCCGGGATCGCGTTTATCGAACGCAGCGAGACCAATTCTATTGCGCGCATGGCGCAGAACAAAGCGATCTATTCGCTGCTTAACCAAACGGCGCGTCCGGCGTCCGTCTCGCTCTATTCGGTCCTGCTGCAAAATCTCGACCGCGTTCTGCGTTTGACGCCGATCTATCAGTTGAAATGCAATATGGATATCGAGGCGGCGCACGTCGCCTATGAAACCATGCGGAAAGGAAACTGTGATGAAGATTAAAGACGGCTACCTCTTGACCAATGTCGGCGACAGCTATATCGTCATGGCGGTCGGCTCCACGATGCATCTGAACGGTCTGATCACGATCAACGAAACAGGCGCGTTTATCTGGAATTGTCTGAAAACAGACACGGATGAAGCGTCGATTGTTCGATCGCTGTGCGCGGAGTTCGATACGGACGAACATACGGCGGGCGAGGATGTGCACACGTTCGTGCAGACTTTGCAAAAAGCCGGATTCTTAGAGTGAAGGGACGGATTCGCTTGAAGCTTGCATCCGGATTTCAGACGGTCGAGGTCGACGGCAAGCGTTATCTGACGTCCGGCGTCCGCGGATTCAGCGGACAGATCGTCTGCAACGAAACGAGTTCTTTCATCCTCAAAAAACTCTCACGTGAAACAACGCCGGAAAAGATCGTGCGCGCGATGTGCCGTAGATTCGACGCGCCGCGCGATCAGATCGCGTCGGATGTGGAGGATGTTTTGCAGACGCTGCGCCGGATCGGCGCGCTCGAAGAATGAGCGGCCGCGAGCCCGGCTCCTTTGAGCGTGTTCTGGACGCTGAGGGAGTGCTGGTGTATCGGATCGAAGGGATCAGTATGCTGCCGCTGCTGCGTCAGAAGCGCGACATCGTCGTGATCACGAAGCCGCAGGGCCGGCTGAAAAAATATGACGTGGCGCTGTATCGGCGGCAGACCGGGAATTATGTGCTGCACCGTGTCGTCAAGGTGACGGACAGCGGATATGTGATCCGCGGCGATAATCTGTTCTTTGACGAGACGGACATAACAGACAACGAGATTGTCGGCGTACTGTCGCGCTTTCGCAGGCGCGGCAGGGAATACAGCGTCAACGCGCTGTCCTACCGCCTGTATGCGCGGCTTTGGGTAGGAACGTACCGGCTTCGCCGTTTTTTGCGTCTGGCCAAGGGCTTTTTGACCGAAGGCCTTTGGGTGCATTTGCGCCGGAAGCTCAAAAGAAAATAAAAAACACCCTGCGGCTTTCACCGCAGGGCTTTTCTTTGGCGGATCAATTATTGGCTTGCATCTGCGCTTCCTGCTGCATCTCGTGGATCTTTTTCTTTTTATACACATAATAGACGTATGTGATGATCAGCGCGATCGCCTGATACGCAATGATGCGGGTATAGTATCTGCTGTCGTCATTCAGGTGGACGATTTCCATGATAAAGCCGAAACCGATGTGGTCAAAGATACAGGCCCATACCGAACCGGTCGAGAAGCGCAGCAGGCCGAGCTTGAGAGCGGTCATGATCTCGTATACGAGTATGATGACAAGCAAATAGATGATTTGATTTGTGGTGTATTTGTCGGATTGGTATACAACAAGACTCAGCCAACGCATCAAGTACCAGACCGTGAACAGCGCAGCCTGAATGATGTTGATCGCATAGAAATGCAGCGAGCGCGAGCCGAGCGTGATCAGCAGGCCGCGGAACGACAGCTCGTAGAAAAAGGCTTCGACAACGCTGATCATCAGGCACGCAACAGCCCAGGCCAAAAATACGGCCGGACCTGCAGAGGAAAAGGAACGAGCGGGCTTGTCGTAATAGAGTGAGAACACGGCGCCGCCCTGCAGAGACAGGATACGGTATTCCCACAAATACACGATCGCCGCAGGCGCCAGGTTCAGAAGAAACGCCAGCAAGATCCCCTTGCGCACCTTGTGGCCGGAGAAGATCATGCCGATCTCGTCCAGCGGTTTGTTGATGAAACGAATATAAATGAGCAGCACGATCAGTCCGCCGACGCTGGAGATCAGGTGCATCGTATTGATGACGTGCGGTATGATCACCAATTCTTCGAGAATACACAGCGCAAGGAACACGAGAAAGCACTGCACAACGCGTCGGATCGCTTTATTTTTTTGAACGTCCATCTGTTAACACCCTCCAATCAATGATATCATATCTATTATATCTGCTTGCGTGTCGACTGTCAAGCGCGCAAACGTAAGAAGATCGTAGAAAATGCGAGATTTTTTTGCATAAAGTCTTGTATTTCATTTCAAGAGAATGTATAATAAAATCAGAACAGGTTTAGGCTGTACAGCCTTCGGAGAATAGGGTGGATGAACTATGCTCGGCAAATACGTGCGCGTCCGCGTGACGAAGCCGATCCATTCCAAAAGCGAACAATACGGATTTGAATACGGACTCAATTTCGGTGTGCTGGAGGGCGGCAAACAATTTGATAGTAAAGATGTGCGCGGCGCATTCATTATGGGCATCAATCGTCCGGTCCGATCGTTTGACGGCCGGGTGATCGCACTGCTGCGCAGAAATACCGAACCCGGGTATTTCATCGTCGTCGCGCCGAAGAGCACACGTTTTATCGACACGCAGATTATGCAGGCAGTCGCGTTCGCGCAGCAGCCGGACGATCCGTTCGTTCCGGAGTGCCTGTATGAGCGCTCCTGCGGCGCCATCGTATACCGGATCATTCATGACGAGCTGCGCTTCTTGCTGATCAAGAACAAGCGCAGCGCGCACTGGGGATTTCCCAAGGGACACGTGGAGCTGGGCGAAACGCCGGAGGAGACCGCCACGCGCGAGGTGCTCGAGGAGACCGGCATACATATCCGCATCCTGCCGGACTTTTCCTACAAGTCCGAGTACACCATACAGGGCAAGGTCGAGAAAAGCGTTGTCATCTTCCTTGCCGGCACGAAAGACGTGCAGACCATCATCCAGCGCGAGGAGATCGACGATTACATCTGGCTCGCCTATGACCGTGCGGTGGAGATGCTGCGGTTTGACAACGACAAAATGATACTGACGAACGCCAAAAACTTTCTACTCGACCGAAAGATCGTGCAGGATGTGGTCGTGTAGAAATGCTGCGCCTCGGTGCGGCATTTTTTCAACAGGTGCAAGATGAATGTACAGCGATCCGGCAGACCGTTTTTTGCCGCGGCTTTGGTACTGCTCTGTGTGAGCGGGATACTGGTGCGCCGATGGAGCGGCGTTTCGCCGAATTTTTTCAATGTGTATTTCCCCGATACGGCGTGGACGATGGCCGTTTACTGCGGCTTCGGGCTGTTGTTTGACCGGGGTACGCGCCGGAACTTTCCCGCGGCGCTGGGCGTGTCGTATCTCGTGGAGCTTTCGCAGCTGCTGCACTTCCCGCTTCTCGATGCGCTGCGGCGAACCGTGCTCGGCGGTCTGATCCTCGGCAGCGGCTTTTTGTGGAGCGATATCCTCTGTTATACGGGCGGCGCGTGTGTCTGCGCTGCTGCGGAAATGTTTTTTCGATATAGGCGCCGTGTGCGGTAATGCGTCTGTATCTCAGGCAGTTTCATATACCGGAAAGAAAGCGAAAAGGAAAGGAGAGAGTCAGTATGAAAAAGCTATTGGCCGGTTTCCTTGCTGCGGTCATGCTTCTGACGATGGCATTTCCCGCCCTGGCCGTGGATGTGAAGTTGTATTCCGAGGAGTTTTATTGGGACAAGGCGGGCGAAGACGCCGACAACGGTTACAAGGCGTATGAAGTGCCTTACGGCAGTCCGTTGAAGATCCCGGAGGACCCGGAGCGGTACGGCAGCACATTTCTCGGGTGGAAGGATTGGTACACCGATCAGTTTGTGAACCTTGCCCTGGAGATCATGGACGCGCCGGGCAGGCGGTTCTATGCCGCATGGGAAAAGGATACGTATACGTCGCGGTTCTATGTGAACGGCGGGCTGTTCACCGAGGTCGTAAATACGGTCGGCGAGCCGTTCATTCATCCGCGTCTGCCGGAGCTGGCGGGCTATACGTTCGCCGGATGGGACCCGAAGCTGCCGGAAGTGACGCCGGCGCAGGAGCTGGAATTCAACGCAGTGTTCGAGCCGAACCTTTATACGTCGCGGTTCTATGTGAACGGCGAGCTTTTCACCGAGGTCGTGAATACTTTCGGCGAGCCGTTCATTCATCCGCGTCTGCCGGAGCTGGCGGGCTATACGTTCGCCGGATGGGACCCGAAGCTGCCGGAAGTGACGCCGGCGCAGGATATGGAGTTTAACGCGGTCTTTAAACCGAACGGTTATATCGCGACGCTGATGGTGGACGGGGAGGTCTATATGGAGATCCCCTACACCTACGGCCAGAAGTCGATCGACCTGCCGCCCGTCCCGAAGAAGGACGGCTACACCAGCGCATGGGAATCGTATTCGCTGGGTATCGGCGGCGTGACGATCCACGCGATCTATACGCCGATCGAGTATATCGCGACGCTGATGGTGGACGGGGAGGTCTATATGGAGATCCCCTACACCTACGGCCAGAAGTCGATCGACCTGCCGCCCGTCCCGAAGAA